>JASFVN010000434.1:0-3694 GCA_050049805.1 Gemmatimonadota bacterium
ACCAGTAGGCCCGAGCCTGCAAGGAGGACCACGGACAAAGCGACCTGGGCCACCACCAGACCGGTCCGAAACCCCGACCCACCATCGCCGCCGCTACGCTGGCCGGCCTTCAATCCCTCCGTCAACCGTCCTCCTGCGCTTTTCAGGGACGGGTATACACCGGCGAACAGGCCGGACAGGAGGGAAATCCCAATGGCAGCAGCGAGAACGGGGAGGGAGACCTCCGGCTCCAGGGGGCCGAGGCGGTCCATACGGAGGTACTCCAACATCACGCTCTGAAACCATTGAGCCATGACGGTTCCCGCGATTCCGCCCAGTAGGGCCAGTCCCATGCTTTCGCCCAGGAGTTGCCGAACCAATCGGGCCCGGGAGGCTCCCATTGCCGAGCGGACTGAGAGCTCGAAGCGTCGAGCAGGCGCCCTTGCCAGGAAGATCCCGGCTGCGTTTCCGCAGGCAATCAGGAGAACCAACCCCACCGCTCCGGTGAGAATCCATAGGCTCAGCCGATAGTCTCCGGTCAGGGCCTCGTGGAGGCCGGAGAGAAAGAGGCCCTTGTCCTGGTTCGATTCCGGGTACGCTTCTCTCAGGCGGGCTGAGACGACATCGACGTCGGCCTGGGCCTCGTCGAGCCCCACCCCTGGAGATAAGCGCCCAACCAGGGTCCAGTTGTGCCTGTTTCGGTCTGCTGCGGCGTATTCGCCGGGGCGCATGGGGATCCATGCATCCGCCGGCGCCATGAAGAAGAAGTCCCGGGGGAGGACCCCAATCACCGTAAAGGGGGCACCGTCCAGATCGATGGAGCGACCCACGGCCCCCTGATCACCTCCCAGACGTCGCTGCCAGAGTCCGTATGAAAGAACAACCACGGGCTCCTCGCCGTCGAAGCCGTCCCTTTCCTGGAACAAGCGGCCTGTCGCAGGATTCGCCCCCAGGGCCGTGAAAAGGTTGGTCGAGACAACGGTTCCCGATACCCTCTCCGCATTGCCACCCCCGCTGATGGTCAGGTCGATGGGGAAGGGCATGATGGCGGCAAGCTCCTGGAAGGCCTCCGACTGGTCCCGATAGTCGTAGTAGTCGGCACCGGATAGATGCCCTCCGCGGTGATCTCGGCCCATGACCAAACGATGAGGCTCGGGGAAGGGCAGGGGCTCGAGCAAGGCTGAGTGGAGAACACCGTACATGGCCACGCTCGATCCGATCCCCAGAGCCAGGGTGAGAACCGTGACCAGGGAAAACCAGGGGGCCGCCCGAAGGGCCCGAAAGCTGAAGCGAAAGTCCTGGATTAATTCGGCAAACATGGGCTTGTCCTGTCTCGATATCTCTGTTTGGAACCGAAACGCGGGATCCGACGCAAAGGAACCTCTGGTGTTCGGGGTCCTCAAGAATCGGAGGTGCCGGGTGTCCCGGAGGGCGGCATAGAGGAGTCCCAACGCTCCCGGGAGAGAAGCGACGCGGAGCCGGTGGGCCAACTCACCCTCCCACTCCCGGAGCCAGCGAGTCCTTTGCCCCCGGGGGGCAAGGAGGCTGAAAGCCCGCAGGAGGACCCTCAGAACCCCGAAAGCAGGCAGATCGTCCATCTTCTCTTAGGCCCTCTCCGGTTCCGTGACGGTGAGGCCGGCGGATTCCTTGGCCAAACCACCCGAGTCTGGTGCGGGGGTTCCGGACCCTCCTTGCGGATGTCCCGCCAGGCTCGAGGGGATAGCGGGAAACCTCTGGACGATACGATGGAGAAGAGCGGATCCCTCGGGGGTGAGGGCGTAGTAACAACGGGCCGGTCTTCCGTCCACGTCTTTTTCTTCCTCCCACTTCGACGAGAGGAATCCGGCCCCTTCCAAGCGTCTCAGTGCCGGATAGACGGTTCCGCTGGGAAGCCCTGTGGCTTCGATGATGTCGAAGCCGTAGCAGTCTCCCGCGGCGATTGCCTGAAGGACCAGGCCGGTGGGGAAGGTGAGGTTGGTTCTGGTCATCCTTGGCCTCCGGAGATCGTGCTTCGGCTGTGCCGCTGGGCCGGGCCGGCAGGGACCACCCTGCGCCGAACGTCGGTTCTCTCCCTTAGATGACTAGAATTCTACTTAGGTTGCTTGGGGGTGCAGCCGCGGTCCGGCCGCCTGAGAATCCGAGGCCTCAAAATCCCTCCAGCGAAGGCGTTGCCGGGATCTCCCGAACCCAGATGTTCCTGAAACTCACGGGATTAGAGTGGTCCTGGAGGAGGATGGGCTCCCGGTGGCCATGCGCTTCGTACTCCGGCAGTCCGATGTAGACCGTCGGACCCTGGAGCTCAGCATGGTTCTGAACAAGGACCCCGTTGTGGAAGACGGTCATGTAGGCTGGGCTGACCAAAGTCCCGTCAGGATTGAAGCGAGGAGCGATGAACACCACGTCGTAACTCTGCCACATACCGGGCGGCCGGGAGGCGTTCACCAGGGGGATATGCTGCTTGTAGATGGAGCCCGCCTGCCCGTTGGAGTAGGTCCTGTTCTCGTAGGAATCGAGGACCTGCACCTCGTACCGCTCCATGAGGAAGACGCCACTGTTGCCCCGTCCCTGCCCTTCACCGACAACCTCAGCTGGCGCACGCCACTCGATGTGGAGTTGGACGTCGCCGAAGCCCTGGCGGGTTCGGATGTCTCCCGTTCCCGGCGCCACGGTCACCACCCCGTCCTCCACCGTCCATTCCGCCTCCCTCCCATCCTCGTGGGTCCACATGCCGAGGTCCGTCCCATCGAAGAGGACGATGGCGTCCGAGGGGGGGGTACCCTGCCGACCTGGCGTCACCAAGCCAGGCTCCGGCTCCCATACCTCGGTTTCCTCGGGGCGTTGGGGCATGGCCCCGGAGGTCTCTTCCGATCCCGTGGCCGTCGGTGTGTCCCCCGGCTCCGGAGGTAGGGCGGAGCCGATCTTGAAGACGTAGGCGTAGGAACTCGGTACCTGCCTGGGAGACATGAGCGGGGGATCGATGACCATGGATTGGCCCTCCACTCTCCACTCGATGTCCCCCTCGAAACCCAGCAGCTGGACGGTCATGCCTCCGGCCTGGCCCGGCACTCCTGCCCGGATCGGTCCTCCAGGGCTTTCCGGCCCATCTGGTCGACCCAGGCCTAAGATCCGTATATCCCCTTCCGGCCATTCCATGAGGTGTACGTAGAGGTCGGAGCCCTTCCTGGTGAAGCGAATCGCCGGGAGGTCATTGCCCGGTGGTGCCTGTTCGGGCCCGGGCTTTTGATCTTCCCGAACCGACTCGCTCCCCTCGCCGGATTCGCCCGTCGGCGCCCACGGCCGGGTGCCGTAGATGGCCTCCCCGTTGATCTTCATCCATGCTCCGATGTCCCCGAGACGCTGTTGCATGATGACGGGGATCCTCCCGTCGGCTGTGGGGCCGACGTTGAGCAGGAGATTTCCGCCGCGGCTCACCACGTCGATGAGCTCGTGGACCAGTTCCTTCGATGTCCGATAATGGTTGATGTTTTCGGCCCGGTTGTAGCCGTAGGAAAGGCCCAGTCCCCGACTCTCTTCCCAGGGATGGTGGGCTCCCACTCCCTCCAGGTCCTGGTACTCGCTGGAGTAGTAGTCCCCGTGCTGCCCCACCATGCCTTTCGCCCACCGGTCGTTCACCACCACCTCGTTCTTGTTCGGCGCGTTGTTGTAGAGCCAGGCCAGGAATTCCTTGGTGCGCCAGAACTCCTCGTCTTCGTCC
>JASFVN010000435.1:0-3687 GCA_050049805.1 Gemmatimonadota bacterium
TGGCGGGATCGTGGTCCGGCACAACCGCAGGACGGGAGACACCCGGGACGTGGAAGTGTGGCCCGTTGCGACCTTCGGACATGCCGCCTCCGACGTTCGATTCCGGTTCATCTGGGACTTTCCCATCGCCATTTCTCCCCACGATCACAACACCATCTACGTCGGGAGCCAGTTCCTGCACGTCACCCGTGACGGGGGATCCAGCTGGCAGATCATCAGCCCCGACCTCACCCTGAACGACAAGAGCAAGCAGGGCCATTCCGGGGGCATCACCCCGGACAATCTCGGCGTCGAATACGGGAACACGATCTACTCCATCGCCGAATCCCCCCTGGAGGAAGGGCTGATCTGGGTCGGGACCAACGACGGCACCGTCCAGGTCACCAGGGACGGTGGAGAAAACTGGACCAACGTCACCGAGTGGATCCCCGGGCTGATCCCCTGGGGCACGGTGCACAACATCGAGCCGTCCCGCTTCGACTCCGGTGCCGCATACCTGACCGTGAATGGTCACCAGGAGGGAGACTTCGATCCTTGGGTCTACAGGACGAAGGATTACGGAGTCAGCTGGGAGCTCATCGTCGAGGGCATTCCGAGGAGCCCCCTCAGCTTCACCCGCAACGTGCGTGAGGACCCTGTCCGGCCTGGCCTCCTCTATCTGGCTACGGAAAACGCCATGTACGTTTCGTTCAACGACGGAGACCTCTGGCAGCCCCTGCAACTGAACCTTCCCCCGGCCCCGGTTTCCTGGCTCACGGTGCAGGAGCACTTCAACGACCTCGTCCTTTCCACCTACGGACGGGGCTTCTGGATCCTGGACGACCTGAGCCCTCTCCAGCAACTCACCGAAGAGGTGGTGGTGAGGAACGCCTACCTCTTCCGGCCCCGGGACGCCTATCGGTTTCGGCTACATGAGGACGGCATCCGGGAAATGTCCGACGATCCCACAGCCGGGGAAAACCCACCCTACGGCGCTTCGTTGTCCTATTGGCTCGGGAAAGAGCCGCAGGGTCCTGTGGAGGTGACCGTGGAGGACCTTACCGGTCGCATCGTCGCCAGCCTGGAGGGAACGAGGGACCGGGGAATCAACCGGATCCAATGGGACCTGAGGGAAGGACCGGACCGGGGCGGCGCCCAGGGGGGAGGCGGGCCACCGGGCACTTCGGCCCGCCTTCTGCAGCCCCCGGGCGAGTACCTGATCACCCTGAAGGTGGACGGTGCCGAACACTCCCAGAGCCTGAAAGTGTTGAAAGACCCCGACTCAGGAGGAAGCCTTCAGGACATCGCGGTTCAGTTCGCCTTGATGCGGGAAATCAAAGCCGACATCGACACCTCCCAGGAGCTCTCGCGGCGGATCGACACCATTCGGGCCCAACTCGGTGGCCTCCTCGGGGAAGCAGGGGATGACCCGGAGGTACAGGAGCGGGAGGCCGCCCAGGAGAGGGCGACTCTGCCTGAGGAAGGGGGGCTCAGGGAGGAGGCCCGGCGGCTCCAAGCCGCCTTCGCCGCCCTGGCCGACAGCCTGGTCCAACAGAAGGAGGGCGGATTCTTCATGTGGCCGGTGAAGCTCACAGCGAAGCTGATCTACCTGGCGAGCCACGTGCAGAGCTCCGACCATGCTCCGACGCAGCAAGCCCGGGAAGCCCACCAGGTACTTCGGGAGTTACTCGGCGCGGCGGAAGCGGGTTATCGAGATCTGGTTCAGAACGAGCTCCAGAGCTTCAACGGCACCCTCAGGGAGCGAGGGCTGCCCATCATCGAAGTGGATCCGGGAGAAGAACGAGACGGTGGGGGGCCCGAGCCTACTGCCTTTGAAACGTGATAGGGAAGGTTCCTCCCAGGAGGCCACTGTCCACCGTCCCGGAAAGGACGTCTTCACTCTGAAAGGCACCCACGAACAAGACAGACCCCGCTATCTCCATACCCTCGAAATTGATGGTGAAGGTGACGTCCTTCCCCTCCTTTGTGCCTTCAACCGTTCCTGTAGCTTCGCCTTCCGGCGGAACGGTCATCTGAGCCGTTCCAACGATCGCGTTCTGACCCTCGTTGAGCAGGACCAGTGTGAACTCGACACCGGGTCCCGTATACCCCTCCGTGGCTTCCGTCAACGTCCCCGCCCAGCTTCCGTAGATGGAGAAAGCTTCAGAGTCGTCGGAGTTGCAGCTCCAAACCAGGAGGGCGAGCCCCAGGGTGAGGGCGGCGTTCCTCAACGGGAAACGACGGCTCCGTTTCGGGTGACGGAAAGATCGGCGTCGCGCGGGAGCAGGGCGGTATTTCATCTCGGCCTTCGCTGGGTGGAGCACAAGGAGCGGGGAAAGCTTCCAATCCCCGGGTCGACCCCAATAAGGTGCCCTGGGCCGCCCTTCCCTGCAAGGAGAGTTCCCGTAAGCCGCTGGTTCACCAACGGGCTTTGGTGCGGAACACGGTGATCCCGCAGGTCAACTCGTGGTAAGCTCCGTGTTTACCCCAGACGGGACGAAAGGCTGAATTCCGGATTTCCTCGGGCACCTCCGACAGGC
Source organism: Gemmatimonadota bacterium (assembly GCA_050049805.1). GTDB lineage: Bacteria > Gemmatimonadota > Gemmatimonadetes > Longimicrobiales > Gaopeijiaceae > JABDNZ01. The sequence goes on from JASFVN010000435.1 coordinate 2,520, forward strand.
TCCTGTAGACCTCCACGGCCTGGATGTCCTCCATCCGAAGGCCGGCGAGGGGAAAGAGCACGAGGGGGCTGCGATTGTCACCGATTCCGCCGCGGACGGGGCGGTCATCCAACATATAGGTCATACAGCTCTGGGGGCCGGCTCTCACGGTGGGCGTCGGACGGGTGCCGCCGTCGTCGTGCCGCACAAAGGACCACGACATCTGGACACCCTCCACGGCTCTGAAGATGTCCACCATGTCCACCGGATCGATGACATCCAGCTGGGCCCGATCCAGGAAGAATCCCAAGCCACGTTCCACCCGTTGCTGAAAACGGTCCCGGCCTCGATTCCCCTGAACCTCCACCAGCAGGGAATCGAGCTCCAATGGATTGGCCGGTACCCGGACCTCGAAGGTGACCGTCTCTTCCTCACCTACGGCGAAGACGGAGGTCCGGAAATCGGCCAGGCCCATGCCGGACACCCGCAGGCGATAGAAACCGCCGGAAGGTGCCTGGAGTCGGAAGGTGCCGTCGTTGCCCGAAAGAGTCTGGCTGACGGCGGTCTCGCCGGTGCCCAGGAGAGCCACGCTCGCCAAAGGCACGGGCGTCCCCGTTTCTTCATTCAGGATTCGCCCTCGGATCGATTGCGCCGCGCCGAAGGCTGGAAAGGCCACCCAGAAAAGGACCAGGGCCAGGAGCCAATAAAATATCCGCCCCCCTTTCCTGCAGCGTGGCCTCGACAACCGGATGGACATGAAACTCCTCCTAAGGCCGGTCCGGCCGGTCCCAACCCAGGGCCGTCCAGAACACCACCAACCCGCACATGTGGCCATCATCGTCGGCGAAGCGTCTCAGCTCCGGGGGGACCTCCCCGATATAGCGATAGTACTCCACGGCGACTACGTCCTTCCCGGTGATCCACCCCAGGGGAGAATCCTCCCAGAGGTTCCCCCAGAATCCCGGATCGACGGACCTACCGTCCAGGAGATAGGAGACGCACCCGCGGCCCAGATAGGTCTTGACCCTGGGCACAGCCATACGTCCACCCCAATACCAGCTGAGCCAGGTCTTCTCCTGACCCCGAAAGACATCGGCGGGGTGCCGGGGATTGATGGAGTCCACCATCTCCGGGGTCATGTAGATGCCCTTTCCCCAGTTCTCCATTCGTTCCCGGAACTGAGTCCATC
>JASFVN010000436.1:0-3681 GCA_050049805.1 Gemmatimonadota bacterium
TGGGCGGGGTGCTGGCCTTCTGCGGCTCTCTGGTGGTGGCAGAACTCTCCTGTATGTATCCCGAGGCCGGGGGAGCCTACGTCTTCATCAGGGAAGGCTACGGTCGACCCCTGGCTTTCCTCTACGGGTGGACCCGCCTTCTTCTGCTTACCCCGGCATCGTTCGGAGCCATGTCCCTGATTCTGGGGGCCTACCTCGCCCCCCTTATTCCGGGAGAGCCCATCGGCGAGCGTTTCATCGCCGCGGTGGTCATCATGGTGGTGACGGCCCTGAATTTCCGATCCCTCCTCCTGAGTGCCTGGCTGGAGAACTCCCTCACAGGCCTGAAGCTCCTGTTTCTGGGTTTCCTGGCCGTGGCCATGTTGGTGTGGGGAACCGGATCGACGGGGGCCTTTTCGGAAGGGATTACCATGGCACCCGCCAGTTGGGGCGGGTTCGGGCTGGCCCTGGTGACGGTCATGTGGACCTACTCGGGCTGGTCCAGCGTGGCGGCCCTGGCGGGGGAGGTGAAGGATCCGGCCCGGGTCCTGCCTCGGGCCCTCATGGGGGGCATCGCGTCGGTTCTTCTGGTCTACCTTCTCACCAACGCGGCCTTCCTTTACGTGCTGCCGATTCAGGCCATGGCCGCATCGGATATGGTGGCGGCCGACGCAGCCAGGGCGTCCCTGGGACCTTGGGGTGGAACCCTCATTTCCCTGGTCGTGGTGGTGGCCACCTTCGGGGCCGTTCAGGCCGCCATGATGTTCAACCCCCGGATCTTTTACGCCATGGCCAGGGATGGGCTCCTGTTCTCCCCCATCGGGGAGGTGCACTCCAGGTTTCTGACGCCACACATGGCCACCCTCTTCACGGCCCTCCTGGGTGTGGTCTATGTCATGTCCCGGTCCTTCGAGCAGTTGGCCCAGACTTTCATTCTCGGCGTATGGCCCTTCCACATCCTCATGGTCGGGGCTGTCTTCATCTTCCGAAGAACCCGCCCGGACGCACCCCGCCCGTATCGAACCTGGGGGTATCCGGTGGTGCCGGGAATTTTTTTGGTTGCGGCGGCGGCCATGGTGTTGAATGCTCTGATCCAGGAACCGGGCATGACCCTCTTCAGCTTCGGCCTGATTCTGTCAGGGCTTCCAGTGTACTATTTGTTCCTCAGGGGTCAGCCCGGGGAGCCACAGGATCCCCGAAGTCGAGCCCACGAACCCCCGCGGCAGGAAGTGAGCCCGTGAAGCCTCTCCCCAAAATTCCCGCCGGTATCGACCTGGCCCTCATGGTGGCCGGGGTCTTTTTCCGGATCTACCACTGGACCAACATCCGGGTCTTCCACACGGTTCCGAATTACCTCCTCTTCTTCTACGTGCACCGTCAATTCCCCCGCAGGGGAAGACTGAATGTGAAGCACCTGGCGTTCTTTCAGAAGCACGACCAAAGCTGCATTGCTCTGGGGCCCTTCGTGGACAAGGAGACCGCGAAGATCTTCGCCCGGAGCCTGGCCCCGGAGGTGGGGATTGCCGAGCTGTACGAGGTGATCCGGACCCGGGAAGGGCTGGTGGCGTTAAATCTGGACCGGCCCTACGTTGCCAAGCCGGCCCACGGTTCCGGCGTGGTGGTCCGAAAACCCCGGGGAGGGCCTCTGACGCCGGGGGAACTGGAGGAGATGGAGCGGGAGCTGAACTACAACTACTATAAGGCCGGAGGCGAACTTCAGTACCGCTTCCTGGAAAAGAAGATCATTGTCGAGGAATTCCTTGGCCAGCCGCCTGATGTCCCGTGGGACTACAAGGTCCACTGCTACCGGGGCCACTTTCTCTACTGCACCGTCATCATGGATCGCTTCGGGAACTCCCGGAACCAGAAGCTCGATCGGGATGGGAAGCTCCTGCCCCTGGGGTTTTCCTCACCCTGGGGAGACAACCCTGCGGGGCCGGACGATCCGCCTCTTGACGCTCCGGATAATTGGGAGGACGTGGTAGCCGCGGCCGAAAAGCTCTCGGCGCTCTTCGAGTACGTTCGAGTGGACCTCTTTTCCGCGGGAGACAAGGTGTACTTCGGGGAGTGGACCTTCTCTCCAGGGAACTGCCTGTTCAGGACCATGCCCGACGGAGCCAGTGAGGTGGAGACCTGGTTAGGACCGGTGCCGGCGGGTCAGTAGGGTTGCCACCGACATGTAGGCCGTGGAGTTCAGGATGGTGAGGAAGAGGCCCGGGATGGTCTTGGCCGCCACCATGATGACGAACCCCTCAGCTGGGACTCCTGCCGCGATGTAGAACGGCAGGTACCGGAAGCTGCTGCCACCCCGGGGGGTCCCTGCCGTGGTGAAGCTCAGCAGGATCATCGCTCCCATGAAGGTGATCAGAGCTCCGAGCCCCAGATCCACCCCGAACATACGAGCCATGAAGAGGCAGGCGATGGTCTGATGCAGGGCGGTGCTCGGCTTGAGCGTTGCGGCCGCAGGGGGATCACCACGCCCATGGCTTCCTCCGGCAGCTTCAGCTCGTCCCGGGCCCCCTGGGTGAGGCCGGGCACGCTGGCCAGGGAGGACTGGGTCCTGGTACCCTCTGGAAGGCAGCCGATGGCCGCCCCCACCATCAGGGTGAAGGTCAGGAGCTGGGGAAGGTTCCCCTCGGCGGCGGCGGTGAACGGGTTCCGGGGCAGGAGGCTGACCAGACCCTCGGCGAATCCCACCGGGCCGGAGGCGGCTGCGGTGCGGGTGGCGGTGGAGACCTCGATCTCGCCCAGAGCCGAGGAAAGGTCCAGGGAAAAGGGGACGAGGTCCAGGATGTAGCTGGAGATGGCCACCCCTAACCCTGCCACACCCAGATTCAACCCGACAAAGAGAGGCACCAGGTGCCATCTCAGGTGTCCCAGACCAATGAAGGTCCAGAGGGCCCAAAAGGGGCTGAATCGGGCCGCCGACGTCAAGGCCTCGGCGCCTCCGTGGGGCCCACGAGATCCATGAAGCCCTTGGGCTCCCAGTAAAACAAGCAGTTGGCTGGTGAGAAAGTCAGCTCGTTGAAGTGGATCCTGCCTTCTTGGGGAAAGAGGTCCACCCGGCAGGAGGTAAACGGCTCGGCCAAGATCTCCCCGACCCGAACCATCTCTTCGTAGCACTCAGGTAAGGCGAAGTCGCCCCGCCAGAAATCCATTGCTTTCTCCTGCAGATGGCAATGGTATTCGAGATGGAAAGGCTCCCCCTTGCGATCCAAAAAGAGGGGTTTGGGTTCGCTGTGGCGCCCGAACAGGACGAAGCAGTGTTGGAAGTACCCCTTGTAGAACTGGAACTTGAAATCCGGCGCCGGATTGGGAATCTGACCGACGAACTCCTCGACGATAAGTTTGGGTTCCAGGTGCCGGTATTGGATCTCCCCTCCCTGGATGTAGAAGTTTCGCCTCAAGGCCCACGCGAGAGTTCCCAACTCTCCTTCGTCGAGGCTACCCCCGTTGGGCTTCAGAACGACCACTCCCGAACTGTGGGTAGGCTTGGCCACAAAGGGTCGATCAAGCCTGTAGCCGGAGAGCTGACTCACATCCCGGTACACTGCGTACGTCTCCGGCACGCCGACCTCCGGGACTTTTCCCCTCACATAGTGCTTGACCAATTCTTTGTCGACATAGGGCGCCAGGGCGATGCTGCTTCGATCGTGTTTGTTCCAGAACCAGGTGTCGATGATGTCGGCCCTTTTTCGCCTT
>JASFVN010000437.1:0-3678 GCA_050049805.1 Gemmatimonadota bacterium
ACACCAAGGGCCCGGCCCTCCGGGATCTCGCCGTGCGGGGAGCCAAAGGTGAGCCTGTTCATCTGGGCGCACGGCTCCGATCTTGAACCGAATGGTTCGTTACAGGACTGGCAATCTCCGTGCTTTCTGCAGGTAATCAAGGTCAAGCATCAAGGTCAAGCACTTCCTTGCTGTTTTCTTAACCCCGTTCACATCTTGATGGGGCTGAGTGGAACAGACGGGGACCCGAAAACGCCGGAGCCGTTTTGATGGCCTCCTCGCAAAGCACTGCTGATCGGATCAACGCGGTCCTAGCCGACCGCTACCGCATCGAGAGGGAAATCGGTAGTGGCGGGATGGCCACGGTCTTCCTGGCCGAGGACCTAAAGCACCGCCGCAAGGTGGCTCTCAAAGTCCTCCAGCCGGAGCTATCCGCCGTCGTGGGGTCTGACAGATTCCTGGCGGAAATCGAGACCACCGCGGGCCTTCAGCACCCGAACATCCTGCCTCTCTTCGACTCGGGAGAGGCCGACGGACTCCTTTTCTACGTCATGCCGTTTGTGGAGGGAGAGTCCCTGAGGGAGAAGCTGGATCGGGAGAAGCAACTCCCGGTGGAAGAGGCTGTGCGCATCGCCTCCGACGTAGCTGAGGCTCTCCAGGCCGCCCATGACCAGGGCATCATCCATCGGGACATCAAACCGGCCAACATTCTCCTGTCCGGGGGCAAGCCCCTGATCGCGGATTTCGGGATCTCACTGGCCGTGAGCGCCGCCGGGGGCGGGAGGCTGACCGAGACGGGACTCTCCCTTGGTACGCCTCATTACATGAGCCCAGAGCAGGCCAGCGCGGACCGGGACCCGAGCATGGCCTCCGATGTGTACTCCCTGGGATGTGTTTTGTTCGAGATGCTCGTGGGGGAGCCGCCGTTCACGGGTGCCGCGACTCACGCCGTGTTAGCGAAGGTGTTGACGGAAGAGCCGGCGAGCCCAAGCCAACTGCGCCGATCCATTCCCGGGAATGTCGACGCCGTGATCCGCCGGGCCCTGGAGAAGCTGCCCGCCGATCGGTTCGAGAGCGCCGCCGCGCTCGCGCGGGCCCTGAAGGATCCAGGGTTTCAGCATGGAGAGGCAGGATTAGGAATTGTTCCGGGAATCTGGAAGCCGATTGCGCTGGGATCCACCGCCCTGGCCGCAGCCCTGCTTCTCTTCTTGGGATGGGTCCTTTCTCAATCCCAGTCCGTCCCACCGGTGAGCCGCCTCTCGGTAACGCTCTCACGGACCCTGCAGGTCGGTTCCGCCTGGCTCACCCCAGACGGGGCATCCTTTCTGATGCGCGCCTTCGATCCCGATGTATCCTTCTTCGAGGATCCCCTCCGTGTGCGACCGAGGGATGGTCTTGAGAGCACGCCTCTCAGGGGCACGGAGGGTGGCTTTTCCCCGATCTTTTCCCCCGATGGGGCGAGTATGGCATTTCCCGTCGTGATGAGGGACTCCTTGGCCCTCCGGATCCTGCCCGTCAACGGAGTCGGGCCAAGGACTCTTCTGAAGGAAGCCGGGTGGGGCTGGGTTCCTGTGGGGATGGCTTGGGCTCCAGATGGCTTCCTCTACCTGGGATCCTGGCGGAAAGGACTCCGACGGGTATCTGAGGAGGGGGGAGCGATAGAAGAAGTAACGAGTATCGATCCCTCTTCCGGCGAGACCGGCCATGTTTATCCGCAGATGCTCCCGGACGGGAAGACCATTCTTTTCACTGTGACCGGGGGACCCCCCGAGGATCTGTCACTCCACCGGATCGTTGCGCTTGATCTCGGGTCCGGGCAGCGATCTCCCGTGGTGACCGGCGTCTTCGCACGGTACACGCCAAGCGGTTTTCTGATCTATGCTACCGCCGAACAGACCATCATGGCAGTGCCGTTCGATCCGGAGACCCTGGCCCTCCGAGGTGACCCGGTGATGGTGGCTGATCGGGTATCCCTTGAGTTAGTCGGGGACGACCAGAGATTCGGCGGCAGTGATCCCTTCTCGGTCTCCGAGGATGGGACTCTGCTTTTCAGACCTCTCCAAGAGGTAGGCCCTGCTCTGCCCAGCTGGTTCACTCGCTCTGGTGAGGTCACTCCCGTCGATTCCCTCTGGCGGCAGACAATCTCCGATCCCCGCATCTCTCCGTCGGGAGACAAAGTCGTCATGACCGTCTTCGATTCGGTGTCGCAGGGTAGGCACGTCTGGGTCAAGGACCTGGCGGGTGGGGCCCCTTTGAAGCTCACCCTGGAGGGTGAATCCAGGCACCCTACCTGGACACCCGACGGAACGTGCATCACCTACTCCTCCAACCGTGATGGGAACTTCGACCTATGGACCGAGCCTGCAGACAACAGCGGTCCGGCGGTTCGGATCGTGGACCTGGCGGAGTCTGTCTTCCAACCGGAATGGTCACCCGACGGGGAGTGGTTGGTGTTCCGGACGAACATCCTTGCCCCAGATTCCGGCAGCATCTTGGCGGTTCGTCCTGGGACGGATGAACCGCCCATTGAGGTAAGGGCAACGCCTGGCATGGAGTGGGGACCCCGCCTTTCGCCGGACGGGAGATGGCTCGCCTTCTCCTCCACCGAGTCGGGACGTTACCAGGTCTACGTGGTCCCCTTTCCGGACGCCGGCCAGACCATCTGGCAGGTGTCCACTGACGAAGGCGAGGCGCCAGTCTGGGCGGGGTCAGGCGACGCGCTGTATTTCCTCAATCGAGATTCACGCCTCGCCGTCGCCTCGGTGCGACTGTCACCAACCTTTGGGCTGGGAGAGACCTCGGTGATAGAATCGGGGTGGGGGCGACTATTGGTGACCCCCGAGAACCAGGTGCCCTATGATGTTTCCCGGGATGGCTCGAGGCTCTTCCTGTCCGGTGCGCGGATGGACGCCGAGTCGGAACTCGGTGGTCCCGCCGAGTGGAACTTCATCCTCGTACTCAACCTGTTCGAGGAACTGCGGAACTCCGGCGGGGGCAGGTAAGGGCTTTGGCTGGTCGTCCATGAGGGTAGCTGCCAGTCCAGTAACGCCCGGTTCAAGCACGGGCTCCGGAGTGCGCTGGCGCGCATAGGCGCATAGACTGAGAGCGGGCTCCGCCCGGCCCTTCGGGATCTCACCGGACGGTCGGCAGGGGTTGGAGACGAACGCATGGATGCCCGGCTCCGATCTTGAACCGAATGGTTCGTTACGCGAAGAACTGGTGCCAAGAAGACAGGACGGACGACGTGGATGACTCCTTCCTGAAGCTTGCGGCCTCCTGATTACGTAATTACATTGTATATCCAGCTCGGAGGCTGCAATGAAGACAAAGATCGTTCGAATCGGAAACTCGAGGGGAGTTCGAATTCCCAAGCCACTCCTGGAACAGGCTGGCCTGGAAAACGAAGTTCTGCTCCGAGTTGTGGAGGAGGGGATTGTCATCGAAGCCGCCAACCAACCGAGGGCTGGTTGGGGTGAGGCTGCCCGGGTCCTCCGTGAGCGGGGAGAGGATGGACTCCTCGACGACGTGATGCCCACGGACTTCGATGAGACCGAATGGGTATGGGAATGACGGTACCGCAGCGCGGTGAGGTCTATCTAGTCTCGCTCGATCCGACGCAAGGGGGGGAGATCAAGAAGACCCGGCCCTGCGTCATCGTTTCTCCGGACGAGCTCAATTCCCACCTGACCACCTACATCG
>JASFVN010000438.1:0-3677 GCA_050049805.1 Gemmatimonadota bacterium
AGGCTTTGTCCTCCTCATCAGTTGATAGCTTTCCGTCCCCATTAAAGTCACCTCGCGGGTAGATCTCTTCCTGAGCCGGTAGATCCACCTGGCCGTTTCCGTTCACATCATGTTTCGGGTGATCCATTTCCCCGTCCAGGGCCAAGTCGTCGGGATCTTCCAGGATCAGGACCCAATCCCTCCACCGGCGAAAGTCGGACATATCGACTTTTCCATCTCCAATGCCACCGTCTTCGTCCGCATCTTCTTCTTCGTAGTCCGGGAACTCAGGTTGGTCCGAATAGTCCACACGTTGATTCCCGTCCGGCGTGCCGTCATCGATGTCCAACATCATCTTCAAGACCTTATCGCCCCCTTTTACCCGGTCGATTTCCATCACAGCTGCCCAGGCATCGATGCGATTGTTCGCGAACCCACCGACAGGAATGGATGTCCTGAAGAGCGCTTCCCGGATCTGGGGGATCGTGAGGGTGGGTTCCACGGCCAGCATGTAGCCGACCACGCCCGCAGCCAGGGGTGCGGCTGACGACGTTCCCGTGGCCAGAGGATAGCCATCGGGCGACACACCCGTGGTACGAACCTCCGTGCCCGGTGCCGAGAAGTGGCCCCCTACATTCGAGGTCGTCCATCTCTTTGCCTGCCCCACCCCATCCTTGTCGTACTCTACGTTCTCGATGCATAAGACAGAATGCACCGCGTGTTCGAACGCTGCATTGCAGTAAGGGCTCGCATATCGCGCCGACTGCAACCCGAACCCCAGGTTTGACTCGTTGCCCGCAGCAGCCGTGATCAGAGGAACGGGTTGATTCATTCCCACCCCCCTTAACACCTCAGCAAACAGGAGCCCATCAGCGTCAACCTTCTGTTGCCAGGCCAGGTCGGTATTGGTGTCAACCTCCTGAGTGTAACCCATGCTGATGTTGAGGACCCGGATTTCAGGGTACTGATCCATCAGCGTGGCCAGATTCGTCAGAGATTGAGCGAGGCTCGCCGACTCTGACGGTCCCGTGGCCGAACTCCACGTGCTCGCTTGAACGATGAGGCCGGAGAAGGGGTTCACCCCATCTATCCCAACCGGGTTGTTGAACTTTGCACCGATGATACCAGCCGAAAGGTTGCCATGGTCGTTTAAGACGCTAGGACTGAGGTTGATAAACGGGAGGTCCGGCGGAAGATCCTCATGCCCGTCAATAAACCCAACATCATACACGCCCGTCCACACCAAGGCCTCGGCTTTGGAAAGAGCACCGTTCAGGTTCCACATCTGGGGGACTCGACTCAGTTCAAGGCCCCAGTTCCCACCCTCCGGCTCTACTTCCCACGTCCAATCGAAGGGCCTGCCACTCTTGTCTCCTGGCACAGCCAGGGGCTGCATCAGGGCATCGGCCGAAGCCTCCACCACAAGGTCGCTGTTTCGAAGCTCCGCCAACACCGTATCCAATTCCAGGTGGTTCTCAGTCGGAAGCTTCAATATCAGTATCGTAGCGACCGCGCCAGATACCCCTTGGATGGCACCGACCAAATCGGCTCCAAACGGCACCAGAAGATCGTTTGCCTCTCCCACCGTCGTACCCGCTTTGAACGCAACGAGAATCGTATTATGGGACAGGTGCACTCCCGAGAACTCCGGATGGCCAATGGAGTAGTCTTCGGGATCCGGGAGGTAAACCGAGTCCTGGACGGCCTGCTCCATGGTGGCGTTCGGGTCACCAGGGATGGTCGGATCCGGAAGATCAGTGACCTCCACGCCCACCGATCCCGTCCTTCCCCCACCCGACGCCGTCAGCGTCTGGGGTCCTGGGGTGCTGAGGGTCACCTGTCCCGATCCCGCACCGTTCGATACCGCCAAGCTCGACGGGCTCACGGTTCCCAAGGTCGTGCTGAGAAACGCCGTTCCACTATAGGACGTCAGCGGCTTGGTACCCCGACTTCCCACCGCGGTAACAGTCAACGAGAAACCCTCACCTTCAGTGATGGAGTCCGGTACGGAAAGGTCGAATGAGGCCAGCGTTTCGGCAGGCAACGGATCCGGTCCTGTTCTTCCTCCCCCTCCGTCCGCGCAAGACGAATAGACAATCGGAAGTGATAGGATCACCGCAACGGCAAGAACACGCAGAACCGTCCTCATGGAGTTCTCCGATTGGGAGTTCGGAAGAAGAGGAAAAGGAGGGATATCACGGCACGGGCTGACTCATGCCGTTGGTGCACACCGCTTACGAAAAGAGATCCAAGAGCCAAGGGGCCGGCTCCGGAAGGAGGAGACTACCCAATCTACCCCAGCAACCTACTGAAACCGAAAATGGGAACCTGGTTAAGGATTTGGCAAGTAGAGAAGGCGCAGGCCGAGAACAAGCCGAACGGCGGCTGGAAACCACTGCCGTGCAGATGGAACGGGATGTGAAGGAAGGAGACTCAAAACGGAGGGGGTGGGACTCGAACCCACATACGCTTGCGCGCGCCGGTTTTCAAGACCGGTTCCTTAGCCAATTCGGACACCCCTCCAGGCCCGTTCAAAGATGAAGAAAGACAGGTGAGGGATCAATTGGGAGATGAGGCAAACGGCCCTGGACTCCCCCCAGGCGCTCCGGTCTCCCATTGCGCGGATCGGCGGGTTTGGCCGCAACGCAAGCACAAGATGTTGGCCCCACGTTACTTATGACGTCCGTAACGTCGCTAGAGGGGATCCAGGTCCCGGACTCCCGGCGCAGACTGTCAGCTGAAACGTCATGTGGCGGGAATGGCCCGCACGGAACGGATTTGACCAATGATCCGAGCCAAACGAAGGGTCGGGGCGGCATCCGTCACCGCCCGTCGCTTAACCGACGGCGCCGGTAGGGCGATGGATAGAATCCGGGCCTCAATGGCGCCGAAGAATCGCTCCGGGCGAAACGGGTGCCCCCCCATGCCAACCTATGGCCCTAGACGACCTCAGGGGCCAAGTGCAGCAAGGGAGGTAACCTGGACTCCGTCCGAACGGAGATACGAGGGTGTGTTTGCTGAGACCACCACCAGGGCTCCACAGCGTGCGGCCTCCTCTGCCATGAGCTTCCCTCGGAGGGTTATCAGGTTTTGCGCTCCAGCATCGATTCGTGCAGGCCCTAGTTTGACCTCGAATGCGGCCCACCGACCGTCCTGAGTTTCAACAATCGCGTCCACCTCCAAACCCTTGTTGTCTCGATAGAACCACACCGTTCCCCTGTGAGGCTCAGCATACACTCTCAGGTCGTGGATCACCTGCGATTCGAAGAGTAGGCCTGCCAACTCCATTTCGGGGCCCACGAGCCGGTCTATTGATGCCGAGAGAACCGCCGCCGCCAGGGATGGATCTGCGAGGTGCCGCTTCGGAGTAGCCGCAAGGCGTATGCGGGAGCGGAGGTTCGGCTTCCAGGCGTCCTGATCTTCCACGAGGTAAAGCCGTCTCAATAGTGAGAGGTAGTCGTAAAGCGTGCGATCGCTCAGCGGCCGATCGGAGGTTCGGGCGACCGTCCTGAGTGAGGCATCGGTCCCTACATTCCGGGCATAGGAGCGGATGAGTCTGCGTACGCCGTCGGGGTCTCGTTTCACACCACCCACCCGAGGAAGATCCCTGTTCACGATGATGTCGACATAGTCGAGGTTCGACTCAATCGCCTGTCTGGGTGTGAGCCCGAGATTATCGGGCCACCCTCCTACGACCA
>JASFVN010000128.1:0-11401 GCA_050049805.1 Gemmatimonadota bacterium
TAAACCTAGCGGTTCACGGGCCAGCCTTGTAGGGCGAAATGGGTCGTCTTGGAGCGGAATGGGCCGGGATCGTCAGGACGGATCGAAGCGCAGTGACGCCGAGTTTATGCAGTACCTGAGACCTGTAGGAGGCGGGCCATCGGGGAACACGTGTCCCAGGTGGGCGTCACAAACGTCGCACACGACCTCGGTTCGAACCATGGAAAAAGAGAGATCCTTCTCCTCCCGGATCCTGTTCCCCTCCACCGGGCTGGTGAAGCTTGGCCAACCGCATCCCGACTCGAACTTCGTGGAGGAGTCGAAGAGAGGCGTGTCGCAACCTATGCACCGGTAGACGCCCTCGCCATTGGCGTTCCAGTACTCGCCGGTGAAAGGCCGCTCCGTGCCCTTCAACCTGGTGACACGGTACTGCTCAGGACTGAGAGAGGCTTTCCACTCCGCATCCGTCTTCTTGACTTTCTTTGTCATCCCCAGCTCCAACCGGCCCCGGTCCCAGCCGGGACTGCTCCGGCTCAATACCCTGCTGCACCTCCATCCCCGTCACGAGGATCTGGTGCCCCGACGATCTCGCCGGTCCGAGGGTCGATCATGATGCAATGGGTTCGCCCCTGCGATCCGGACATGGAGGCGGTGTGCCCCATGCCCTCCAGGCTCGCCAGGGTTTCTGGGGATACCCCCTCATCCTCGATCCGGATCCGGTCCGGAAGCCACTGGTGATGGAACCTCTTCGCGCTCACAGCCTCCTGGATGTCCATCTCGAAGTCCACGAGATTCAAAACCACCTGCAGAACACTGTTGATGATGGTTCGACCACCGGGGCTACCCACCACAGCCACCAGTTCTCCGTCCTTGGCCAGAATGGTAGGGGTCATGGACGAGAGCATACGCTGCTCAGGCCGAGCCAGATTCGGCTCGGTGCCGATCAGCCCGCGATCGTTGGTCAGGCCCGGGGCAGCGTTGAAATCGCCCATCTCGTTGTTCAGAAGGAACCCAGCACCTGGAACGACGATCTTCGATCCGTAACCGGCCTCCAGCGTATAGGTCACGGAAACGGCCATTCCATTCCCGTCCACGACGGAGTAGTGAGTGGTCTCCGGGCTCTCCTCGGGAAGGGCCACATCCGACGGGGTGGAGACGGAGGCGACTTCTGCATCGATTCCCGCCCGCAGGCTTTCAGCGTACTCCTTGCTTGTCAGTCGCTCCAGGGGGGGGTCGGCGAAATCAGCATCGGCCAGGTATCGAGCCCGGTCCCGGTAGGCTCTTCGCATGGCTTCGGCCAGATGGTGAACGTACTGGGTGGAGTTGTGGCCCATGGCAGCCAGGTCGAAGCCCTCCAGGATGTTGAGCATCTGGACCAGGGCCGTCCCTCCAGAGCTGGGTGGCGGCATGCTGATGACGTCGTACCCCCGGTAGGTCCCCCGGATGGGTGCCCGTTCCTGGGCTTCGTACCGGGCCAGGTCCTCCTCGGTGATCATCCCCCCGCCCCTCTCCATCTCCTCCGCAATCAAACGGGCCGTTTCACCCAGATAGAAACCGTCGCGACCCTGATCCCTGATCCTGGCGAGGGTCCCGGCCAGATCCGGCTGCTGCCACACCTCCCCGACCTCATAGGGGACACCGCCTTTCGAGAATTTCGCCAGGCTGGCGGGATAGCGTTCCATGGAGCGGAGGGATCGACTCAGGGATCCAGCCAGGGACTCGGAAAGCACGAATCCGTCGCCGGCTAGTTCGACGGCCGGATCCACGAGACGTCCCCAGGCCCCCGTCCCATACTCCTGGTGGGCCAGGGCGAACCCAGCCACGGTCCCAGGCACACCGACGGACCGATGGCTGTTGTGGTGCAGCTCGGAGGAGTATTCCCCGTTCTCGTCCAGAAACATCTCCGGGTGGGCGGCCAGAGGCGCTTTCTCCCGGAAGTCGAGTGCCGTCGTGCGCCCATCCGGGAATCGGATCACCATGAACCCACCGCCGCCGATGTTTCCAGCCGTAGGGTGGACCACGGCAAGGGCGAAGCCAGTGGCGATGGCGGCATCCACGGCGTTCCCCCCCGCCTCCAGCACCTCAGCCCCGACCCGGCTGGCGATGGAGTTGGCGGACACGACCATGCCGTTGGATGCGACCTGGCGCCCCGGACCCTGGATGATGGTGTCTCGCCCCGCTTGACACGAGGGAAGGCAAAGCAGGCCCAGGGTAAACAGAAGCGCGGGCAGGGCCGAGAAGGGCCTGAAATGGCGTCCAAGAACTTTCCGCATGGTCCTATCCAATCCGTTCGGCCCCTTCCTCCAGGGTTCGGGGCCGGTCCTTTGAATCAGTGTCTACACAGGAAAAATGGGGGGTGGCCGCCATTCGGCAAGCCGCCAGTCGAGATCGTGTTCAAGCTGGGGGAATGCTGCTTTGCTGCGCTCCGGAGGCGCCCAATGCCACTAATCCCCGGACGCCATGGCAGGGCTTCCCAGATCAGACCGAAGAACTACTTCTTCCGGAGGTACGTTCGGTTTCCCCAGGGACCGGAAGGCCTCCACAACCATGAGAATCCCCAGGACCAGGAGGAACACTGAGACCGTCCTGACCGGAGTGGCCGTGGACCCGGAGAACACGAGCATCACGGTGGCAGTGAGCGTCATGGCTATCATGAAGACCATGGGGACCCCGACGTACTGCCAGGTTCGGCCTGTCCGCCTCAGCCAGACCGTCACGGCCAGGAGAGCGAGCCCGGCAAGAAGCTGATTGGTGGCTCCGAAGACGGGCCAGATGGCCCGCCAGACCGGGATCACCTGGCCAGTGGGGGTGGTGTAGGTCATGAACGCCATGATGGCCGGGAGAATCAAGGTGAGGATCGTAGCAGTCCATCGTACCCGGCCCTCGGCGTTGTTCCATCCGAAGAATTCCTGCAGGACATAGCGGGCCAGCCGCGTGCATGTATCCAGAGTGGTCAGAAGGAAGGTGGAGAGGGCCAGGAGTCCCAGCATGGTTCCGTAGTGGAGGGGAATTCCCAGCATGTTGAAGAATCGCCCGACTCCGGCGGAAAAGAGTCCCACCGGGTCGCTTCGGAGAGCGTCGGCTCCGAAGGTCAAGCCCATGACCGTACCCAGGGCGATGATGGCGACGATGCCCTCCACCAGCATCCCTCCGTAACCGATTCTCCGGGTATCGGATTCACATTTGATCTGCTTGGCGGTGGTTCCCGACGACACGATGGAATGAAACCCGCTGCAAGCTCCGCATGCCACGGTGATGAAGAGAATCGGAAAGAGGGGTCCCAGGTGGGCGATCTCCGAGAAGACCGGATTTCCGGGATCTACCAGGGCCGGCCAGGTCACGTCCAATCCCCCGCCGAGGGTCCCCACCAGGATCCCCAGCCCACCCCCGAGGACGGTGATGTAAAGAAGGAAGGAGGACAGGTAGTCCCGGGGCTGAAGGAGGACCCAAACCGGGGTCACCGAGGCCACGAGGCAGTACCCCAGGAGCAGAACGATCCACATGTGCTTCGGATCGGAGAAAAACGCCGGGATGTAGCCGCCATCCGAGTGGATCTGCGTGGAGAAACCGATGGCGACCAGAAGAGCGGGAACGAAAATAAGGGTGGATGCCCAGACCGGTATGTTGGTCCGATTGTTCACCACGCCGAGGAGGATGGCCAGGAGAATAAAGATCCCGCTTGCCACGGCCACACCCGTGCCCTGGGCGGTCTCCACCCCCGAGGAATCCCTGACATCGATAAAGCTCACCGCCGTCAGATCCATGAAGACCACGATGACGTAGACCATGGCCAGCCAGATGAACGCCAGAAACAGCCTGAAGGAAAGGGGGGTCATGTAGTCCCGGGCCAACTCGGCCACCGAGCGGGCCTTGTGCCTGATGGACGCCACCATGGATCCAAAATCGTGGACCCCCCCGACGAAGATGGAACCCAGGATGATCCAGATGACCGCCGGCAGCCACCCAAAAAAGAGCCCTGCCAGAATCGGGCCGACAATGGGGCCGGCCCCGGCGATGGAGCTGAAATGGTGGCCGAACAGGACGGGGGTCTTGGCAGGGACGTAATCGGTGCCGTCATACATGAACTCCGACGGAACGGCGTGTTCGTCACTCAATCCGAGTTTCCGGCCGATCCAACCGCCGTAGATCCGGTAGGCCAGACCAAAGAGCACGATGGCCGATACGAGAAGAACCGCCAGCATTCTGCTACCTCCACCTGGGCTTGCGTGGTCTCTCGACAGATTTGGGTGATCTCACAACAGGTACCCACCGTCAACGGGGATCACCACCCCGGTAATGTGTCTCGCCCCCTCTGAGCAGAGGAAGAGGACCAACTCTGCTACGTCCTGAGGGTCCCCGAGCCTGCCGAGGACGCTCCTATCCCGGGCCCGGTCCAGGATTTCTGCCGGGACCTGTTCCGTGAGCTGGGTCGTGCGAATGTAGCCGGGGGCGACAGCGTTTACGTTGATGTTCTTGGGCCCGAGCTCCTGGGCCGCGCTCCGGGTCAACCCGATGAGGCCGGCCTTCGACGAGATGTAGTTGGAGAGACCGAACTCCCCCCTGATACCATGAACGGAGGATACGTTCACGATCTTCCCCCACTCCTGTTCCCGGAGGGTCGGCGCAACGGCCCTGATAAAGTGGAAGGCACCCTTGAGATTCGTGTCGAGAACCGCGTCCCACGCGTCGTCGCCCATCCTCCAGAGGGCTCCGTCCCGCCCGATCCCGGCATTGTTGATCATGAAATGAAGGCCTCCCAGCTCCTCGACGACTTCAGCCACGAAGGGGGTAACCTCCTCGGAACGCCGGACATCGCAGGAGCGGAAGAAAACCCGGACTTCCCGCAAGCGAAGCTCCCCCGCCGTCTGCTGTGCCAGCTGCTGGGATTCGGGGCCGGTATCCAGATAGTTGAAGGCCACGTGGACCCCCGATTCGGCGAAGGCCAGAGCAATTGCCCTCCCGATGCCTGTGGACCCTCCTGTCACCAGAGCTACACGGCCCTTCAGACCCTCGGCCCGCCGGGCCGGTTCGGGCCGGGTTTCGGTTCCCACCGAACCCAGGAGTTCCTCGACGGCCGCACCATGTTCCCGGAGTGGGCCCTGTGCGGAATAACCATCGGGAGGCTCTAAACTTCGATTAGCGGGCGATTCTGGTTTTTCCGGCATTCCACACGGTACCTCCCGAATGCCGGGGAACGCAACGGGAAGCTTCCCTGTGCCAGGGGTTCAGTCGGAGGCCTCCTCGGTCTCTGCCCGCTCTGCGTGGTGCTTGATCGAATGTCCTTCTACGAGGAATACGACGTTCTCGGAGATGTTCGTGGACAGGTCCCCGATTCGCTCCAGCTGCTGAGAAACTCGGAGATACTCGAGGGAAGGACCGATGCGCCCAGGGTCCCTGGCCATGAGGTCCGTGAGGAGCTTTCGAACGGTCTTCCTCATGTCGTCCACCCGGTCGTCCCTGGCACATACTTGTCTTGCCAGCCCCGAATTTCGGGATCCATATGCAGCCAGCGCGTCCCTGAGCATTCGTCTGGACAGGACTGCGAGCTCAGCCATTTCAGGGATCTCCGGCAGAGGCGGAAGAACGGCCACCCTCTGAGCGGCTTTGGCGATATTCACGGCGTGGTCTCCGACCCTCTCGACGTCGGTGCAGATCATCATGGTAGTGAGTACCTGTCTGAGGTCAGAAGCCACCGGCTGGTGCAGGGCAATCAACCGCAGGACCTCCTCGTCGATCTCGAGTTCCAGCGCGTCAATCACTTCATCGTCAGCCGAGATGGCGACCCGAGCCTCGGGATCCCGATCGAGGAATGCGTCCACAGCCCGCTCGACAAGGTCCTCAGCCAAGCCGGACATCTTCATCAACCGGGCCTGGAGGAGATCCAGTTCCTCGTGGAAGCGCCGACTGGCAGCAGAGCGGGTCATCCGAACCGTCCCGTGATGTAGCGCTCGGTCTTCTCTTCCCGGGGGTTGGTGAAGAGCGTGGCGGTCGGCCCGTACTCCAATAGCTCTCCGCCGTACATGAACGCTGTGAAATCAGAGATCCGAGCCGCCTGCTGTAGGTTGTGGGTTACGAGGACGATGGTGTAGGACTTCTTCAACGTTCGAACCAACTCTTCGATCCGCTGCACCGCCAGCGGATCGAGCTCCGACATCGGTTCATCCATCAAGAGGATCTCCGGATCCACTGCGAGGGCTCGAGCAATGCACAACCGTTGCTGTTGGCCATTGGATAGGGTCAAAGCTGGCGCGGCCAGCTGATCACTCACCTCGTCCCAAAGGGCGGCCTTCTTCAGGGCCTCTTCTACGGTCCGACTGAGATCTCCCTCCTGGGCGTTCACCATGGGACCGAAAGCCACGTTCTCGAAGATCGTCTTCGGGAAGGGATTGGGGGTTTGAAATACCATCCCGATCTGCCTGCGAACACCGGTAGGGTCGACCCCTGGGGCGTAGATGTCTTGGCCGAAGAAGAGGATCCCGCCCGTTACCCGGGCCTCCGGGTTCAGGTCATTCATGCGGTTGAAACACTTGAGAAGAGTGCTCTTGCCACATCCTGAGGGCCCGACCAGGGCAACCACCCTCTTCGGGGGAATCATCAGGGATACCCGCTTGACCACGTGCCTCGAACCAAAGGTCACGGAGACATCCCGGGCCTCCAGAGCCGGGACGGCCCCTTCCAGGTCGATTCCGTAGGTGCTAGCCATAGAAAAACTCGCTGATCTGCCTCAGGTTCGTCTTTCCAGACGATTCCGTACAAGTATGGCCAGAGCGTTCATGCCCAAGAGAAGCATCAAGAGAACGATACTGCCCGCGGCCGCCAAGCCTCGGAACTCCTCCCCTCTCGTGATCCAACCGAAAATCTGTAGAGGGAGGACGGTAAAGGGATCGCCCAGGCTTTCTGGAGTGAAGGCGATAAACGTCAAAAATCCAATCATGATGAGGGGTGCCGCCTCTCCCATTGCCCGCGACAGAGCCAGGATGGTCCCGGAGAGAATTCGCGGGAGGGCAAGAGGCAACACCTGATATCTGATCACCTGCCAGCGCGAAGCCCCGAGGCCGAAAGCCGCCATCCTGTTCCCCTGGGGCACTGCTCGGATCGCTTCCATGGCTGCCAGGGTGATCATTGGCATGCAGAGAAGGGAGAGGGTCAGGGCGCCCGCGAGGACGCTCCGCCCGAAACCCATGATCCGAACGAACAGGACCAGGCCCAGAATCCCGTAAACGATGGAAGGGACCCCCGCCAGGTTTCCGATGTTCACCCGGACGGCCCTGGTCAACCAGTTGTCGGCGGCATACTCCTCGAGATAGAGGGCGGCACCGACCGAAACCGGTAAGGAGATCAGGGCCGTGAGGCCAATGACCCAGAGGGTTCCGAAGAGTGGCGCCCGGATACCGGCTCTTTCCGGAGATCGGGACGCATAGTTCGTGAAAAAGTCCAACGAAAGCGATCCCGCCCCGTCCACCGCGATGTCCACCAAGAGGACAAGGAGTGCCACCGCCGCGAAAAGGGTGGCCAGGGCCGCAAGGGCTCTGAACGCCCCATCGATTCCTTTGGGAAGGACGTTTTTACGCAACCCGACCTCCACGTTTGCGAGACCTCACCCACTGGGCAGTCCAATTCATTCCGAAGGTGATCAGGAAGAGGGCCATACCTACCGCAAAGAGGGTTCGGTGCTCCAGGGTCCCGCTGGACGTGTCTCCTAACCCTACCTGCACGATGTAGGCAGTCATGGTTTGAATCGCCTCCAGAGGGTTCACCGTCAACTGGGGCGAATTCCCCGCGGCGATGGTGACGACCATGGTTTCGCCCAGGGCCCTTGAAAGAGCAAGGATGAAGGAGGCCAGGATCCCGGACGCCCCCGCTGGAACAACGATCCGCGTCGTAACAGCCAATTTGCTGGCCCCGAGGCCGTAGGCGGCATCCCGAAGGCCTCGAGGCACGGACCGGATGGCATCCTCCGAAAGGGAAGAAACCGTTGGGAGGATCATGATTCCCAGGACGATGGCCGCCGACGCCCCGTTGAAGACCTCCGAGCCCGGAAAGAACCACCGAAGAGCCGGGGTCACGAAGGTGAGTGCAAAATACCCGTAGACGACGGTGGGAATCCCGGCGAGGATCTCCAAGGTGGGCTTGAGAACAGAGCGCAATCCGGGACTGGAGTATTCGCTGAGGAAGACGGCTGTCAGTAGGCCGGTGGGCAGCGCCAGGAGTCCCGCTCCGATAGCCACTTGGAGGGACGCGACGAGGAGAGGAAGAACGCCGAAATGCCTGTCCCCGAAGAGAGGTGACCATTGAGTATCGGTCAAGAACTCCATCAGCGAAACCTGTCGGAAGAAGCCCGCCGCTTCCGAGAGAAGGACGACGATGATTCCCACGGTCACGAGGGCTGAGATTCCCGCACAGGCAGCCAACCCGAATCGCACCACCCGTTCCCTCCAAACACCCGGTCCGGATTCGGCCAGGAGCGGCACAGCGGCGTTTTCGGTTCCAGACTGGCCCCCTCTGTTCACTCTCCCTAACCCCCCTCCACCGCGGAGGTCAACCGTCCCTCGTTGGCCCGATAGACACTGTCCGGGACCGCAACAAACCCCTCTGGAATAAGGGAAATCGCATTGGTCATGAAAAATCGAAGGAAATCCAGGACTCCTGGGCGCTGCAGGGAGGACTTGTTGACGTAGATATAGAGGTCTCGGGTCAGCGGTGAATAGCGTCCGTCCTGGATCGTCTCCCTACTGGGCGCCACACAACCATTCCCGTTGTCGACCTCCACGACACCCAGTTTGTCTCGGTTTCCCTCCAGATAGGCGAAGCCGAAGAACCCGAGGGCATACCGGTCGCCTGTGATCCCCTGAACCAGGACGTTGTCGTCCTCACTAGCCTGAAAGTCGGTGCGGCTACCTCCTTGGCTTCCTACGATTCTCTCGGTGAAGAAGTCGTACGTTCCCGAGAATTTGCCCGGTCCGTAGAGTTGAATCTCGGCTCCTGGAAACTGCGGCCGAACGTCCCTCCAGAGCCTGACCCGACTTCCAGGCCGCCAAATGTCGCGGAGCTCGTCGACCGTGAGACATTCCACGAAATCGTTCTGGTGGCTCACGATGACGGAAACGCCGTCAAGGGCCACGGGAAGCTCCAGGTACTCGATTCCCATGGCCTCACACCGGCTCCGCTCCGACTCACGGATGGGCCTGGAGGCCGCGGAGATGTCGGTCTCACCTCTGCAGAACCGTTCGAAACCACCCCCGGTCCCCGACCGTCCGGCAGTAACCATCACCCGGGGATTCTCCAGCTGGAATTCTTCGGAGATGGCCTCGGAGATGGGGTAGACGCTGGAAGAGCCATCTATGGCAACGAAGGCCCGTCCCTCGGATCCGCTTCCACATCCCGCAGCAACAAGGAGTAGGGCCACTCCCCCCCTGCGCCAACCGGTCTCGGTTCTTGGGATCGGGCTGGACACGGTCTAAACCTCCGAGGCTTCCGTTGCCTCGGAAGCCCTCAAAAGCGATACGAAGATCCTGGTTCCCTGCCCCAGCTCGCTCTCTGCCCAGACTTTTCCACCCATGGCCTCTACCAGGTGGCGAACGATGGCCAGGCCCAGTCCTGTACCGCCCTCGGCCCTGGAACGGGCCGGGTCAACCCTGAAGAACCGCTCGAAGATTCGAGGGAGGGCAGCCGTGGGGATTCCGATACCCGTGTCTCGGACCTCTATCCTTGCCAACGGCCCTTCTCCCCAAATCCTGACGGAAATGGACCCTCCATCTGGAGTATACTGGATGGCGTTGTCCACCAGATTTCGAATGACCTGATTGACTCCCTGCTCATCGGCGAGAACCAGAGCATTCCCGTCCACTGAGAAAGCCAGGTCCCTTGCTGAGAGTCTTTGGCGGAATCCACTCCAGAGGTCTTCGACCACTGAGCGCAGATCAACGACTTCCTCTCTGGCCATCCAGCCCCCGGACTCGAGCCGCGAGAGGTCGAGGAGATCATCAACCAGATGCTGCAAGCGAAGCGTGTTACTTCGAATGGAACCCAGGAAGTCTCGCTTGAGGTTCTCGGGAGGATCATCTTCCAGAAGGGTCTCGGCAAATCCCCGCATGGCCGTCAGAGGGGTTTTCAGCTCGTGGGAAGCGTTCGCCACAAAATCTCTTCGAACCATCTCCAGTCGCCTGATCTCTGTGACCTCCAGGAAGGTTACCACCGCCCCACCCCCCTCCACACGGCGAGCCGATACAATGAGGTTTCGATCCCCCAAGGTGATCTCACGGGCCGCGAAGGGCCGAGCGACAGCATTCTCCATCAGGGTCCTGAGTGCCGGTTGACGGATCAAGGTCCCCACGGGGACGAAGGGTACAGGATCCGGGAAATCGAGAAGATCGATGGCAGCCCGATTCGTGCGTAGAACCTTACCGTCCTCCGTCAGGCCGATGACCGCCTCCCCCATCCAGTCGATGAGAGCCTGCATCTCATCCCGCTCGGCCTCCAGAGATCGGTAGCGACCCTGTAGCTCCTCGGTCAGACGGTTGAAGGTGCCTGCTATCTCGTCCAACTCTTTGATTTTGAAGGATCTCGGTATCCGTCGTGAGAAATTCCCGGCAGCCAGCCCACGGGCGCGACGCCCCAGAGTCTGAAGCGGACCCAGGATGGCTCCACCCAGGAGTAAGGTGAATGCAAGACTCAAGGCCACAGCGGGGGCGAAGAGGCTGAGGGAGTTCCAGATCCGGTTTCGGACCGCCTCCTCGATCTCATCCAAAGGCATCGCTACCTGAAGGAAGAGCTGTTCCCCCCCCAGGATGATCCGGGTCACGGCGAACAACCGAATCTCGATATCCTCCGCCCCCCGGCGGCGATCGAACCCCACATCTCCGGGCTGCTGGGCAGCCACCATCTCCGGGCTTTCCAGCGAGACGGTCACCCTCTGCCGCTGGAAGGGAAGGTCGCTGGACGCTCCTACTACCCGCCCTTCTGGATTCAGAAAGGTGACCGGGTAGCCGATGCGGCTGGCGAAGGCCCTGGCTGCGGAATCGTAGGAGACCGGCCCGAAATTCTCCAGGAAGTCGGGAGCCAATTCCAGTTCACCCTCGAGCTCCCGTTCCCGGACCGCTATGAACTCCTCTTTCAAGCCCCGGTTCAGAACAAGGGCCTGCCCCACCACGAGGAAGACGATGAGTACGAGGAATGATGTCAGAAGTGTCGAGCGAAGGGGGAACCGCATTACCCCAACCCCTCTGATATCCAGACCCTAGAGTTCAGGGACTGGTCTGCGTTGGAAGGAGGGGTTGCCCTCGGGGACGTCAGCTGTCCTCCTCCGGAACCCTAAGGCGATAACCGAACCCCCTTATGGTCTCGATCCAGTCCCCGACCCTGCCCAGCTTGGCTCGAAGGCGGCGAACATGCATGTCCACGGTCCTCGTCTGGATCCGATCAG
>JASFVN010000439.1:0-3655 GCA_050049805.1 Gemmatimonadota bacterium
ATTCTTGGTGGTATCGCCGGTACCCTTCAGGCCCATTTCATGGGCACCATGGACAACAACCTGGGCACGGTGGAGAGCATGTTCATCACCTACGGCGGTGGGGGCCTCGTCATCGGCCTGGTCATGCTCGTCCTCAAGGGCGGGAATCTGGGGGCGTGGCAAACGGTCTCGCAGACGGTTCCCTGGTATACCCTGTCGGCAGGGGTCCTGGGACTGGTGGTCGTCGGGATCCTCGGCTTCACCACACCGCGCATCGGACTGGTTCCGGTCCTTACCCTCTTCGTGGCTTCCCAGTTCTTCGTGGGCGCGGGCCTGGACCACTTCGGACTTTTGGGAGCAGAGGTACGACCTCTGGATGTATCGAGGGTTTCCGGTCTCGGCGTGATCCTCTTTGGGGTTTGGCTGGTGATTCGCTGACCGGAACCCCGGACGGCCGAAACACGTACGGAGTGGAGAACCGCCTACTCGGAGGAGGCCATGGGTTTCGAGGTGCTCATCCCGCTATTAGCCATCTTTTCGGTGCTTCTCGTACCGATCCTCGGTGTCACCGTGATCCTGACCACTCGCTTTGCTTTGAAGCCCCTGGCCGAAACCATCGCCGCCGCGCTCCGGGACTCGGGGCACGGCTCTTTCGGCCCCTCGCCGCAGCGCCTGGAGGAGCTGACGGAAGAGGTTTCGGCTCTCCGGGAGGAGGTCCATCGACTCCGGGAGGTTCACGAGTTCGATCGAACCCTTCTGGAGGGGAAGACAGGGTCGGACTAGGCGGATTCGACTCTTTGGTGGAGTCAGGAGGAGTTGCGGTCAGGCCCTGACCGGAGCCTCGGCCAACCCGAGACCCGGTGGGAACGAGTCTGTGGCGCACGCCGTCCTTGCGGGCGGGGACTCAGAGGGCAATCCTTAACCAAATTTACAAAAGTGAAGCCTTCGCTCCTCCCTCTCCAGGAGGTCTTATGCGCCGAGTCGCATTTGTACTCGTATCTCTGGGCGGGCTGATCGCCTGTCAACCTGCCACCGTTGCCCTCACCGACACTGCCCTCACCGACACCGACCTCACCGCCATCCGAGAGCTGGGGACGTCGTACGCAACAGCCAACGTCGCGATGGATGCGGACGCCGTGGCTGCACTGTACACGGAAGATGCCATCGAAATGCCTCCCAACGAACCGGCTACCGAGGGAAGGGCCGCCATTCGGGAACGGTATGCCAGCTATTTGGCCGCAGATGCTGAGACCACCGAGTTCACGGTGGTGTCGGTTGAGATCGATGGCATGGATGACCTGGCGTTCGATCGTGGAACCTGGTCGTGGACCGGCACGCCGCCAGGCATGGCCGAGCCTATGACGGAGACCGGAAAATACCTGTCGATTGCCCGCCGTCAGGCAGACGGCTCGTGGCTGTGGTCCAGGGTCATCTGGAACTCGGATTTGCCCCTTCCGGAACCGGAGTAAGACGAAAGACTCCTACCGAGGTCCACACCTCATCTACTCCTCGACACCCTTGCGAAACCTCTTCTGGGTCTATAACGTAGAGACAGTCTACAAAAGTGACAGATCGGCAGCGGTGGGTTTTCGTCGACAGTGCGTTGCCAGCGTCGATCTGCAACGGGTTGCCGCCGTCGATGCGGTCGCATCGGCAACGGGTTTTCACCGTCCATGATGTCGGAGGAGATCGGAGGGAGCATGGGTCGGAAGGGGTTCATCGGAGAGTTCGAGCAGGTGGTCCTCCTGGCTGCGCTTCAGCTGAAGAACGAGGCCCACGCGCCGGCCATCAGCCGGAAGCTGGAAGACGACGCAGGCCGGCCTGTGTCCCGGGGAGCCCTCTACTCCACCCTGGACCGGCTGGAGCGGAAGGGGTTCCTGGAGTGGCGCATCGAGGCCAGCTCCGGGGACGGTGACGGGCAGCCGAAGCGTCGCTTTTCCGTCACCGAACAGGGAATCGCCGCGTTGAAGGCTTCCCGGGAAATGCTTCTGACCCTCTGGGAGGGGTTGGACGAAATCCTGGAAGGCCCGTCGGCATGAACGCCGCCACCTCCCGCCGTCCCCCCAGGGGCGCCGTTACCCTGCTGCGCCTCTTCCTCCCCGCCGGGACCGTCCGGGACTGCATCCTGGAAGACCTGGACCACGAGCACCGGGAGATCGCGGAGCGCAGGGGCCCGGCAGTGGCCGGAGGCTGGTATTGGCGGCAGGCCCTGAGCGTCTCAGGCCGGAGCCTGCTGGACCGGCTTCGGGGAAGGTCCTGGGCCCGTCCGGAATCTACGGGGGACCCGAGCCGGGCCTCCTCCGGACCCTCCCCCGGAACTTCCTCAGGACCCTCCCGGCTCCATCCCCTGGAAAGCCTGAATCACCTGTGGAGGGATCTCCGCCACGGACTTCGGCAAATCTTCCGGCGCCCGGGGTCGGCTCTGGTGGCCGTCCTCTCCCTGGGCCTGGGCATCGGCGCCAACACGGCCATCTTCAGCTTCGTGAACCAGCTCCTCCTGAAGCCGTTGGGAGTGGAGGAACCAGCCCAGCTGACCTCCGTCTATACGGCCCGGGTGGGAGTGGGTCGGTACGGGAATACTTCCTATCCGGACTACCTCGACTACCGGGATCGGAACCAGGTCTTCTCGGGGCTGGCAGCCCACGCCACGGCCCCCATGGGTCTGGCCGGTAATGGAGACCCGGACATCGTCTGGGGCCAGCTGGTGAGCGGCGACTACTTCGACGTTCTCGGGGTGAAAGCGGCCCTGGGCAGGACCTTTCGGCCCGAGGAAGGAGACCCGCAGGACCCCTACCCCGTCGCGGTGCTGGGTCACGGGACCTGGCGGGAGACCTTCGGTGGCGATACGGAGATCGTGGGAAGAACCATCCGCATCAACGACTATCCTTTCACGGTGATCGGGGTGGCTCCCCAGGGGTTTTCCGGACTCTTCTCGGTACTGGAGCCCGCCGTCTGGGCACCCCTCTCCATGGTGCACCGAGCCCTTCCCTACACTCCCAACATGGAGAGCCGATTCGATCCGTGGCTCCAACTGGTGGGCCGCCGGCTCCCGGGAGTGAGCCTTGCCGATGCCCGCGCCGGGATGGAGGTCCTGGCGGCCAACCTGGCCGGCGAGCACCCCGAAACCCACAGGTCACAGGAGATCGTCCTGGAAGACCTGGACGCAGGACGGGTCGGAGATGCGGCGGCCACCGGGTCCACCAGGACATTCCTGGCCATTCTCCTGGGCGTCGTGGGCCTCGTCCTCCTCATCGCCTGCTTCAACGTGGCCAATCTGGAGCTGGCGAAGGCCGCCGGGCGGCGCCGGGAGATCGCTCTTCGGTATTCCCTGGGGGCGTCCCGGTGGCACATCGTGCGGCAGCTCCTCACCGAGAGCACGCTTCTGTCTTTGCTGGGCGGAGGCGCCGGCATCGGGATCGCATTCGCTACTCTTCACGCTTTAGACAGACTTCAGGCCCAGGCTCAAGTACCACTGCCCGTTCCCGCGGACCTGGACTACCGTGTCCTGGTTCTGACCCTCCTGTTGGCCCTCACGGCCGGCATCCTCTCCGGTCTGGCCCCGGCCCTCCAGGTGTTGAGGCGCCGCCAATCCGACGCCCTCAAGGAGGAAGGGCCTGCCCTGAGCAGAGGAAAGAAGTCCAGCCGGACTCAAAAGCTTCTCGTGGTGGCCCAGATG
>JASFVN010000440.1:0-3652 GCA_050049805.1 Gemmatimonadota bacterium
CTCTAGAATGCCATGGGGAGTTCTGGGTCAAGCATCCACGAGGGGCAGTCGAGCGCGTCCTCGGCGATCCGAGCGTCCGATCAACGGCGAAAAAAAACGGCCCCCCGACCGAAGTCGAGGAGCCGTTGATCGGGACGCCCGGATGGGGCTGCGGGGGCCTACGCCCCCTCGCCCGTCTCGCGGTTCAGCTGACGTGCCTTTCCTCGACCCTGCTGCCGCTCGGCTCGAACCTCCGGTTCTCATCCGGGCACCAACAAAGAGTGACCCGCGGCAGCCGAAGCTGCCACGGGCCCTTTCATCGGGACGCCCGGATTCGAACCGGGGACCCCCGCAACCCCATTGCGGTGCGCTACCGGACTGCGCCACGTCCCGCCACCCCCTGTAAGAAGGGGGATCGCTAAGTTGGTTCAAAGTCCGTGGTATTTCAAGGTGTGAGGCCGTAATTTTCTTGATAGGATCGAGGTTCAAGGGTTGACCCTTTTTCGATCAAAAAGTAACTTTCCTTTCCTGTTGCGGGGTGGAGCAGCCAGGTAGCTCGTCGGGCTCATAACCCGAAGGTCGCAGGTTCGAATCCTGCCCCCGCTACTTTGCTCGAACGCCGCCACTGGCGGCGTTTGGTTTGTAGGGCTGGTTGACAATTTGCGTGTCGGGCCAGGTAGCTCAGGTGGTAGAGCACGCGGCTGAAAACCGCGGTGTCGGCGGTTCGACTCCGTCCCTGGCCACTCGCACTCGGCTTATGCCGGAGCGGAAGATTTCAGAGGTCCGTAGCTCAATTTGGTAGAGCACCGGTCTCCAAAACCGGCGGTTGGGGGTTCGAGTCCCTCCGGGCCTGTGCCGAGAACGCTGGCTCCCGGCCGTGAAACATCGGGCGTTGAGCGCCAACCGAGGGTTCTGGCCCCCATCGTCTATCGGCTAGGACACCACTCTTTCAAGGTGGAGAGGGGGGTTCGATTCCCCCTGGGGGCATAGCAGTTGGTCGGTTAGTTTTATTGAGGTTGGGGCTGTAGCTCAGCTTGGTTAGAGTGCCGGTCTGTCACACCGGAGGCCGCGGGTTCGAGTCCCGTCAGCCCCGCTGAAGTGCTGATTGAGATAACAGGGTTTAGTCCTTGTGCTGGGGCCGTAGCTCAGTTGGGAGAGCGCTTGAATGGCATTCAAGAGGTCAGGGGTTCGATTCCCCTCGGCTCCACTGGAAGGGCTCGGGTGGCGGAATTGGTAGACGCGCAGGATTCAGGATCCTGTGGGGGCAACCCCGTGAGGGTTCGAGTCCCTCCCCGAGCATTCCTCCCAAGGTGTGCGATCTTGCACCGGCCGATCTGACGGGGGTCAGGTGCGGCCGGTTGTCGTCTGAAGGTTGCCCACGTGCTGGAATTGGTAGACAGGCTGGTTTGAGGGACCAGTGCCGGAAACGGCGTACAGGTTCGAGTCCTGTCGTGGGCACTTGTCGGAAGGGCGCCCGTAGCTCAATTGGATAGAGCGTTTGACTACGGATCAAGAGGTTGGGGGTTCGAGTCCTCCCGGGCGCGTTTGAGGTCTTCCTCGAGCTCGGGAAGACGAGCAGTACAAAGGGCGCGTAGCTCAGCTGGTTAGAGCGCTACGTTGACATCGTAGAGGCCAGAGGTTCGAGTCCTCTCGCGCCCATGCCCATGGGGCCGTAGCTCAGTTGGGAGAGCGCTAGAATCGCACTCTAGAGGTCAGGGGTTCGACTCCCCTCGGCTCCACTCGGCCGCCACCGTAGCTCAGCTGGTAGAGCACGTCACTCGTAATGACGGGGTCGTCGGTTCGAGTCCGACCGGTGGCTCTTTCTTGGTTGGACGACGGCCCTGAAGAAGGGTGCAGGCCCGGCCGAGATTGATTATAGTCTGGATGATTGCCCCGTGGTGTAATTGGCAACACGTCTGACTCTGGATCAGAAGAGTCCAGGTTCGAGCCCTGGCGGGGCAACTGAGTTTTGGAGGGGTGGCCGAGTGGCTTAAGGCGGCGCCCTGCTAAGGCGTTGACCCGGAAGGGTCTCGTGGGTTCGAATCCCACCCCCTCCGCTTTGTAGGCCAGGCGGTATTTCGTGCCGCAGTGGGACGGGTGGCCGAGTGGTTTAAGGCGCACGCCTGGAGAGCGTGTGGGCAGCGAATACTGTCTCGTGGGTTCGAATCCCACCCCGTCCGTATCTCACAGGCGCCGACAAAGGGCGCCGTTTTTGTTCGTGCCTCGGGGCGTGGCTCAGTCAGGTAGAGCGCTGCGTTCGGGACGCAGAGGTCCCCGGTTCAAATCCGGGCGCCCCGACTTGAGGGACAAGGCCGTTCTGGAGCGCTGGCAGAATGGTAATGCACTCGCCTCGAAAGCGAGCGCCCGAAAGGGCTTGGGGGTTCGAGTCCCTCGCGCTCCGCTCTTGAAGTAACGACCCTCCTGGTTCGGATGAGCCAGGAGGTTTTTTTGTGTCCTTGATTCCAGGAGAGGACCTCAGTGTCGAGCTTGTGGTGACCGACCACCCTCCGCAGAGCCGTCGCAAGAGACGCGGGAGAAGGCGGGGTGCGGCAGCGTCGTCCCAACAGTTGTCCCAACACCCCCTCTTCTCACCCTCCGCTACCCGCCGTCTAACCCCCGGATTTGAGGATGCGGAAGGCCAACTTCGTCGAGGAGGGCGAGGTATCTGGGGTCCGAGTAGAGAGGCGCCCAGACATCGGCCCCGAGCGCGGTCGCACCATAATCCCTTCGGCGCACCAGGTATTCGGCCCCTGCGAGAGCCTCCTCAAAGAGGCCGTAGTTCAGGAAGAGGAAGGGACTGATGGTTCGGATGCCTGGAGCCTGTTCTTCCATGTACCGGATGATGTTCCCGGCCCGAGCCTGGCCCTCTGGGATTCCGGCGAGGTGTAGAAGGGCCCGTAGACTGTCAGGCTCGTGGAAACCATACTCCTCAGCCAACAGGGGCATAAACTCATCTACGGCCTCATCATATCTCCCCTGCTGCCAGAGGAAGGTCCCGATGAGCATTCGGATGTAGGGGTTTTCAGGCCTAGCCTGGAGGATTCGATTCAACGTTTGCTGAACCTGACGTTCATCTTCCTCGGTCGCACTCGCGAGGAAAGCCCTCACAGCGTTATAGGAAATCGGATCAAGTTCCACCGCAACCTTTGCCTGAGCATTCGCCTCATCCGGCCGTCCCAGGGCTAGCAGCAGGCTGGAATACCAGGCCCGGGTCTCAGCATCTCCCGGATTGAGCTCGATGGCCCTCAGGAAATGTCCCTCTGCCCCGTCCCAATCCCAGTCGTAACCGGAAGTGATTAATCCAAGGGCGGCATGGGCCTCCGGCAGGTCCGGGTCCAACTCCATGGCCCTGCGGACCGCCGCCTTTGCGAGAGCATACTCCTGGTGGAGGTCCACACCCTCAAACACATGGACCGCCAGGGTGACGTGCGCCTGCGCCAGGGCTGCGTGGGCCAATGCGAACTCCGGGTCCTCCGAAATGGCGCTTTCATAGAACGCAATCGCCTCCCGGTTGGCACTGCCCCTTCGACTCATCCATCGATCCCTCCCCAGGACGTAGAAGTCGTAGGCTTCAAGGTTTTCGGTCGGCGTGGCATTGATTCGATCCTGCTCCGATAGCGTCAGCGCGGCCCCGATGGCCCGTGCGATCCTCCGAGCCAGATCGCTATGGATG
>JASFVN010000441.1:0-3644 GCA_050049805.1 Gemmatimonadota bacterium
ACTCCAGTACACGAAGCCCGGCGGTCTCTGAGTCCAACCACATGGTCCCCGCAATGTCCGGCATGCGGTTCCGCTCCACCGGCTCGAACGACAGGCCGATCTCACCGGGCCGATCAGGGTCCGTACTCAGGCTGAAGCAGTGGGTATCCAGGAAGAGGTCCGAGAGAAGGACCGATGCGTCAGGGCCGAAATAGTCGTAGCCGTCGTCGGACGACGGCCGGACAAATCCTTCGGTGAGCAGGTCTTCAGCCGGGAGACTACGAATCGGACTCTGGGAAACGCCGGATTTCACCTCCCTGGTCTCGGACTGGACGGCCTCGCCGGGCCATTCGAGCTCCCGTTCGTGGGTAACCATCTGGAAGCGGAACGATCCCTCTCGCTCGGTCCAATCCTGGACCGTCAGGGCCTTCCGGGCTTCCTCCCAGACCGAGGCCACCAGCAGGCCTTCCCCGGGCCGAACCAGACAGCGCTGGCTTCCCTCCACACGTATCCCTTCCAGCTCGATGGCTGTCTTCTTTGCCTCCAGACGAATGCCGAAGCGTTCGGCCTGTCGAAGCTGGAAGGGGTCGGACAGAATGGTCTCGTAGCCGATTCGCTCGGCCTGAAGGGTGTAGGTACCGGCGGTGGGAGCCCGAATGATGAAACGCCCGGCATCGTTGGTGAGGTAGCCCCCGGCCTCCTCACCATCTTCATCCAGAAGGAGAACGAGGGCCCCTTCCACCGGTTCCCCGGTCTCGACGTCCAGAAGCTGGCCCTGAGCGATCTGTGCCTGACCGGGGCGGGCAGCTACGGCAAGAAGGACGGCGGCCAGGACTGCGCCCAGCCGACGACTGCCCTTGCTACATCTGGCCCGTGGCCATCTTCCGCAGGACGGTGTGGAGGATTCCGCCATTCTGGTAATATTCGATCTCCACCTGTGAATCCAGGCGGACGTCAACAGTGAACTGAATAGTGGATCCGTCCTCTTTCTCGGCTCGAACGGCAAGCTTGCCGCGAGGCTCGAGCTGGTCGCGAATCCCAATCACATCAAAGGTTTCCCGGCCGGTGAGGCCCAGGGTTTCCGGCGATTCTCCATCCTGGAATTGCAGGGGCAGCACGCCCATCCCCACCAGGTTGCTACGATGAATCCGCTCGAAGCTTTCGGCCAGGACAGCCTTCACGCCCAGGAGAGCCGTACCCTTGGCCGCCCAGTCCCGGGAACTCCCGGTTCCATATTCCTTCCCGGCCAGCACCAGGAGGGGTGTCCCCTGGGCCTGATACTCCATGGAGGCCTCGTAGATGGATGTCATCCGGTTCTCCGGCAGCTTCACCGTGTAACCGCCTTCCTTGTCCTCCAATAGCAGATTTCGGATCCGAACGTTCCCGAAGGTGCCCCGCATCATGACCTCGTGGTTCCCTCGCCGTGACCCAAAGGTGTTGAACTGGTAGGGCTCCACACCCTTCTCCTGCAGGTAGCGTCCCGCCGGCTCGGCCTTTGGAATAGCGCCGGCCGGAGAGATGTGGTCCGTGGTGACGGAACGACCCAGGAAGGCCAGAACCCTGGCTCCCTTGATGTCCGAGAGCTCGGGCACGTCCAGGGCCATTCCCTGGAAGAAGGGAGGATCCTGGATATAGGTGGAGGCCGCATCCCACTCGTAGAGGCTGCTTTCGGCGGGGACAGGGAGGGCCTGCCACTGGGCTTCGCCGTCGAAGACGGTGGCGTATCGCTCCTGGAACATCTCCGGCGCGAGGGAGTCGGCCACCGTGGCCCTGATCTCCTCGGGCGAGGGCCAGAGATCGGCCAGAAATACTGGCGTGCCATCGGCTTCGTGGGTCAGAGGTTCCGTGCTCGGGTCCAGGTCGATGCGGCCCGCCAGGGCGTAGGCCACGACCAGCATGGGAGAGGCCAGGTAGTTCGCTCGAATGAGGGAATGGATCCGGGCTTCGAAATTTCGGTTCCCGCTGAGAATGGAAGCCACCACCAGACCCTTCTCCTGAATCGCCTGGGCGATGGGTTCCGGCAGTGGACCGCTGTTCCCGATGCAGGTCGTGCACCCGTACCCAACCAGGTTGAAGCCGAGTTGGTCAAGGTAGGGCGTGAGACCTGCGGCCCGCAGGTATTCGGTGACGACCTTGGAACCGGGAGCCAGGCTGGTCTTTACCCATGGTTTCACCTTCAACCCTCGCTCCACAGCCTTTTTCGCCACCAACCCCGCTCCCACCATGACCGACGGGTTCGAAGTGTTCGTGCATGATGTGATTGCGGCAACGACGATGCTACCGTCACCGATCTCCATTCCCTGACCGTCCACCTCGATGGCCTCGCTCCGCCAGGAAGGTCCCCTGTCCGGGAAATCGGCCACGGCTCGTGCGCCCCCTGCTGCCACCGACGCCTTGCCGGAGGAGGAGTCGTCGGGGGGGGCTGGATCCCTGCCTCCCTCTCCGGCCCACCCCTCCCCGGTTCTGTTCCCCGTGGGAAGGGAGAATCCGGCCGGCAAAAGGTCGGGAAGGGAGTCCCTGAAAGACTCTTTCACGCGTGGAAGGGCGATCCGGTCCTGAGGGCGTTTCGGGCCCGCCACGCTGGGCTCGATGGTCCCCATGTCGAGCTCCAGGACGGAAGTGTATTCGGGGTCGGGGGTTTCGTCGGTTCGGAAAAGCCCCATCTCCTTACTGATTCTCTCGACGCGCTCCACCAGCTCAGGAGCCCGGCCCGTGCCCAACAGGAACCCGAGGGTCACGTCGTCCACCGGGAAGAACCCGACCGTAGCGCCGTATTCCGGGCTCATGTTGGCCAACGTGGCACGGTCGGGGAGCGTGAGATTGGAGAGCCCGGAACCGAAATACTCGACGAAGCGTCCTACCACGCCGTGCTCCCGCAGCATTTCCGTGACTCTCAGGACCAAATCGGTGGCTGTGGCGCCGTCGGGGAGAGTTCCCAGCAGGCGCACCCCCACCACTTCCGGAAGAAGCATGTAGTAGGGCTGGCCAAGGAGGACGGCTTCCGCCTCGATTCCCCCGACGCCCCAGCCCACCACGCCGAGGCCATTGATCATCGTCGTGTGAGAATCGGTACCCACCACGGTATCCGGATAGGCCAGGAACCGTCCGGCTTCGTCCCGTCGGTGCATGACCGAGGCCAGATACTCCAGGTTCACCTGGTGCACGATTCCGGTTCCTGGGGGCACCACCCGGAAGTCTTCGAAGGCCTCCTGGGCCCAGCGCAGAAGGGCGTACCTCTCGCGGTTCCGCTCGAACTCCTTCTCCACGTTGAGCTGGAAGGCCTCTCCCGTTCCGAAGTAGTCCACCTGGACGGAGTGGTCGATTACCAGGTCGGCTGGTACAACCGGGTTGATGCGCTTCGGATCGCCACCCATGGAATCCAGAGCCGAGCGCATGGAGGCCAGGTCGACCACCCCGGGGACTCCGGTGAAGTCCTGGAGAACCACTCGGGACGGCATGAAGGGGAAGGGGGTCCCAGCGTTGGTGGGACTCCACTTGCAAACGGCTTTCACGTCGATTTCGGTGACGAAACCCTTGCCGGCATTTCGCAGCGTGTTTTCGAGAAGGATGCGTATGGAAAAAGGTAGGCGGTCGAGCTCCGCAATGCCCAACTCTTCGAGCTTCCCAAGGCGGTAAAAGGAGGTGGGACCTTCGGTCAGGTCTAT
>JASFVN010000442.1:0-3636 GCA_050049805.1 Gemmatimonadota bacterium
CTCGATCTGAACACTGTCTGGTTCATCCTGGTTGGCGTCCTCCTGGCCGGATATGCGATTCTGGATGGTTTCGACCTGGGAGTGGGAGCACTCCATCTATTCACCAAAACCGATCATGACCGCCGAATCATGATCAACAGCATTGGCCCGGTATGGGATGGGAACGAAGTGTGGCTGGTCACCGGGGGCGGCGCCCTCTTTGCCGCCTTTCCCGACGTCTACGCCACCTCTTTCTCGGGCTTCTACCTTGCCTTCATCCTGCTCCTGGTGGCGCTCATCTTCCGGGCCGTGGCCATCGAATTCCGCAGCAAGCGGCCCTCCCAGCGATGGCGTCGCACCTGGGACCGCAGCTTCAGCGTCAGCAGCATCGTCTCGTCACTCTTGATGGGGGTGGCCCTGGGGAACATCGTGTTGGGAATTCCGCTGACGGCAGACGGGGAATACCTGGGAGGACTGCTGGGGCTGCTGCGGCCCTTCCCGCTCTTCGTGGGGCTGACTACGGTGGCCCTCTTCGCCATGCACGGGGCCATCTACGTTGTCATGAAGACCGAAGGGGATCTCCAGGCCCAGGTTCGGAGCTGGATACCCAGGTTGATCCTGGCTTTCGTGGCCTGCTACGTCATTACGACCGTCATGGTCTTGATTTTCATACCCCACATGACGACGACCCTCAAGGAGTACCCCATCCTCCTGGCGGTTCCGGTCCTGAATGCTCTGGCCATCGCCAACATTCCTCGGGAGGTGCACCACGGCCGGGACTTCAGGGCGTTCCTGTCCTCCTGCGCTTCCATGATCCTGCTCATGGCCCTGTTCGGAATAGGGATGTATCCCGACATGATCTACTCGAGTCCCGTAGCCGAGAACAGCCTTACGATCTACAACGCTGCATCCTCGGCGAAGACCCACCAGATCATGTTGATCATCGCCATCATCGGCATGCCCATCGTCGTGGCCTACACGGTGAGCATCTACTGGATTTTCCGGGGGAAGGTGAAGCTGGACGCTTTCAGTTATTGAGGCTCCACCCAGGGGAACCCATTGCGGGGCAGCCATGGCGTTGGCTGCCCCTTTTTTCTGCCGGATGATTTTGTTTTGAGGTCAGGGTCATCCCAGATCGAAGGACTGAATCTTCCTCTTGATGCCCGCCGGGGCGATTCCCTGTTTTTTCTTCGTGCCGTCCCAATCCGCCGGGCAGAGCTCTCCCGTCTCGTCGATGTGACGGACTGCGTCGAGAGTCCGCAGGAGTTCCTTTACGCTCCGGCCCAGGTCGATCTCGTTCACCGTGGCGTGCCGGACCATTCCGGTTCGGTCCATCAGGAATGTCGCCCGGAGGGAAACCCCCTCGTCCGTCAGGACTCCGTAGGCCCGTGAGATCTCCTTCTTCAGGTCCGAGACCATGGGGAACTGCACGGGGCCGATTCCCCCCTCTTCTTCTGTGGTCCTTTTCCAGGCCAGGTGGGAGTAGGTCGAGTCCACCGAAACGCCGACCACCTCACAATCCCGCTTCCGGAAATCTTCCAGCCGAGAGTTCAAAGCCAGAAGTTCCGTCGGGCAGACGAAGGAGAAATCGAAGGGGTAGAAGAAGAGCACCCAGTACTTTCCATCCAGATCACGAGAAGAGAAGTCCTCTTTGATGGTGTCGTCCGGCATCACCGTGGGCGCCGTGAACTCCGGCGCTGGTCTTTGAACGAGGGTCCTCACGTCCCTTCCTCCCGCGTGTCCTCTGTCCTTGCCTCGTAGTCCATGATGGAGTCCATGTCCAGGGCTCCTACTTGAAGAAGGAGATCGTCCAGCTGCTCCTCCTCCAGATATCCCGGTTGGGAGGCCACCAGGACCCGGTCCCGAATGGCCACCAACGTCGGGATATGTTCGACCTCGAAGGCGCCCGAAAGCTCCTCCTCCTCACGGGTGTTCACCTTGCAGAAGGCCACATCCGGGTGGCGGCCGGCAGCTTCTTCAAATACCGGGGCGAAGGCTTTGCAGGGTGGGCACAGAGGGGACCAGAAGTCGATGATGACGGTGTCCGCCTGTTCCAAAACCTTCGCGAGGTCTGATTCCGTTACGATCTCGTGAACAGTCATAGCCATGCCTGGCCTGATCCAGGTTTGCGAAGAAGGGAGAGCGGGCGATGGGATCGCCCGCTCTCCATCCATGCCGTTTCTGTCCTGCTCAGCGCAGAGCGGGAGAGTCGGACCTATTTGACCAAGTGGATCTCGCTGTGAGCGACGCAGCCGTCTTTCTTGAAGTCCTCGCTCTCCGGGTCCACGTCCTTGTCGCAGATCCAGTATTCGCCCTGGGCATCCACGTAGATTTTGATGGGGCGGACACCGGGCTTAAGGATTCCCTCTCCGATGTGCAGCTTTACGTCTTTCTCCATGTTGGGGCTCCTCGAAGGTGTGGTACGTCTTAACCTCTGCTTCCATTTGAACTCAACGGAGATTACCCCGCATCGGGACAAGGTTCCGGGTGTCAACCCCGGGAGATTTCCACCTCATCACTTTGGTTGGAGCGAGGTAGCGACGGCGTTGTTCTCGGGCCGGCCCATTCCCGGAAACAAACCCGATTCCGGGGGTACCCGGGAGCCATGGAGCTTTCGCCCGTGCCTTCCAAGGCCGCCCTCGTGAAGCTCGAGGGCCTGTCCAAGAGCTACCGGGAAGGGCAGCATGTCCATGCGATCCTCTCGGACGCTTCCGCCTCCCTCTTTCCCGGGGAGTTCGTGGCTCTCCTGGGGCCTTCCGGATCCGGAAAATCCACCCTCCTGAACCTCCTGAGCGGCATCGACACCCCAGACAGCGGGAAGGTGGTGGTGGATGGGGTCTCTCTCACCGACGTCTCGGAGCGGGAGCGGACCCTGTTCAGACGCCGGTACATAGGATTCATCTTCCAGTTCTTCAATCTTCTTCCGACGCTCACGGTGGAGGAAAACCTTCTCCTCCCTCTGGAGCTCGCAGGGAGAGCCGGCGAGGAAGAGCGCCATCGGGCTCGGGAGCTGTTGGCCCAGGTGGGACTGGAGGGCCGGGAAGCCACCTTCCCCGATCGGTTGTCGGGGGGCGAACAGCAGCGGGTTGCCGTGGCCAGGGCTTTGATTCATGAGCCGGCCCTGGTACTGGCCGACGAGCCGACAGGGAACCTCGACACCAGGACCGGAGCGAGGATTCTGAACCTCCTCAAAGACCTGGCGTCCCACCGTGGGGTGACCCTCCTGGTGGTTACCCACAGCGCGGAGGTGGCTTCGGCGGCTGATCGGGTCCTCAGGATTCAGGACGGTCGGTTGCTGGAGGATGTGCTGGAGCCTGCTGGGCCGTGACGCGTCTCCTTCGGCTTTCCTCCCTTCGCTTCTTCTTCCTCCACCCATGGGAGATGGCCCTCACCGTTCTCGGCGTCGCCATGGGCGTCGGGGTGGTGGTCTCCATCGATCTCGCCATCCAGAGCTCGAGGGAGGCCTTCCGCGTGTCCACGGAGTCCGTGGCGGGCCGTTCCACTCATTGGATCGTGGGGAGTGGGAGAGGTGTGCCGGAAGAGGTATTTTCCGACCTTCGAGTAGAAAAGAGTTTTCGACCCTCGGCTCCGGTGGTGGAGGGGTACGTGACCTCCCCCTCGCTCCCCGGGCGCCCACTCAGGATCCTGGGCATCGAC
>JASFVN010000443.1:0-3633 GCA_050049805.1 Gemmatimonadota bacterium
TTCTATACCGTTGGCAAGTTGACGGACCCAGAGTACTTCGAAGCCCGGGCTTTGGATCTCACATCGGGGGAAGAAACGATAATCCAGTTCCCATTCCCCGTCACCAAGGTCCAGGTCCTTCGTTCCGGGCACATCCTGGGCGCAGACCGGCAGGGAAGGCTTTGGGTAGCGCCCTTTAATCTGAGTGCTCTCGAGCTCACCGGCCCACCAGTCCTCCTGGCCCAGGGTCTCGAGACGGTACCTCAGAACGGGGGTGTAAAATTTGCGGCCTCCGGATCCAGTGTGCTCGTCTACGAGTTGGCAGGAGCCGCAAGCTCCCAAGTGCTTCCCATCTGGGTCGACCGCACCGGCAATCAGGTGCCCGTGGATCCAGATTGGACCTTCGACCCGGGCCCCGACAACCTGGGCTTTGCGCTCTCGCCCGACGGTTCAAAAGTCGCGGCGGGGGTTTCACCGGATGGAACGGCGAACCTGGACATCTGGGTGAAGCAGCTTCCTCGGGGCCCATTCTCCCGCCTTACATCCAACCCAAGGGAGGAGAGCCGGCCCCGTTGGACTCCCGACGGCCACGCAGTCACATACATCTCTCCGAGTTCCGCGAGCCTCACTGACTTCGACCTCTATGTTCAGAGAGCCGACGGGTTTGATTCCGGTGCGGAGCTCCTGGCCGACGAAGAATCCAACGTGTTGGAGGCGGCTCTTTCACGCGATGGAGCATGGCTTGTCATGCGGACGGGCAATTTCTGGGAGGATCGGGAGATCGTGGTAAAGGATCTGCTGGGAGACAGTCTGGTAACCACGCCGTCGGACCCCGGATCCTGGCAGACCGCCCCAGCTTTGTCGCCGGACGGAGGCTGGTTAGCCTACCAGTCGGATGAAACCGGGCGGAGCGAGATCTATGTTCGGTCGTTTCCGGACCTGGCCCGAAAGAGACAGATCTCTTCGGCAGGTGGGCACTCGCCCGTCTGGGGGAGGAAAGGTCGGGAGCTCTTCTTCGTGAACGGGGCCCGGGAGCTGGTGGCAGTAGAAGTGACCCTTGGTCAGGGTTTCGAAGCCGGTGACCAGACGCCCCTCTTCCAGATGGGGAGTGAGATCCTATCGTCGGGTTTCCATTTTTCCTCCCTTTTCGAGGTCGATCAGGATGACCAGAGGTTCCTGATGCTTCGCTCTATCGGCGGCCCGGGACGTCCGCAGTTGGTTGTGGCTCTGAACTGGCTTGAGGAAGCTGAGGCACAGTTGAGCGAGGGGGGGCAAAATAACTGACCCCAACGAGTCAGGCCGAAAAACCACTTCAAGTAACGCCCGTTTCCCGCTCGGGCCCTCAGGCCTCGCTTTCGCTCGGAACCTGTGAGGCAGTATCCTGAACACCACGGGCCCGGCCCTCCGGGACCTCGCCGGGCGATGACAGCAGGATAAGGGCGATCCCATTGGCGCCCGGCTCCGGCCGGGAACCGAATGGTTCGTTACCATTCAAACCGTCAGTGATTATTGTTCGAATATGGACATGATCCCAGCATCGTGCGCTTCATTCTCGAGGCCGCTGACTGCGGTGCGTCATAGTCCACTCTCGCGGTGCCTTCCAATCTTGGCCTTTCTTTTGGCGACTTCAGTAGCTCCAACCGCGGCCGCAGGCCAGGTCATCCATGGTCGACTCTTAGATGATTCCACGGCGGCGCCGATCTCGGGCGCTACAATCGTCCTCCTCTCCTCCGAGGGGGAATCACTGGGCCTGACGTTCAGTGACTCAAACGGGGCATTCCTGCTCCCTGTCAAAATCGGGACCTATCAACTCCAAGCCCAAAGGCTTGGCTACCAGACCACCCTTTCCGTGCCTTTCCAGGTTGCAGTCGTCGACACCCTCACCGTGCAGTTTTTTGTGGGCGCCGAGGCCATCAGACTGGCACCCCTGATCGTAAGCGCTGCCAGGACTCCCGGGCGTGAGCTTTTTTCTGAAAGGATGAAAACGGGTGAGGGCTTCTTTTTTACGCCGGCAATGGTCGATTCACTTCGGCCTCGGACACATGTCGGAGAGATTTTCCGACACGCTGAGGACACGCGTGTTCGTTGGACATGGGGTCGGCATGAGAATGGGGATACGGGGCCACTCCCGATTGTGTCCACATATGTTGCAGACACCTGCCTGCATTTCATCGTAGACCGAACACCAGTCCCGCCACCCTTCTTCGAATCCTCGGTGTGGGGAGTTCCTCCGCTTTCCGAAGTTATGCCCGAGGATCTAATTGCCATTGAGGTCTACCGAGGATGGTTTGAAGTGCCTGAAGACTTCCGGCAACACCTCCTTGTCCGAGATCGATGGGAGCGAGACGCCCTCAGGCTGATCAACCGAAAGGACTGTGGCGTGGTGATCATCTGGACGAGGGACGGGTGGTAGCCCTCTCGCGGAAAGTGCGGTTCGAATGGTAACGCTCGGTTCAAGCTCGCGCCTCAGATCCGCTTCCGCGGTTGGGCTGAGTGGCCTATCGGGGAACACCGGCGCGGCCCTCCGGGATCTCGCCGGGAAGAAGCAGGTGGCTAATCCTGGTCCTCTGGATGTCCGGCTCCGATCTTGAACCGAATGGTTCGTTACGTGGCTACCGCCAAAAAACGACTTTCTTACAGGGCTGAGTTTTCCTGGAGCCAGTTGGTTGAGGTCTCTGGTGGGAGGGAATGATGAGTCACCTGCTGAAAGCTATCCTATTCTTCGGGGTCGCCAGTGTGCCCCTGGCAAAAAGCGTGGCTGCCCAGACAGACGTGGGACCGATCAATCTGAGGTTTGCAGGGATCGTCCTCGACGAGACCACCGGTGACCCTCTGGCGGGCGTGGTCGTAACGGTACCGGGTTTTCCATGGCGAACAACCACCGATGACTTTGGCTACTACGTCATCGAAGGGCGACAGCCGCCTTTGAACCGTGCCACCTCGGTTGAGGCGTTCCTCCCAGGCTACCTGCCGGAACGCCGTCTCCTGCTCCTGGGGTGCCACACCGTCGTAGGCCCCGCAAGGACGGAGTCCGTCTGCGATCTCGGGCTGTCGTTTACACTCCAACCCTGGAACGGACCTGACTCCGCGAGCGCGACCTGCACCATCTCTGGCCGCGTCCTCACAGCACAGGGTTCGAGCGGGGTACCGGCCACCGTCATCGTTGACGGGCTGAATGTTGGGACCCTGGCTAACAACACCGGTGGTTTCAAGATCGTGGGTGTGCCCCCAGGGTTGCATCGGATCACAGTCTCCCATCTTGGCCTGTTTGATCACCAGCGGCTCGTCGTGGTGACCTGTGAATCACCCGAGTCCGGACCGGAAATGGAGTTCCGCCTCAACCCATCCTGGATTCAATAGCACGGTCGGAAGACCGGAGTCAGCACACACTCACTGGCGCCGGTGGAATTGCTGCCCTCCTTTGATGGGAATCGGATAGTCGCCACATGCGGGCGGTAGCCTACGTAACGCCCGGTTCAAGCACGGGCTCCAGAGTGCGCTACTGCGCATAGGCGCATAGACTGAAGCCGAACTCCGCCCGTCCCTCCGGGATCTCGCCGGGCAAGGGCCAGAGGAAGGTTGTTGGCATTCGGATGCCCGGCTCCGATCTTGAACCGGATGGTTCGTTACCCCTTAACCCAGGAGCCCACTGGT
>JASFVN010000444.1:0-3631 GCA_050049805.1 Gemmatimonadota bacterium
ATGCCGGTTCTCGGTCATACCTACGCACGAGCGGGCCGCACGGAGGACGCCCTGCGCATCGTGCGAGAACTCGAAGCCCAGCCAAATCCCTGGAATGCTCGGGGCTTGGCCTGCATCTACGCGGCCCTGGGGAACCGGGACGAGGCCCTGCGCTGGCTCGAATTCGAGCCAGCGCACCACTGGGTGGCGTGGGATGCGGCTCAAGGGCTGTGGGATGCCTACCGGGAAGAACCTCGCTTCCAGACAGTACTCCGGCGCATGAACCTGCGATTCGAGCCCGGAGACCGGTATCCGGTTTCCATTCCTGTGGATGGCCCTGGGTGGCCGGGAGGTTCGGGCTAGTCTCCCTTTGAATCAGTTGGGAGGATAGCAACGATGGAAGAGCAGGAGCGCTTGTCCTCGGCGTTGGCCGACGCCTATCAGATCGACAGCGAGCTCGATCGAGGCGGCATGGCCACGGTCTACCGGGCCCAGGACCTGAAGCACGATCGTCGGGTGGCCATCAAGGTTCTCCGTCCGGAGCTGGCCGCCGGCCTGGGCGCCGAACGCTTCGTTCGGGAGATCGAGATCTCCGCCAACCTGGCCCACCCCCACATCCTGCCCCTCTTCGACTCCGGCGACGCCAAGGGGCTTCTCTACTACGTGATGCCGTATGTGGAGGGGGAGTCCCTCCAGGACCGGTTGGAGCGGGAAGGGAAGCTGCCGGCCGAAGAGGCCATCCGCCTCACGGACCAGGTCGCGTCGGCCCTGACCTACGCCCACGAGAAGGGCGTGGTCCACCGGGACATCAAGCCGGCCAACATCCTTCTGGCCGGGGACCAGGCCATCGTGGCGGACTTCGGGATCGCCCGGGCCCTGGAAGCGGCCAGCACCGAGGGCCTCACCTTCACGGGCCTGGCCGTCGGTACGCCGGCCTACATGAGTCCCGAGCAGGCCATGGGCGGGTACGAGGTGGACGCCCGGAGCGACGTGTACTCGCTGGGCTGTGTGGTCTACGAGATGATGACGGGTGAGGCGGCTTTCGACGCGACGGATCCGGCGGCGATGGCGGCGAAGGGGAAGGTGGGGAAGGGCCCGAGCCTAAGGACGACAGATCCCAGCATCCCGGTGTTCCTGGACCGGGCGGTGTCGAAGGCGCTGGCCACGGACCCGGGAGAGCGGTTCGAGACGGCGGCGGCGTTTGCCGAGGCGCTGACGACGGGGACGGTGGTGCCAGCTGTGCGGGCCCGGCGTGGCCGGCCGTGGGCTGCGATTATCGGGGCGGCGGCGGTGGTGGTGATCCTCGCTTCTTGGGGCCTCGGGCGGTTAGGGCCTGAAGGCCCCCGGATGGAGCGGTTGGCGGTGCTGCCGGTGGCGAACTTCAGCGGGGACCCGGAGGAAGGGTATTTGGCGGAGGGTGTCCACGAGGCCCTCATCGCCGAGTTGGGGCAGCTGGGCCTGTCCATGATCTCCCGAGCCAGCATGGCCGGGTACACGGGGACGGAGAAGGGCATCCCGGAGATTGCACGGGAGCTGGATGTGGACGGAGTCATCCTGGGCTCGGTATTTCGGGAGGGAGACAGCCTGGAGATCGCCGTCCGGCTCTTCGACCGCGATGAACAAGAGTTGTGGGCCGGGACCTTCGACGGGGT
Organism: Gemmatimonadota bacterium; assembly: GCA_050049805.1. Lineage (GTDB taxonomy): Bacteria > Gemmatimonadota > Gemmatimonadetes > Longimicrobiales > Gaopeijiaceae > JABDNZ01. The sequence goes on from JASFVN010000444.1 coordinate 1,632, forward strand.
GCTACCCAACATCGTGGCCATGTACAGGGGGTTCGCCCGGGCCATCGCCGATGAGATACGGCTGGCCCTCGATCCCGGGGACGAGGCTCGTTTGGCCGAAGCAGTGTCGGTGAACCCGGCGGTCTACGAGGCCTACCTTCGGGGGATGCAATTCATCCACGACGCTACGGCCATTGAGCATTACGACAGCGCCGTCGTCTACTTCCAGGAAGCCGTGGGGCAGAACCCTGCGGACGCCCTGGCCTGGGCCGGGCTGGCAGATTGTTACGTGACCCTAGGTCACGACAAGGGGGTGGGGAACCCGGAGCTATGGTCGAATGCCCTGGCAGCTGCTGAGAGGGCGATCCGCCTTGACTCGACATTAGCTGAGGGATGGGCGGCCCTGGCGGTCTACCAGTCGTATCATGGGCGAGACTGGGAGGCGGCCGAGGAGGCGTTCCGGAAAGCCAACGAGCTGAACCCCAGCCTGGCCTGGAATCACTACCACTACTCCTGGTACCTGATCCTCTTCGGTCGGTTGGAGGAGGCCGTAGCAGAACATGAGAGAGCAAAGGCACTGGATCCCCTGACCCCCGCCCACACGACCTGGCTTCCGGCCCTCTACTTTTGGTCCGGGGACTTCGACAGGGCTCACGCCGAGGCTCGAGAGCTCGTAGAGGGCCCCTATGCGGACGACATGGTAGCGAATTTCGTGCTTGGCAGGAGCGCGGCGTATGCCGGATCGTATCAGGAAGCCATTGCTGTGTACCAGAAACTGGCTGCCCTGTATCCATTGTATCTCGTTGACCTCGGTGAGGCCTATGCCCTGGCGGGTGAAAGGGAGGAGGCTTTGCGGATCGCCCGGGAGGTGGAAGCTCGGCCTGCCATCAAGACCTGGTTCGATTCCTCCCTGTGGGACGTCGAGGGACTCTTCTGCATCCATGCCTTTCTTGGGAACCGGAAGGAAGCCCTCCGGTGGCTCGAGCATGAGCCAGCCAGCCACTCGCTGCCCTGGGTCTGGGCGTATCCGGAGGTCGATGCCCTCCGTGACGACCCTCGCTTCCGGGCCGTATTCCGACGCATGAACCTGAGGTTCGTGCCGGGACAATTGGCGCCGGTTCCGATCTCGGTGGATGATCCAGGGCGGCCGGGAGGTTCGGGCTAGTCTCCCTTTGAATCAGTTGGAAGGATAGCAACGATGGAAGAGCAGGAGCGCTTGTCTTCGGCGTTGGCCGACGCCTATCAGATCGGCAGCGAGCTCGATCGGGGTGGCATGGCCACGGTTTACCTGGCTCAGGATCTGAAACACGACCGCCCTGTAGCCATCAAAGTCCTTCGGCCGGAGCTGGCTGCGGGCCTCGGAACCGAACGCTTCATCCGGGAGATCGAGATCTCGGCCAACCTGGCCCATCCCCACATCCTTCCCCTCTTCGACTCCGGCGATGCCGACGGCCTCCTGTACTACGTCATGCCGTATGTGGAGGGGGAGTCTCTACAGGATCGGCTGGAACGGGAAGGGAAGCTGCCGGCCGAAGAGGCGATCCGCCTCACGGACCAGATCGCGTCGGCCCTGAGCTACGCCCACGAGCGGGGTGTGGTGCACCGGGACATCAAACCGGCCAACATCCTCCTGGCCGGGGACCAGGCCATCGTGGCGGACTTCGGGATCGCCCGGGCCCTTGAGGCGGCAAGCACCGAAGGGCTCACCTTCACCGGACTGGCCGTGGGCACACCGGCCTACATGAGCCCGGAGCAGGCCATGGATGGGGAGGAGGTGGATGCCCGGAGCGACGTGTACTCGTTGGGCTGCGTGGTCTACGAGATGATGACGGGGGACAAGCCTTTCGAGGAGACGGATCCGGCGGCCCGGGCAGCGAAGGGCAAGGTGGGCCGGGGCTCGAGCCTCCGGACGACGGACCCGAGCATCCCGGTGTTCCTGGACCGGGCGGTGTCGAAGGCCCTGGCCACGGACCCGGGGGAGCGGTTCGACACGGCAGCAGCGTTTGCGGAAGCGCTGACGA
>JASFVN010000130.1:0-11270 GCA_050049805.1 Gemmatimonadota bacterium
CCAATCGAGATGGAGGTCCGTCCCAGAGCGGTGCCGGCGGGAAAAAAACATCAGGATTCCCCATCACCCCCGGGTCGGTTTCTCCTGGAGAGGAAGGCTTTGACGCCGGCCCGGCAGGCTTCGGTCTGGCGAGCCTCCACGTTCACCTCCGCACCCCGATGGACCCCGCCCGCCACCGACAGGTCGGCCTGCTCGTAGAGGAGGCTTTTCGTGAGCCTCAGTGCTTCCATCGGCCGTCCGGCGAGTTCCAGGGCGAAGGCCGTCACGTCCTCGTCCAGCGTGGAGTCGGGGAATACTCGATTGATCAACCCGATCTCCAAAGCCTCTTCAGCGGAAAGTCGCCCGCCCAGGGCCACCATCTCGAAGGCTTTCCCTTCCGTCAACTTTTGCCTGAGAATGGCCATGACCATGGCTGGAACGAAGCCCAGATGCACCTCCGGATACCCGAACTCAGCCCTGTCGCTGGCGAGGATCAGATCGCAGGCCGTTGCGAGTCCGCACCCTCCTGCCAGCGCTCTACCATGAACGCATGCCACCACGGGCCTGGGATGCCGACGAATCTGGAGGAGGAGGTCGCCCAACCGCTTGGCGTCCGCAAGGCTGTCCTCGGGGCCCTGTCGGGTGACCTTCTCCAACTCCTCCAGATCGGCCCCCGCGCAGAAGTCGTCCCCTCTTCCCCTCAGGAGCAGGACTCGAACGTTCGCCATCTCCTCGGCAGCTCTGAGGGCCTGGGACAGGGAGTCCACCAGGGCTGCATTGAGGGCGTTCCTTTTCTCCGGGCGGTTCAGCCAGAGGGTGAGAAGGCCCTGCCCTCCTTCCCCCTGCTCCACTTCCAGGACCGGAGGAATCATGAGACATCCTCCGGACCTTCCGACCTGACCTTGGGTGGCCGCGGTCCTTCCGTAGGATCGTAAGGTAGATGGAAGGGCCCGACGTGGGGGCCGGGATTGCGGCGGGCCGCACGGAGGAGAAGGGAAAGCGCTGGGCGGAGCTCCTCGGGGAGGACCACCTCGTCCACAAACCCCCGGGCAGCGGCAAATCTGGCGTTCAACTGCCTCTCGTAGTCTTCCCTGACCTCGTCCATCCGGGTCCGGAGGTTTTCGTCCGGCACCTTCCCCTCGGCTTTCAAGGCATCGAGCTGAGCGCTGAAAAGAGCCATCACCGCGCTCTCCCCCTCCATGACCCCCATGCGCCCGGTGGGCAATGACAGGATGAAATCCGGATCGAAGCCCTGGCCGGCCATGGCATAGTAACCGGCACCCGATGCGTGGTTCACGGTCAGAGTGAGTTTGGGGACGGTGGCCACAGACATGGCCTCCACGAACTCGGCTCCAGCCCTGATGATGCCGGAATGTTCGGCGTCGGGCCCCACCATGAAACCCGAGACATCCTGGACGAAGAGCAGAGGCGTCCGGTGCCGATTCATGGTTTCGATAAAATAAGCCACCTTCCGGGCACTCTCGGTATAGACGATGCCCCCGAACCTCGGGGGTCCGGCCCGCTGGTCCCGGACCATTCCCCGGTAGTTGGCAATGATCCCCACCGGCATTCCCGAGATGAACCCGGTGCCACAGATCATTTCCGCTGCGTGCCCCGGCTGGAACTCGTGGAGGCCCTCCCCGTCCAGGATGCATTCCAGGACCTGGTACATGTCGTAGGGCTGGCGATGATCGTCCGGAAGGATGTCGTAGATCTCCGTCACCGGCCGGGTCGGTGGCGTCACCTCTTCCCGATCCCCGTCCGCTCCTACTCCGCTACCGTTGATCCCCGGAAGCTCCCGGACGAGCTGGCGAATGCGGGCCACACATGATTCGTCGTCGGGAACCATGTAGTGGGCGACCCCCGAGATTTCTGTATGGACCCTGGCCCCCCCGAGCTCCTCGCTCCCCACCGATTGCCCCGTCGCGCCCTTCACCAGGTTCGGCCCTCCCAGGCCCATGAAGCTGGAGCCCTCCACCATCAGCATGACGTCGGAGAGGGCCGGGAGATAGGCCCCTCCGGCAATGCAGGGACCCATGACGGCGGCAATCTGTGGGATTCCCAGATACCGGCGCATGATGGAGTTGTAGTAGAAGAGGCGGGCAGCTCCGTATTGCCCCGGAAATACGCCACCCTGGTAGGGAAGATTCACCCCCGAGGAATCCACCAGGTAGATGATGGGGACCCGGCAGCGCATGGCCACCTCCTGGGCCCTGAGCATCTTCTTGATGGTCTCTGGCCACCAGGAGCCGGCCTTCACCGTGGCGTCATTGGCCACGACCACCACTTCTCGGCCCTCCACCACCCCCACCCCCGTCACCACTCCCGCGCCCGGGGCCTCCCCGTCATACAGGTCATGGGCCATGAGAAGGCCCAACTCCACCCAGGCACCTCCCTCGTCCAGCAGGAGCCGGAGTCGCTCCCTCGCCGTGAGCTTCCCCTGGTCGTGCTGTCGTTGGATCTTCCTGCCACCGCCCCCGAGCCGGAGGGTGTCCCTGAGGTCCTTCAATTCCTCGGCCAGCGCCCTGAGGCCTTTTCGCTCGAGAGCGTCGCCTTCGGAAGGATGGTCTGCCATTCCGGGTTCTCCCGGTCGGTTGATGGATAGGGGGGTAGGACGAGGAGGATCTCGGCCGGCCTCGGCCCCGTCAGCGGCTCGCCTCCCGCTCTTCAGCCCACCTCTTGATGTAAGCGATAGCCTCTCCGGTTGGAGTCCCGGGGCCGAAGAGCCGCCCGATACCCTGCTCTTCCAGGGCTTTCATGTCCTCCTCGCTGATGATCCCGCCCCCGGTAATGAGGACATCGTCGGCGCCGGCTTCGGCGAGAAGCTCCTGGACGCGGGGGAAGAGGGTCATGTGGGCTCCCGACAGGACGGACATGGCCACCACATCGACGTCCTCCTGGACAGCAGCGTTGACGATCATCTCGGGCGTCTGATGAAGACCGGTGTAGATGACCTCGAACCCGGCGTCCCGAAAGGCCGATGCGATGACCTTCGCACCTCGGTCGTGACCGTCCAGGCCCGGCTTGGCCACCAGAACTCTGATTTTCCGTTCTCCCTCGGACATACCGTATCTCCCGTTCTCTCCGAATCCCCTCCAGGGAAAGGCCTCCGCGGTGGGAGGTCATCGATTCTCCACGAGGGAAGATAGAGGAGTTCAAGGGCGGTGGGAAAGCTGCTCCATGTAGCCCGGCAGGGCGGACACATCGGGAAGCCGATCCACGGGATAATCCAACCGGCCCATGGGATCCAGGAGAACCGCTTGCAGACCAGCGGCCCGGGAGCCCTTCACGTCGATGGGATAGAGATCTCCCACGTAGAGGGATTCGGCAGGCTTCACACCCATCCGACGACAAGCCCGCAGGAAGATTTCCGGGTCGGGTTTCTCCACCCCTTCCAGCTCAGAATCCATGACGAACTCGAATCGGTCCCGAATTCCAGCCTTCTCCAGGAGCCCTTCCACCCGGCCGTCGGCGTTGGAGATGACGGCCATGCGGTATCCCGCCTCGGACAGGCTGTCGAGAGCCGCGGGGGTGGAAGGATCCATGTAACTCCAGATATGACGCTCCCGGTGGACGCGGCGGATCCGATCTCCCACGACTTCCAGCTGGTCGTCCGGCACTCCAGCCTCCAGAAAGAGGTTGGCGAAGTACTCTTTCCATATATGGCTTTCGGTACCCCAGGCGCCTTCCTCCACTCGCCGGGTCAGCTCGGTTCGGGCATGGAATTCCGACTCCCGGAGACCCTCCAGGTCAACCGAGGCACCGTGGTCTTGAAGAATCGGCAACACGACCAGGGGATCGATGAAGATCAGAGTATTCCCTGCATCGAAGAAGATGGCTTTGATGCTCATTGGCGTGGATGGAGGGATGGGGTTTAGAAGAACACCGGCTCTTTGTAGCTCCCGAAGACCTTCTCCATGGCTTCCCGGATCTCGAAGAGGGTGCAATAGGCCCGGGCACATTCCAGAATGGGATCCACCAGATTCGCGTCGGAGGCAGCCGCAGCTTCCAGGTCGGCCAGGGTTCGGTTCACACGGTCCTCGTCCCGCTCCATCCGGAGTCGGGCCATGCGGGCCCGCTGCTTCTCCTCGATCTCGGGCGAGATGGAGAGCGTATCGATCTCGATGGATTCTGACCCTTCGGGGAAGGCATTCACTCCCACAACCTTCCGATGGCCCATCTCTACCTCGAGTTGCTGACGGAAGGCCGAGTCGGCGATCCCCTTCTGGAACCAGCCGGCCTCTATGCCCGGCACCACGCCTCCGATCTCCTCCACCTGCCTGAAAATCTCCTCGGCCTCGGCCTCCAACTGGTTGGTGAGACTCTCCACGTAGTAGGAGCCCGCCAGAGGATCGATGGTGTTGGGAACACCGGTCTCATAGGCCAGAATCTGCTGAGTCCTGAGAGCGATCCGGACCGCTTTTTCGGTGGGAAGGGCGAGGGTTTCGTCCATGGAGTTGGTGTGGAGGGATTGGGTGCCACCCAACACCGCCGCAAGACCCTGGTAGGCCACCCGGACGATGTTGTTTTCCGGTTGTTGGGCGGTGAGGCTCACTCCTGCGGTCTGGGCATGGGTCCTCAGACGCCAGGAGTCGGGGTTGGTTGCCCCGTACTTTTCCTTCATATGCCGAGACCAGATTCGGCGCGCCGCCCTGAACTTGGCTACCTCCTCGAAGAAGTCGTTGTGAACATCGAAGAAGAAGGAGAGCCGGGGAGCGAACCGGTCTACGTCCAGACCCCGGGCCAGGCCCCTCTCCACGTACTCGAAGCCATTGCCCAGGGTGAAAGCGAGTTCTTGTGTGGCAGTGGATCCAGCCTCCCGGATGTGATAGCCGGAGATGGAGATGGGATTGTACTTGGGAGCGTGCTCGCTGGCCCACTCGAACATATCGACGATGAGCCGGAGAGCCGGCTCCGGAGGGTAGACCCAGGCATGCTGGGCCTGGTACTCCTTGAGGATATCGTTCTGTACCGTTCCCCGAAGCTTCTCGGAGGAAACACCCTGCTTCTCCGCCGCCGCCACGTAGAAGGCGAAGAGGATGGAAGCTGGTCCATTGATGGTCATGGACACGGAGACCTGGTCCAGCGGGATGCCGTCGAAGAGGGTCTCCATGTCGGCCAGGGACGAGATGGCAACGCCGCAGACGCCGACCTCACCCAGTGACCGCGGGTGGTCGGAGTCGTAGCCCATGAGAGTAGGGAAATCGAAGGCTACACTGAGGCCGGTTTGACCGTTGGCGAGCAAATATTTATACCGTTCGTTGGTCTCCTCGGCCGTGGCGAACCCGGCGAACTGCCGCATCGTCCAGAGGCGGGTCCGGTACATGGTCGTGTAGGGTCCGCGGGTGAAGGGGAATTCACCGGGAAGGCCCATTTCGGTCAGGTAGCCTCCGGCTTCCTCCAGGTCTTTGGGGGAATAGAGGGGGTTGATCTCCCGACCGGAGATGGAGGTGAAGAGAGTGTCCTCCCGTTTCGGAATCCTCTGCCACTCCTCTTCCCACTTGGAGATCCTCTCTCGAAGCTCCCGAATCTCCCGGTCCTTTTCCGCCAACTCCTCTTTCAGGTCGGTGGAGGAGGCTTCGTCCCACTCCCTATCGGCCATGGTCCGTCCTTTGCTCGTTCACATATCCGAAACCGGTGTTCAGCGAATCCTGAGGCATCGCCGGCTTCATCAGCTACCCTCTACAGCTACCCTCTCTACCCCCAGGCCTTCACTTCGTCCCGGGTCCCATGATCTCCGAGATGATAGCTCCTGCCATAGAATACGGAGTCTCCCGCCCTTCTACGATCTCCCCAACCCCCTTCTCCAGAACACGCCGAACTCCGGCGTGCCTCCAGGTCAGTCTCCGAATCTCCCGCTCCACCACGTCCCGAACGCGGCCCGCCGCCCGGGCTTCCCGTCGAACCTGCAAGGCCCCGGTCCTTTCCAGAAAGGACCGATGGGAAGAAATGGCCTCCATCAGTCCATCCACGCCCTCGCCCGAATGGGCCGTTGTCTGGAGGACCGGTATCTCCCAGCCGCCCTCCTCCTCCGATGACCCCGCAACCTGCTGGAGCTCTTTCTCCGGAATTCCCACCCGCTTCAGGTCAATGCCGTGGTGGGCCGGTACGTCCTTCAAAGCCTCCCCTTCCCGAAGGTGAAGAGCGAGGCGCAGATCCTTCACCAATCGTTCTGCCCCCGGGCGGTCGGACTTGTTCACAACGAAGATGTCGGCGATCTCCATGAGGCCGGCTTTCATGGCCTGGATGGCGTCCCCCGACTCCGGTACCAGGACCACCACCACCGTGTCCGCGGCCCCGGTGATCTCCAGCTCCGTCTGGCCGACGCCCACGGTCTCCACCAGAACTCGCTGGAAGCCGAAGGCATCCATGAGGTCCAGGACCTCCTTGGTGGTGGTAGCCAGCCCCCCGAGGGATCCCCGTGTGGCCATGGACCGGATGAAGATTTCCGGATCCGTAGCGAGATCGTTCATTCGGATTCGATCTCCCAGCAGAGCCCCTCCGGAGTAGGGCGAGGTGGGATCCACGGCCACAACTGCAACCTTTTCCTCCCGTTCCCGATAGGCCCGTGTGAGGGCTGCCACCAACGTGGACTTCCCGGACCCCGGAGGCCCGGTAAACCCTATGCGCTTCGAGAATCGAGGGGTCTCCAGTGCCGCGTGGAGGAAGGCCTGAAAACCGGCCCGCTCGTCTTCGACCATGGAGATAGCCCTGGCCAGAGCTACCTTTTTTCCTGCCCTGAACCGCTCCAGGAGGGCCTGGTTCTCAGGGGTCAGGCTGGAAGGATCTTCTTTAGTGATGCCCACCATTAGTAGTACCGGTCATCGGGTCGGATACCCCTGGCATGCCGAAGGGGATTCTCCAACAAGTGCGTGGGAATCAGAAACACCAGAAGGAACATAAACAGTGAGGCCATAAAACCCACCGCCAGAAGCCAATAATTCTCCAAGGCGATGAACATGACCGCAGTGATGACGGCGGTACCGGTAGCGAAGATGCTCAGAAGGAGTCTTCTGGCTTGGAGGTGCAGAATCCGCTCCTGACCCTGGATATCCCTGGGGTGAACCCGCACCCTGAGCTCCTCCCTTTGGGCCCGAAGGAGGAGATCCCGAAGAGAGGAGATGGTGGTCTGAGCTTCGGCCAGGAGGTCCCGGGCCAGATTCGCCGGCTCCCGCCCGGTGGAACGCTGGATGTCAGAGCGGAACTCTCCGATCACCCTCCTCACCAGTCCCAACCCATCGAACCGGGGATCGTACCGATAGCCGATGCCTTCCAACAAAACCGAGGTTCTGAAGAAGTAGACCAGCTCCTGTGGGAGGAGGAGGGGGAAAGTGTAGAAGGTGTCGAAGATTTCCTCGACGATCTCCTGGATCCGCTCCCGGGATGAACCCCGGGCACGCTCCACGATGCGCATGATCTCAACGGCCGCCTCGTGGATCTCCCCCCGGGAGACCTCCGGAGAGATCATACCCAGCTGGTACATGCCGTTGATGGTCCCGTCCAGGTTCTCTCGCTCCACCGCCAAAGCCAGATTGAGGATGGCCTCCCTGGTCCACTTCGGTACCCGGAGCATCATTCCCCAATCCAGGAGCACGATACGCCCGTCCCCCTGGACCAGGAGGTTCCCGGGATGGGGGTCGGCGTGAAGGAACCCGTCTACCATCATGGTCCTCAGGTAGAGCCCCGTAAGCGTCTCCATCAGTTCGGTGAAGTCGAGTTCCCCCGAACCGAACCGATCCTGGAGGCGGTCGATCTTGGTGCCGGAACAGTACTCCATTACCAGGACCCGTTTCCGGGTGAGCTCATCCCAGACCTGCGGGATCCTCACGCGGCCCTCGTCCGGGAAGAAAGTCCGGAACACCTCCATGTTCTTCGCTTCGTGGCGAAAGTCCATCTCCTCCTTCACCCGCACCGAGAACTCCCGAACCAGGTTGGTCAGGGCCCGGACGTGATGGTTCCGGAAGAGGACGTTCAGCCAGAAAAGGACCCGGAAGGAAATCTCCAGGTCCAGGGCGACTACGTCTTCCACCCCTGGACGGAGCACCTTGACGGCCACCTCGTCGCCTTTGAAGCGTGCGTGATAAACCTGACCCAAGCTGGCAGCGGCAAGGGGTTCTTTGTCGAACTCGTCGAAGGTCTCCTCCACCGGCCGGCCCAGCTCCGCCTCCAGGACCTCGGCCACCTTTTCCCAAGGGTCCGGAGGCACCTGGTCTTGCAGGGTCCCGATGTGTGTGAGGTAGGGTTCCGGAAGGATATCGGCCCGGGCGCTGAAGAGCTGAGCGAGCTTGATAAAGGTCGGACCCAGGCGACCCAGAACCGCAGTCAACCTTCGGGCCCGCCGTTCATGGTGCTTCTCGCTCCTGTCCGGCGGCTGACCGATGAGAACGAACCGGCGCCGGTCCCTCAGGAAGGCCACCACGAAAGGGGTCAGCCGGATGAGGACCGATACCGTTCGCAGGGACCGTCTCATAGGAGGATGGCCGTGGCGAGCCCGAGAAGGAGGAAGAACCCGATCAAGTCGGTGAAGGTGTGGACGAAAACCGACGACGCCACCGCCGGATCGAGGCCGAATCGGTTGAGCATGGTGGGCACGAAAGAGCCGGCGAACCCGGCCACCACCAGGTTCCCCCACATGGCCAGGAGGACTACAGCCCCCAAGGCCGGGTTTCCGCCGGGTATCAGGAGGCTCAGGCCTGCGATGAGGCCACCCAGGACCATTCCGTTCACCATACCCACCAGGAGCTCCTTGCCCACCGCCCGGTAGGGGCCCGTGCCGATCTCTCCTTCACCGGCCAGGGAGATCCTGCGGACGGTGACAGCCAGTGCCTGGGTTCCGGCGTTCCCACCCAGGGCGGCGATGATGGGAGCCAGAGCAGCCAGGAGGATGATGCTCTCCACCGTGTCTCTGAAGAACCAGACCACCGATGCGGCCATGGTGGCCGTGACCAGGTTCAGAGCCAGCCATGGAAGGCGGGTTTGAACGGTCTCCGACCAGGTCCCTCGGATCTCTTCCTCGTCCGAGGTCCCCACGAACCGGAGAATGTCCTCCGTCTGTTCGGACTCGATGACGTCGAGGACGTCATCGAAGGTGACGCGCCCCAACAGGACTCCGGACTGGTCCACAACCGGGATGGAGGGAAGGTTGTACCGGGAGATGAGACGGCCGACCTCCTCCTGGTCTTCGTCCGGTTGCACAGAGGCCAGGACCGGTTCTACGAGGTCCACCACCGGATGAAGCGGATCGGCGAGGATCAGGTCATCCAGGGGCACCGTGCCGAGGAGGTGATGCCCCTCGTCCACGACGAAGACGGTATAGAAGTCCTCCACCTCCCGGCCTTGCCGACGGACCTCGGCGATGGCCTGGCCTGCGGTGAGATCGCTCTGGACCCGGACCAGCAGCGTGTCCATGAGGCCACCGGCCGACTCCTCGTCGTAGCGGAGCAGCCCCCGGATCTCTCCGGCTTCCTCCAGGGGAAGTGCCGCCAGGATCTTCGCCCGTTCCTCGGGCTCCAGCTCACCCACCAGGTCCACGGCGTCGTCGACGTCCAGCTCATGGATGAGCTCGGCGCCCTTTCTGGGATCCAGCGCCGCCAGGAGGTCGCCGGGGTCTTCCTCCTCGTCCATCTCGGCCAGGGTCTCCGAGGCCAGCTCGACGGGGAGGACATCCAGGAGGACTACACGTTCGCGGTCGTCCAGAGACTCCACCAGGTCGGCCACATCGCTGGCATGGAGCTCCTGGAGAAGATCACCTACTGCGGCGAGATCTTCCGACTCCACGAGATCCTGAAGTCTCTGCCGTACGCCTTCGATGTCCTCGTAGCGCGGAGTCGTCAAAGGTGGACCTCCGGAGTACGGAGTTGACGGGCAACCTGGGACCAGAGCAGGACGGGCCGGTCTCCCGAGGGAGGATCCGTCCGCGAAACAACACCAGTCGCAGCAGAACTAGATAAGATCCGGGACGGCGTAAGGGGCGTCAACCCGAACCCCGGGCGAGGATGGGCATCGCTTCGGACGAGCCCGGTGCCGATCCCTCAGCCAGGGGGTCCGGCCAGGACCTGGGAGAGGAGCTCTTCCTGTGTGCGATACATGTCGCTTTCCTCCCGATCCTCACCCTCCGGGTGGTCGAACCCCAGCACATGAAGAGTGCCGTGGATGGCCAGGCGGAGGAGCTCTTCCTCCAACCGTATGTCGAGCTCATCGGCCTGCCTGCAAGCCTGCTCGTAGCCCAGGTACACATCCCCCAATACCGGATCCCCCGGGGCGTGGAGGGAGAAAGCGATGACGTCGGTCGGAAAGTCCTTCTGAAAATAGTCCTGGTTCAGCGCCGAGATTCCGGCGTCGTCCAGCAGAGTGAGGGAGACTTCGCCATGCCGGGTACCGCAGGCATGCAGGGCCGCTCGGCAACCTTTCTCCAGAAGAGCCTCCGGAGCGGCCCATGGGCCGACGATGTTCACATGGATCTCCACCAGGGAGTCGTCAGCCTCCACGGGAGGGATCTTTCGGGTCAGGCTCAGCCTGCCCCACCGGCTTCTGGCTACCCGGACCTTCCTCGGCCGGTTCAGCCTCGTCATCAGCCGAGAGGGAAAGTTGTTCCTCCGTCGAGGCCTCGGGTTCCGTCTCTTTCGCCGGGCCGGTCTGGCTCTCCGCCGCTGACGCAGAGAGCTTTCCAGCCGAACCAGACCCCTTCGGCGAGTCGGTGACGTGTTTTGTTGCCGGATAGTCCAGGCGGTGGTGGAACATCCCCGTCACGACCTTCACGAACTGCTCCTGGATCACCGAGATCTCTCCTAGAGTCAGGGGCGCTTCGGATAGCTGACCGTCCCGGACCTTCCCGTCCACCACGGTCTGAACCAGCTCCTTCACCCGCTCCGGGGAGGGATCTTGGAGAACCCTGGTGGCCGACTCCACTGAGTCGGCCAGCATGGCGATGGCCGTCTCTTTTGATTGGGGTCTCGGGCCCGGGTAGCGGAACTCTCCCTGGTCCAGCTCCCCTTCCGACTCTTCCCTGGCCTTCTCGTAGAAGAAACCGATGAGCTGGGTCCCGTGGTGCTCGGGTATGAAGCGAGCCACCACGTCGGGCACCCCCTCCTCCCGGGCCATCTTCTCGCCCTCCACGACGTGTTCACGGACGATGGCCGCCGAGGTATGGGGCTTGAGCTTGTCGTGGGGGTTGCGCCCTCCGGGTTGGTTTTCCACGAAGTACTGGGGCTTCAGCATCTTTCCCACGTCGTGGTAGTAGATCCCCACCCGGGTCAGGAGCCCATTGGCGCCGATGGCCGTGGCGGCTGCCT
>JASFVN010000131.1:0-11251 GCA_050049805.1 Gemmatimonadota bacterium
GAACCTACCTCAGCTACAAGGCCAACTCCCTCTGTGCAGCCGGCACGGGGAGTTTCCTGGACCAGCAAGCCAACCGCCTGAATCTCTCCGGCGTCCAGGATCTGACAGACCTCGCCTTGGCCAACCAAGACCCCCCTCCGAAGATCGCCTCCCGCTGCGCTGTCTTCGCCAAGACCGACCTGGTTCACGCCCAGCAGGAAGGACACAGCCTCGAAGCGATTTGCGATGGGCTCTGCCGGGGCGTGGCGAAGAACATCGTCGACGGCTTGTTCTCGGGAGAGAAGGTTCACGCTCCGGTCCTGTTGGTGGGAGGCGTGGCTCGGAACCGAGCCGTGGTCCGGCACCTGGAGGACCTCCTGGGCCTGGAGTTGATCGTGGACGGCGATCTGGCCCACGGCGCTGCCGGCGCCGCCCTGAAGCTGTTGAATGACGGCGCTCTGAACGAGGCGACGCCACGTCAGACCGTAGACGAAATCCTGGTACGAACCTCCAAGGAACGAAGCTTCGAGTATCCCGCCCTGGACCTGAGACTTTCGCAGTATCCCGACTTCCGGAGTCTGGAGAAGCGCTCTTTCTCCGGGACCGCTGTGGCCCACTCTCATCCACTGGAGATGGATCTCTACCAGGAGCTTTCGCCGGGGACCAGGCACCAGGTGTACCTGGGGATCGACATCGGCTCCACCAGCACCAAGGCCGTAGCCACGGATGGCCAGGGGAACGTTCTGGCGGGGTTCTACACGGCGACAGCCGGCAAACCCCTGAGGGCCACACAGTTGGTGCTGGAGGCCATTTCGGACTGGCAAAGGCGCAAGGGCATCGAACTGGAGTTTTTGGGGGCCGGCACCACCGGGGCTGGGCGGAAGTTCATCGGGAAGATCCTGGGAGCCGACCTGGTTCTGGACGAAATCACAGCTCATGCAAGGGCTGCCGTGGAGTTGGATCCCGAGGTGGACACCATCATCGAGATCGGTGGCCAGGACTCCAAATTCACGACGTTGAGGGACGGAAGGGTAACCCTCTCCGTCATGAACAATGTCTGCGCAGCTGGAACCGGCAGCTTCATTGAAGAGCAAGCCCAGCGACTGAACGTCCCTCTCTCCGAATATGCAGCCAGGACAAAGGGCGCTTCCTCACCCATCGCCAGCGAGCGGTGCACGGTGTTCATGGAAAGGGACCTCAATCACTGTCTCAACGAGGGATATTCAACGAATGAGGTCCTGGCGGCGGTCCTCCACTCCGTTCGGGAGAACTACCTCAACAAGGTGGCGGTGGAAGCGGCCATCGGGGAAAGGGTGGCGTTCCAGGGAGCCACGGCCCGGAACGAGGCCCTGGTAGCGGCTTTCGAGCAGCGGATCGGCAGGCCCATCTTCGTCTCTCCCTATTGCCATCTCACCGGCGCTCTGGGCGTCTGTCTGACCCTAGGAGACGAGGAGTTCCTGGGATCCTCCTTCCGGGGACTGGAGCTCCACCGGGCGGAGATCCCCATTCAATCCGAGACCTGTGACCTCTGTACCAACCACTGCAAGCTCAGCGTCGCCCGGGTCGGTGGAGAGACTGTGGCCTACGGCTTTCTTTGTGGGAGAGACTACGAAACACGGAAATATGTGCGAAACAACACCTCGGGGTTCGATCTCTTCAAGGAACGACGGCGGGCATTTCCCAGGGCTCCTCTGGAATCCCCTCGAACCGATCTTACCATCGGGCTTCCAGCAGCTCTACATCTCTTCGAGGACCTTCCCCTTTGGCAGGCTTTCTTTCATCGCCTCGGTGTCAGAACCGTCACCAGCGAGCGGTACCAGGACGCCGTGAACGACGGCAGGCTCCTGGCCGGCGCGGAGCTCTGTGCTCCCATGACGGCGCTCCACGCTCACATAGAGTATCTGCGGGACCGATGCGACAAGGTCTTTCTCCCCTTCTATCTGGAGAAGAAGTCACAGGAGAAGAACACTCGCCGTCAGCTCTGCTACTACACTCAGTTCGCTCCCAGCTTCGGAGGCGGCGTTTCCGAATCCAACGGGGATCCTGATCTTCTGACGCCGCTGGCTTTTTCCCTCTACGGCAACCTCTTCAGCAAAGCCGAGTTGTACCGGATGTTGCGGCCATTGATGCCCGGAGGAATTTCGCCCTTCGAGGTGTCGGCAGCCTTCGACGCAGCTCTGGGCGTTCGGGATGAAGGGCTGCGTAGGCTGAGGGAGGTGTATGGCATGGAATCTGTTGCCGGAGACAGCTTTCATGTGGTGCTTCTCGGCAGGCCCTATACGGTTCTGTCAGAATGGATGAACAAGGGCATCCCCCAGACCTTCTCCTCCATGGGGGTACGGGTCTTCTATCAGGACATGCTCTCGTATTCGCAGGAGGACGTTGCCGGAATCTCTCCCCTCCTGAAGGAGATTCACTGGCACTACGCCGCAAAGATCCTGGAAGCGGCGGAAATGGCGGCGAAGACCCCAGGCGCATATCCGGTTCTCATTACCTCCTTCAAGTGCTCTCCGGACTCCTTCATCACTGATTACGTCCGCCAGATTCTGGAATCCCGGGGCAAGCCCTACCTGATCCTCCAGTTGGACGAGCACGACTCCCGCCTCGGGTATGAAACCCGGATCGAGGCTGCCGTCCGATCATTCCGGAACCATTTCGGGTTGGAGCAAAGGCTCCCAGCTCCGAAACAGGAGGAAGAGCTGAGCTGGAAAGATGGTGTGGATTGGGTGGAGTCGGTCCTGGCCAGGCGTGGCTGGAGTAGAAGCGGCCCGGAACAGCAGGTCCCCTCGCCATGGACGTCAGGGGGGAAAGTGGATCTCTCCAAGAAGACCATCCTCTTTCCCAACTGGGATCCCATGAGTCTTCGGCTGGTGGTGGCAGCAGTCAGGAGGACCGGGAGGGACGCCCGGCTGTTGGAGCCGTCCGAGGAGGCCATGCGCCGAAGTCTGCGGCACAACTCCGGGCAGTGCACGCCGCTGAACATCATCGCCCAGGATCTCATGGAGTACGTGGATAGGCACGCCCTGGATCCGGCGGAAACGGTTCTCTGGATGGCCGCATCCAGCATCGCCTGCAACATCCGCCTCTATCCTCAGCACATCAAAACGATCCTTCGCAGTCGTGGTGAGGGCTTCGAAAACTCCCAGGTGTACACGGGTGCCATGACCCTCCTGGACATCTCTCCCACTCTCCCACCCGACGCATACCTGGGGTACATGTTCGGGGGGTTCATGCGCCGGATGGGATGCAGGCTTCGGCCTTATGAACGCCACCCGGGAGAGACGGACCGGGTGCTGGAAGAGGGGATGCGGACCCTCGAGTCTGCCTTCGAAGGGGGCCGATCCAAAGAAGAGGCCCTGGCGGACGTGGTGTCCCGCTTCGAGGCCATCGAGGTGGTTGACTCGGGCAAGCGCCCGGAGGTGGCCATCTTCGGAGACCTTTATTCCCGGGACAACCAGGTACTGAACCAGGATCTGGTTCGTTTCATCGAAGCCCACGGCGGGGAGGTGATCACGACGCCGTATACTTCCTACGTGAAGATGGTCGTACGTCCCTACTACTGGAAATGGTTCTTGGAGGGACAGTACATGAACGTCCTATCCACCAAGGCCATGATGGCGGCCTTCACACACCTCGAGAAGAAGTACTTCCGGTATTTTGAGCGGATCCTGGGTGAATCGGAGCCCGCCTACGATGTTTCCCCTCAATCCATTCTGGCGGAGTACAACGTCCGGGTGGAGCACACCGGCGAGGCCATGGACAATCTCTTGAAGGTGTTCTACATCGCCAAACACCACCCGGACGTGGCCCTGTTCGTGCAGGCCAGCCCGGCCTTCTGCTGTCCCTCCCTGGTGACGGAGGCAATGGCTCGAGAGATCGAAGAGAAGTCAGGAGTTCCCGTGGTCTCCGTGGTCTACGACGGGACCAGCGGGGCAAAGAACGAGATCATCCTCCCCTATCTGGAGTACCCGAGGGCGAAGGGAGGTGCGGCCCGTCAAGTCCAGCTTGTTTGACAAAGGCCGGGTGAAACGAGCCGACCGACCCCCGATCCTCCGACTCCCGATCCTCCGTTATCCGGCGAAAGCCTCCAGGTCTTATCCGGCGAAAGCCTCCAGGCGAGCGAGTAGAGTCTCCTGGTCAGCCGCTCCGGATACTCCGAAAAGGCCGGCGTCCGTCCAGGTGACACCTACCAGCCCCCTGTAGGGGACTTCCCGGAAGCGGACCTCCATGCCCCCGCTCTCGAAGGATGACCATTCACCCACCAGGGCATCCCAGACCTCCTGAGCCGCGTCGGGGACCACCACGAAACCTTGCCAGGTGTCCCCCCCATCGCCGCCGTACTCGGCGAAGACGCAGTGGGTCAGTTCGGTCAACCCAAGAAAAGCCTCGGCCTGGTAGGTCTCGGTCCCTGGCAGCATCCCGGCGGTTGGTAGCAGTCCCAGTTCCGCCGGCGGCGTGCTTTGGCCAGGTATGGCTGCCGCCAGGGCCTCCAGAAGCCCCTGGCCGGTCTCCGTGGTAAGCTCTCCTTCGAAGACGTTCACCTTGGCATACGTGCTTCCCTTCAGGAGGAGCGCTTGGTACGGAGGTGATACACGGGCAGCTACCGCATCGGAAATATCGACGGGCTCTCCTGAGGCTTCCTGCTCAAAAACCCCGTAGGCGTTCAGCGGCGTACCCATATCATATAGGTCCACCGTGACGGTCAGATCTCCGGACACGAGGTCGGTGGTGTGGCAGCTCTGCACTCCGTAGGAGACAAAGAGCTCCGCGGCACCGTTGATGTACTCCCACAAATTGTCTGCGTCGTAGACTAGAACTTCCCCGGGCTGATCCCATCCTTCCACCGACGGAAATCCTGAGCCATCGCTCGAACATCCAATGGCGATGAAAAGAGTCAGGAGCAAGGCTGGAATCAGTTTCTTGTGCTCTATTTTCAGTCCCACGATGCTACCTCCACAATGAGTTCGGCGGAAAGTCCGGCGGAGTGAATGGGTCCCATCACGCCAGGGTCAGCAAGGCATGCGCCTGGAGCATGGTGGTTTGGATGTCGAGGCCATGGGTACATGCATCCTCGCAGTCCCCCCGGCAGTCGAGGCATGGGAAGGCGGATCCGTCGGATAGCGCATTGTACTTCGCCATTGCGTATTTCTCCCGCCCCTGCCCCTGGTAGTAGTAGGCGTAGCGCATGATGTTGCTCACCGGAACCTCGTAGGGGCAGGCGTGGGAGCACGCGGAGCACCCGTGCCGGCAGTACTGCCTGTCCAGGGCGAGCCCCAGCTGCTGGAGCATCAACTCTTCCGGGTCTGTCAGCCTGGTCCCTGAGAGGGGGACGACCTTGTCCACCAGATCGAACTCGGTAAAGGAGATACAGGCCGTGTGCATGTCCGGGTTCTGGATGACCCAGTGGATGCTTCCCAGCCTCAGCTGATCCTGCGTCTGGATCCCATACTGGTCCGCGAAAGGACGGGTGTTGTCGTAGGTCTCTTTCTGACGGGCAGCCTGGGCCTGGAGCTGCTGCAAGGCTTGCTCCCGAGACCGGCCGCGGCCCGTGAGGCGTTCGATGTACTGCTCCTGTTCCTCCGAAAGGTTCTCAGGGTCCACCGGCTCGTACTCCAAGGAGCCGGGAGACGTCTTCATGGCCGTAGTGCCAACGTTGTTTGCCTTGCACGCCGCCAGGATACGGTCGCCCTCATCATGGTTCATGAAGTTGTAGACCAGCAGCATCATGTCAAAGCGTCCGTCTTCGGCTGCCGCGGACAGGATATCCCCCATGCCCGGCCCATGGTTGGAGACCCCTCGAAATCGGACGCGACCCTCGGCCTTCAACTGATCTATGGCAGCGTGGTAGCCCGGATGGCTCAAGGCCTCGACGCTGGGTGGGGCATGCATGGAGAAGGAGTCCACGTAGTCGGTCTCGAGGCGATCCAGGCACTGGCGAACCTTCAAAATGACCGCCTCGGTATCGTCCCCGTCGCCGATTCGTGCTTTGGTGGCGACAAAGACTTTTTCCCGCTCCATATGCTGCATGGCTTCGCCGATGGCTCTTTCAGCAGCTCCGTTCCCGTAGCTTTCGGCCGTGTCGAAGTAGTTGATGCCCTTGTCATAGGCGTACCGAACCACGGATGTCTCCCGTAGGGGGACGCTGCCCATGCCCACATCGGAGACCTGGAAACCGGTCCGTCCGAAGGTCGAATAGGTCTGGATCTTGGCATCCTGCCTCGGTCGATAGGGGAACGGACTTGCCTTGACGGTGTGAGAGGACTCACCCGCCAGAGGCCCCGCTCCGGGCCCCATGACCGCGTCCCTTCCCACGACCGCTCCCCCGGCCACGGCGGCTCCTCCCGCCTTCACAAAGGTCCGTCTGGAGATGCTGTCGGCTGGTTTGCCAGCGGGGTCGTCCTTTTTCATGAGAGGGCTCTTCCTAGGCCAGTGTGAGGATGTCATGGGCTCGACTCAGAAGAGTGCGGGCCCGGACCCCATATGGGCAAGCGTTCTCGCAGTGGCCGTCACAGTCTGCACAAAGCTCGGCTCTGGGGCCGGGCAGCTTCGCGTACTTCTGGATTGCCTGCTTTTGCCTGGATTGGGCGTTGAAGTAATGGCCGTATCGAGAGATGGTGTTGATGGGCACCTGGTGGGGGCAGGACGGCTCGCAGATCCCGCAAGCGTGTCTGCAGTAGTAGGGTCCGAGGAGTTGGTGATAGCTGGCCAGCATGGGGGTATCGGCCGATGACAGCGCCTGGCCGGAAAGAGCGACGAATGCTTCCAGCTCGTCGAAAGTATTCATGGTGGGGCAGACGGTGTGGACTCCGGTGTTCGCCAGGCAGAATTTGATGGCGGCGTCCCGGACCTCGCCGGCGGACCGCAGGCCGTGTCGCTCTTTGAATTCCTCAGCGGCCTGAGCCCATTCCTCATAGTCCCGGACCAGCCGTTCCCTCGACTCCGAGAGCCTACCTCGGGCCCTGGAGGCTTCCGACGACTCCACGACCTGGCTGACAACCGCCACGGGGTTCGTCTTCATCAGGGTCACGCCCATGTTCCTGGCCTGGCAGGCGTCGATGATCCGCTGACCCTGGTCTTTCTGGAGGAAGTTGTAGACGAAAAGCGCCACGTCGAAGCGCCCGTCCTCTGCGGCCGCACCGATGACCTGCTCCATGGGGCTTTCGATGCGCCCCCACACAGAATGCTCCGTCCCGTGATTCGAGAGACCCAGATACCGGACCCGGCCCTCGGCCTTCAACTCCTGATAGGCGGCATGGAACTCCTCATCTTTGACCTCTTCCACACGAGGGGTCATGTGGATCATCAGGCAGTCGGCGTAATCCGTCTGTAATCGGTCCAAGCAAGCATGAAATCGCCCCTTGAGATCCTCCTTGGAGCCGGCCCCGCCGAAAGAAAGGTTCAGCTTGGTGGTGAGGAAGATGGAGCTCCGGTCCCGCCCCCTCAGGACCCGCCCTATGGCAAGTTCCGACTGACCGTTCATGTAGTGTTCGGCGGTATCGACATAGTTGATCCCCATGTCCAGGCCCACCGCCAGAACATTGGAATTGGTCAGGGACCCAGCCCCAAACCCTATGTCCGACACTTGAAAACCGGTACGCCCCAAAGTCCGGTGGGCCTGGACCTTGAGCTCTTGTCCGTTTGTGCCCGGGCGCATCTCCTCTACGTTCTCCCGGATGCCATGTCCGACCAACGCACCCGTGCGTGACGCCACGCCTCCCCCGACGGCTGCTGCCCCGGCGGCTGCCACCCCGGCGGTCTTCAGAAACCCTCTTCGGCTGATCTCGCTCTCCGTGGCCATGCCACTCTCCGGCTGATGTCTGGCTTCTCGTTGGGACGGGTGTGGGCTGACACCCTCTGAATTGCTACGAGTTTGAAGTGTGATTGCTGGCACCCTCGGGTGCCATGTATACTGGGCCAGTGCCGCAATCTAGGCACGGAAAGGGTGTTGGAAAGGATGGAACGAAGGGATTTCCTGAAGAAGACGGGGCCGGCGGTGGCGTTGGCGGCGGTTACGGGAACCACCGGCCTCACCTTCCACAACCGGGTGCCAGCCAACCGGAAGACGGTCCTGGTGAAGGGGGCGAGTTTCGAGGTGGCGCCGGACCCGGCGCTTCCGGTCCTGACCTCGGCCACCAACGTCGATCCAGTATCGGCCCTCAATCAGGCCCTGGACGGTATCGGCGGAATAGGTCGGTTCGTCCGCCCCGGTGAACGGGTCGTGGTGAAGCCCAACGTCGGATGGGACCGGACCCCTGCTCAGGGTGCCAACACGAATCCGGCTCTGGTCAGTGAAATGGTCCGCCTCTGCCTGGTGGCAGGTGCCGAACAGGTGACCGTCACCGATGTGTCCTGCAATGACCCACGCCGGAGCTTCCTGCGGTCAGGGATCCGGGAGGCAGCGGAAACTGCCGGTGCCCGCGTCATGCTTCCGGCACCGGAGGACTACGGAGAGGTAGACCTCGGCGGGGTCGTGTTGAGGGACTGGGACGTGCTCAGGCACTTCGTGGAGACGGATCGCTTCATCAACATGCCAGTCATCAAACACCACAACCTCACCCTCTGTACCATCGGTATGAAGAATTTGTACGGTATCCTGGGGGGGCGCCGGAACCGCCTCCATCAGGAGATCGACCAGTCCATCGTGGATCTGGCAGCCTTCGTTCGACCGACCCTCACCGTTGTGGACGGGACCCGGGTGCTCTTCCGAAGCGGCCCTCAAGGTGGATCCCTGGACGACGTTTCCATCGAGAACACGGTCTTATGCTCGACGGACCCGGTGGCTGCAGATGCCCGGGGTGCCGAGTTCCTGGACCTGAGTCCGGATCGCGTGGGCCATATCGTCCTTGCGGACCGGACCGGAGTAGGGACGCTGGACTACCGGGCCGCCGGCTACAAGGAGATTGTCTGATGCGGATTCAACACCGATGAAGATTACGACGGTCAGGAATCTCCGGCGTGGTTCCCAGGTCCTCTTTTTCTTCATCTTCCTTTGGTTGGTGCTGAAGACCACCTTCGACGTGGACTTCAGCCCCGCCGACGCCTCGGAGATCCAACTCCCTTATCCCGTCTCCATTGCACTGGAGTTCGATCCGCTGGCGGCACTCATGACCCTCCTGGCCAGCGGGACGCTGTATGCGGGGCTTCTCTGGTCCTTGGTGATCCTGGTGCCCACGATCTTCATGGGTCGGTTTTTCTGCGGTTGGATCTGCCCCCTGGGGACGCTGAACCACTGGGTCTCGGGAATCAAGTCGGAGAGAAGGGCCCGTAAGGGAAAGAAGCTTTTGGAGTCCAACCGCTATAAACCTTATCAGCGAATCAAGTATTACGTCTTCTTCTTTGTCTTGGGGGCGGCTCTCCTCGGGAGTCTCCAGGCCGGACTACTGGATCCCCTTCCGCTCCTGGCACGATCCATCGGGACAGCGGTCCTGCCTACGCTGCACACCGGGGCTCTGACCATGACGGCGGCTGCCCGGGATACGGGCATCGGGCCCCTGGAAGCCGTGGCGGGAGGGATCTACGATCTCCTGGACGCAGCGATTCTACCCTACCGACAGGCACATTTTCACGGCGTCCTGCTCATCGGCACCGTTTTCGGGCTCATTCTGGTCCTGAATCGAGTCTTCACACGGTTCTGGTGCCGAGGGATCTGCCCGCTGGGCGCCATGCTGGGCCTCTTCTCCCGCTTTGCCATCTTCGGTCTCGAGAAGGACCAGGAGGCCTGCGGAGGATGCAACAAATGTCTCCTCAACTGCCAAGGAGGGGACAACCCCATTGTAGGGGCCAGGTGGCGGCAATCTGAATGTCACCTCTGTTTGAACTGTCAGGCGTCGTGTCCGGATGGCGCTCTACATTTCAAGTTCTTTCCCCAACAGGAAGACACTCGGGAGAATCCTGCGGGCACCCAAAAGGCCGACGTCACTCGGAGGAAGGTCGTGGGGTCCTTGGCTGCCGGCGTGGTGGCGGTTCCATTGTTTCGCTCCGGGGACGCCTTCGAGGTCAAGAAGTCGGCCTTCCTGATTCGACCACCGGGGTCCCTTCCGGAGGACGACTTTCTGGAGCGCTGCATTCGTTGCGGTCAGTGCATGCGGGTTTGCCCGAACAACGCCCTGCACCCGACTCTCCTGGAGTCCGGATTCGAGGGCCTGTGGACTCCCTACCTCATTCCGAAGATCGGGTATTGCGAGCCGACCTGTACACTCTGCGGTCAGGTGTGCCCGACGGGCGCCATTCATGAGCTGTCGATGGCTGAGAAGGTCGGGGACGACGACAACCCGCCTATGCGTATCGGCACCGCCTTCTTCGACCGGGGGCGATGTCTACCCTGGGCCATGGCCACGCCTTGCATCGTGTGCGAGGAGTGGTGCCCCGTGTCGCCGAAGGCCATCTACCTGAAGGAAGAGGTGGCCATCGACAGCGATGGAAACGAGGTATTGGTTCAGAGACCCCACGTGGATCCATCTGCATGTACCGGATGCGGCGCCTGCGAGTATGCATGCCCGGTACACGACCGGAAGGCTGTGTACGTCACTTCGGTTGGAGAGTCCCGGTCTGAGACAAACCAGATCCTCCTGGAGCGGGCAACCTGACGAAGAGGCCCGGCGAGCGCCAGCAGGGTAGCGAACGCCGGAACGTCCTGTGTAGACCGGGAGCAGATACCCGGCTGCGAATCCGGCCAGAAACACGGGAAACACGGAAAACACGGCGGGAGGCCGGGAAATCCCACACGCGATCCGGCGCCAGGGCCGACTGGCTCGACATCGGTGCCGCGGCGGGCAGCCTGGATGTAGGATCCCGGCCTTCGCCTAGGCCCGGATCCAGGGCGGTGCTCCGGTTGGTGCCCGGTTAGGTGCCCCGTTTGGCGCCTTGGTTCGCGGGCCGGGCCCCTGCGAGCCCGTTCGACGCCCCTTTGTTTTACGCCGGCTCCCGCCGACCCGAGACCCTACGTCGGCCCCAGCAGAGCCGGGACGGATGCAGGTGGCGACCGAACCCCTGGCACCGGATGCCGGCGAAGCCGAGCCCTACGCCGGATCCCGGAGGGATGCCCTCCGGCGCAAGTCCTGCACCCCCTTCGCCTACGCCGGAACCGAGGCCGGATGCCGGCTCCCCCCTACGCCGGAGTTCGCCGAACCGAGACCCTACGCCGGATCCAGCACTTCCCACACCCGGGCCTCCACCTCCCAGGGGATGGCGGAGTCCCTCTTGAAGCGGGGGATGGCGGCTGCGGCATCGATCGCCGGTGGCGGTGGCAGTGGCGCCTGGGTCTGTTCCGTTT
>JASFVN010000445.1:0-3580 GCA_050049805.1 Gemmatimonadota bacterium
TCACCCCTGGTGTCGGGGGTCTTCCTGGCGCCTTTCATCGCCCAGGTCTTCGGGGTCCCCTTCGGCATAGGCCAGATGGCCTACTTCCTGGTGCTGAAGATCCTCCTCAGCGTGACCATCGTGGGCGTGCCCCGTGGAGGCGGAGGGTTCAACACACTGCCAGCATACACCGCCGTGGGCTTGCCGGTGGAGGGGGTCGTCATCGGGGTCGTGGCCAGGACCATACCGGACATCTTCATGACCCTGCTGAACTCCACCGCTTACATGACCGTGGGGGTGCTCCTCTCTAGGGGAGACCGGAAGAAGTAGGCCCTGCGTGATGCCACCGGAGAGCAAGAAGACGACACCCAGGGATGCGGAGAGACCACCCGCACATCCATATTGGACCGGTTCGGGAGTTTCGGGCCCTGTGGAGCCGGATCGGAATAGTAGGTCCCTACGGCCCTTTCTCTTTGTTCCTGGAGTGAGATGACCCGCTTCTGGCCGCATCGACGAGTTCTGGTGACCGGTGGCCACGGCTTTCTTGGGAGCTTCCTCCTGGAGTCTCTGGAGGCCTCGGGATGCCAGGAGGTTGCTGCGCCGGGGAGGGCCTCCTGCGACTTGACGGACGTTGACGCCGTGCGGCGCCTTTTCTCCGATTTCCGGCCCCAGGTGGTCTTCCATCTGGCCGCCAGTGTAGGAGGGATCCAGGCCAACCGCCTCCAACCCGGGCGCTTCTTTCAGGAAAACCTGACCATGGGGATCTATCTCATCCATGAGGCCATGAAGGCGGGCGTGGAGAAGTTCGTCCAAGTAGGCACTGTCTGCTCCTACCCAAAGCATACCCCCGTGCCGTTTCGGGAATCGGACCTCTGGAATGGGTTCCCAGAAGAGACCAACGCTGCGTACGGCATCGCCAAGAAGGCACTGCTCGTTCAGCTCCAAGCGTATCGTGACCAGTACGGCCTGAACGGGATCTACCTCATCCCCACAAATCTCTACGGCCCCAGGGACAACTTCGACCTCAGCACCAGCCACGTGATCCCTGCCCTGATCCGGAAGTGCCTGGAGGCCAACGGTGCGGGGAAAGTCGCTGTCTGGGGCACCGGGAAAGCCACCCGGGATTTCCTCTTCGTCCGTGACTGCGCCCAGGCTCTGGTAGCCGCGGCGGAACGTTACAACGGACCGGGCCCCTTGAACCTCGGCAGTGGCCGGGAAGTGGCCATATCCGAGTTGGCGAGCACCGTCGCGCGACTCACGGGATTCGAAGGCGAACTGGAGTTCGATCCCTCCTACCCCGACGGGCAGCCCAGAAGGGTCCTGGATTCGAGTCGGGCCAGGGCGGCTTTTGGCTTCCACCCGAAGACCGGGTTCGAAGAGGGCCTGCGAGAAACCGTCAGTTGGTATCTGGAGCACCGGGAGGCTTCATGACCGAAGGGAAACGTGCCCTCATCACCGGAATCACTGGCCAGGACGGCAGCTATCTGACCGAACTGCTCCTGGAGAAAGGGTACGAGGTCCACGGGATCGTGCGACGGTCGTCCAGCTTCAATACCGACCGCATCGACCACCTCTATCAGGACCCCCACGAGGAAGGGGTCCGCCTCTTCCTGCACTACGGGGACCTGACGGACGGAAGCACCCTGAGCCGACTTCTCAGGGAGATCCGGCCCCGGGAGATCTACAACCTGGGTGCCCAGAGCCACGTCAGGGTGAGCTTCGACATGCCCGAGTTTACGGTGGACACGGTAGCCATGGGCACCGTCCGGCTCCTGGAGGCTGTCCGTGAGGCCCGACTCTCACCCCGCTTCTATCAGGCGGGAAGCTCAGAGATGTTCGGCGCCGCCGACGAGTGCCCCCAGTCCGAGGCCACCCGTTTCTATCCCCGCTCCCCCTATGCCTGCGCGAAGGCCTTCTCCTACCATATCATCCGAAACTACCGGGAGGCTCACGGGCTCTTCGCCTGCACAGGTATCCTCTTCAATCACGAAAGCCCCCGTCGGGGCGAGACGTTCGTGACCAGGAAGATCACCCGCTCGGCGACCCGCATAAAGATGGGTCTCCAGGAGAAGCTCTACCTTGGAAATCTCGACGCCCGGCGGGATTGGGGATATGCACCGGAGTATATGGACGCAGCCTGGAGGATGCTGCAGCGGCCCAAACCGGAGGACTTTGTCATCGCCACGGGGGAGGACCATTCTGTCCGGGAATTCCTCGACCAAGCGTTCTCGCTGCTGAACCTCGATTGGGAGGAGTACGTGGAGGTGGACCCCACCTACTACCGGCCCACGGAAGTGGACAGCCTCCGGGGAGACGCATCCAAGGCCCGGAAGGAGCTCGGATGGGAGCCCAGGGTTGGCTTCAAAGAGCTGGTGAGGATCATGGTGGAGGCGGACCTTGAGCTGGCTCAGAGGGAAGCACACGGGAAAGAATTCCAGTCCTGAAGGCAGGGGCTGCCCTGCCCTTTTCAACTCCGAGCCATCATCTCCCGGTAGATGCGGTCGTAGGCATCCACGTGGGCCTGCCAGGAAAAAGCCTCCAGAGCCCAACGTCGCGCCTCTTTGCCCATGGCAGTAAGACGGGTCGGGTCTCGAAGCAGTGCCCCCACCGCCTCCGCGATTCCGTCGGCATCTTCCGCCCCTACCAAGCTTCCCGTCTCCCCTTCCCTCACTACCTCCGGTAACCCACCCACCCGGGACGCTACCACGGGCCGGCCCATCTGATGGGCTTCCAAAGCCACCAGGCCGAATCCTTCCACACACCGGGACGGGACCAGGACCAACGTTGAGCGGTTCACGACAGCAGGAATCTGCTCTGGTTCAACCCACCCTGTGAACTCCACTCGGTGGCCGATACCGAGCTCAACCGCCAATCTCTGAAGAGACTCCAGGGCAGGGCCACCCCCAGCCACAGTCATCTCTACCCCCGGGAAATCCTCGGCCAAGGCAGCGAAGGCGTGGAAGGCCAAATCGAAACCCTTCTCCTCGGAGGCCCTGCCCAGGCAAAGGAGGCGGGGCGGATCCATGGGGAGGGGAGACGGGGCGAGTCCGGGCACATCCAGGCCGTTGTAGACCACTTCAGACCGTTCGATGACTTCCGGGACCAGGTTCACCAGATTGTCCAGCATGGCCCGTGAAATGGTGGTGATTCGGTCGGCCGAACGGAGTGCACGTCCCAGCACGGTGTCGGGACCGGCCGATTCGTGGGTCACGGCCATACCCGGCGTCAGCAAGAACGGCGGATGGGGTTGGGTCTGCGTCTGGAGGTGAAAGAAGACAGATGCATCGGTGAGGTTCATATGAACCAACTCCGGTTGGAAAGCCTCCTTCAGAGCCTTCATCCGGGCGCGGGTCTCCAGAAGGAGACCGGGGTCACCCTGGGTGAGAGCCTCCCGAAACGGAAACCGGTGCACGGGGATCCCCTCCCAGTCCACCAGATCCGGCATTTCGGAGAAATCATGGGAAGCTACCACCACGAACCGGAAGCCCCTTTCCTGAAGGGCCGGCAGGAGCCGTCCCGCCATCACTTGTATCCCTCCGATGGAGGGCAAGAAAGACTGGACCCAATAGAGAACCTTCATTGGCTTTCCCTCATCAGCATC
>JASFVN010000132.1:0-11134 GCA_050049805.1 Gemmatimonadota bacterium
CTGCCCGTACATGCTCCGCGGGAATCCTCTCTTTGCTCCCGGGCGTTCCCATGCATCTTGCCCGGCAGCAGAAACGCGAACCATTTGAGGATATCTTGCCCCGGGAAGCAGCATTGTCAGCCATCGGATCGGCCTTTCTCTTTAACGCCCTTTTCCCGCGCGGGCCCTCAGCGCTCTTTTTCGCTTTGAACTCGAGTGACAGTATTCTGAACACCACGGGCCCGGCCCTCCGGGGCCTCGCCAAGCGGTGGCAGTAGGTTGGGGGCGATGAAGCAGGTGCCCGGCTCCGGCTGGGAACCGAATGGTTCGTTAGCGGACAAGCGCAGAGGTCGGAGGGCACTTGGCTCTGTTACTAGGACGGCGGATCCGAAAGGACATAATGAGGCGATATCTCTACCTGCTTGCCTCAGTGTTCATTGCTGCATGTGGCGGGGAATCTTCATCCGCAAATTGGGAGGTTCAGCGGCAGACGGTTGGCGACACCACAACCGTCCGCACCGTGTCCGGTCAGATTTGGTCGTCGGAGGTTGGATTGACTGAGGAGTTGGTCATCGGAGCTCTCGATGGGCCTGATCATTTGATCTTCGGCGAGATCACAGAACTGGCTGAGGACCCTCGGGGCGGGGTGTACGTTTTCGACCAGCAAGTGCCAGAGATCCGGCATTTTGGCCACGGGGGTGACTTCGTCGGAACCGTCGGTCGGTCAGGGGAAGGCCCTGGTGAGTATGGGCCGCTGACCTTAGGAATGGCTGCCGACTCGGAAGGTGTGCTCTACGTGCACGACTGGGCCAATTCGCCACGCATCTTGCGTTTCGCTCGGGACGGACGGCCACTGGATCCATGGCCGCTGGGTTCTTCCTACTTGACGACCACGCGTGGAACCTGGGTTTTCGTTGACGCCTCAAACCGGCTGATGGTCACGACGCGGATCGACGACGACCTGGCCCTCCTCATGCTTGAGGATGGAAAGGTAATTGATACGCTCCCTGTGCCCCAAATTCCCGGGATGCCCCTTGAACGCGGCGGCCCGTACCGGATCCAAACGTACTGGAGTTGGCATCCGGATGGGTACTTCGTGGTGGGGGTCAGCAACGAGTACTCCCTGGACGTGCGTCGCCCAGGCGGTGTGCTACGAATTCGCCGCGATGTGGAGGACCTCCCAGTCCATCCGGAGGAGGCCGATGAATACCGCCGCCTCTTTGAGTGGATGGACCGCCAACCGGCCTATCGACCGCCGGAGGGCGAATGGCTCCCTTCCGTGATGCCGCCTTTCCGGGGGATCGAGGTCGGCAGCGATGGCCGGATCTGGGTTCAGCGAAATGCCCAGCCGATCCAGATCCAAACCCGCGAGAACCCTGATGGACGACCGGCCATCGGGTGGGCACAACCTTTCTCCTACGATGTCTACGAAGCCGACGGCACCTTCCTCGGAGAGATTCGGTTCCCGGAACGGTTCGAGCCACACCTGTTCGGGGCCGGCCTCGTTTGGGGAGTCCGACGTGGGGAGTTCGACGAAGAGTATGTCGTGCGCCTCTCGATTACGGACACTGACTAACTGAGGGGGTGTTCCGCGGACCCAAGGCCGGTCCGGCAGCCTTAGAACGTTAACAGAAATCGGAAGGGCTTGTGGTTGGCATTCGAAACATGAGATAGTGACCAGGTCACCTTCACGGTAGGGAAAACATGGGGACCAAGAACCGTAGTGTTGGCCGTCTGGCCCTGGAAGGCATTCTCATTGTCGCCAGTATTCTCATTGCCTTCCTGCTTGACGCTTGGTGGGAAGAGAGGGAAGCACAGCATCGACTGGATCAAGAACTCACAAGTGTTGCGCGCGAGGTGGCAGAGAACCGGGATCTGGTCGAATACGAAGTGGATACGTTAGAGAGAATCAGAGCCGGGAGCGAGGCGATTCTGGCTCTCCTCACGGGTGCGCCGACACCCGGGTCCGTTCCGGTGCCGGACACCCTCATGTTCTGTGTCACCTACTGGTCGCCAACTCTTGACCTTTCTTTCGGCGCCCTGGATGCCCTCATTTCATCAGGTCGCCTGGCGCAGATTCGCAATCCTGATTTACGGCTCACGCTTGCGGGCCTGAGAGATCGTGTTGCGGATGCCGTGGGGGATGAACTGTTGGCGCAGAACATATTGATGGAACAGGTCTACCCTGCCGTTTCAAAACACGCAGACCTTTCCGTGGTTTACCGGATTGACCAGCGATTCGGCATCGGAGATTTGGCGAGAGAAACAGACCAGCCAATCCCCAGTTTCGGCGACTTCATTACGATTCCTGGGACTCCCGACGTAATAAACGCCATCCTTAATAGGACATCCTGGCTCGGCACGGGTTTAGGGGAGATGAGGCTGGTACTGTCACACCTCGATAGCCTGAATACGATGATCGAGAGCGGTGTCCGATGATCTCGGCACCGACTTCTGCTGACAACAAGGGTTAGCCGCAGCAGAAGTGGGGTTGTGCGGTGACTCGAACGGGTTTCGAAAAGCGTGGGGTAAAAGGTCAAAGGAGAGAGAGGATTTCACCTGGGTTGACGGAGGGTATCGACAATCCTCAAAAGCCTGCTTCGTCTCGGGATACTACGTAGTCGGCTCCGATCTTGAGGGCGGTCGCGCCTTGAAACGCGTCCTCTTCAAGAGGATGATCGGCTCACAACGAGTTGAGGGACCCCTCTTCCCGGACGATCCAGACCAATGCCGATGCCAGGCCCCTTCGCGAGTCATGTCTCAACTCGACCGAAGACAAACAATAGCGGACCATCCCAGACCGCAATGAGAACGCCCCTATGCCCACGTCCGATTCCTTTTCGGAATTCTCCAGTCGGACGGCGAGCCTAAGGGTGCGATGGCCGGTCGGTCCCTGCTCAAGGCCGCGGACCGACCCCCAATTCCCAGTCTCACCGACTTCCAGATGAGCGTAAGCTGTCACAATGGGCGTGGTTGTCTCCTCCGGTAGGGGCTTGGTTTGACTTTCATTTAATCAGATTGAATTATTGGATTATCCCGACCCAATCGTTCCGGAGGATTCATACGACGGTCCGATACCGCCTACCCACGTGGATTACAATTCTGGTCGCCCCGGTGGTGTGTCTGGTTGCTTGTGAAAGAACCGGCACTGAAGTCGAGGTACGGATGCCAGTGGTGGCCGTAGAGCTCATGCCTGACACTGGAACCGTGGAAATCGGCCAAAGTCAACAGCTCACCGCCACACCGACGGACGGGAGCGGCAACGCCCTCGAACGAAGCGTTACCTGGAGCAGCTCCGATCCGACGGTGGTCACCGTCGACGCCGATGGCTTGGTTACCGGGGTCTCCAAGGGCATAGGCACCGTCACAGCGATGAGTGAAGGTGTGACGGGAACCGCCACCATCTGGGTCATCGAAGTCGGAAGTTTCAATTGCTGGGGGCAGTCCCAGATATCCGAGGGCGAGTGCTGGACGCTGGTGGCTCTATATGATAGTACAAACGGCCCAGGGTGGAGGGAGGCCCCGGGTTGGTTGGAAGGCACGAATCCATGCGGTTGGTTCGGTGTGACCTGTGAGGCTGGCACGGTTGTGGGCCTCGATCTCAACCGCAGCCGTCTCACGGGCTCGATTCCTGCCGAGCTGGGGAGTTTGACGAATCTTCAGGACCTGAATCTCGTCCTCAACGATCTCACCGGCCCGGTTCCTCCCTGGCTGGGAAACTTGACGAACCTTCAGAGCCTGGATCTTGCCGGCAACGATCTCACCGGTCCGATCCCTCCGGAACTGGGCAACCTGG
The DNA here is from genome assembly GCA_050049805.1 of Gemmatimonadota bacterium. Lineage (GTDB taxonomy): Bacteria > Gemmatimonadota > Gemmatimonadetes > Longimicrobiales > Gaopeijiaceae > JABDNZ01. The sequence continues at coordinate 3,776 of JASFVN010000132.1, forward strand.
CGAGCCTTGAGGTTCTGCGTCTCGGCTCCAACCAGCTCACCAGCTCGATTCCTCCAGAGCTGGCCAACCTGGCGAACCTTCAAACCCTGTATCTATATGGGAACAACCTCACTGGCTCCATTCCTCCGGAGCTGGGCAATCTGGCGAATCTCCGCAGCCTTGATCTCAAGAACAACCGACTCTCCGGGTCCCTTCCACGCGAGCTCGGCAACCTGACAAACCTCGAAGGGATGAACCTCTACCACAACCAGCTCAGCGGAACCATTCCTTCGGAGCTGGGCAACCTGGCGAACCTTCGCCTTATGTATTTCCCGGTTAACCAGTTCAACGGCACCATTCCTCCGGAGTTTGGCAAGCTGACGAACCTTGAGAGCCTGAATCTCGCTTCCAACCAGCTAACCGGCACCATCCCCGCCGAATTGGGGAACCTGGCGAGACTCAAGTTCCTGGGTCTCGACTCCAACGATCTCACCGGCTCGATCCCTCCAGAGCTCGGCAATCTGGCGAGCCTCGAGGCCTTGGGTGTCGGTGGGAACCAACTCACCGGCTCGATTCCTCCAGAGTTGGGCAACCTGGACCTTCTCGCGCTGTGGCTCTTCGGCAACAAACTCATCGGTTCCATCCCTGAGGAGCTAGGAGACCTGGCGAACCTTGGTGAGTTGTGGCTCTTCGACAATCAGCTCAGTGGCCCGGTTCCCCTGAGTGTCGCTCAGAAGGGGGGGGTGATTCAGAGCATCAGCCCGACCTATGGGTGCAGATTTGTCCCCCCCGGAAATGAGGGCCTCTACATGCCTGATACACCGGAGTACCGGGACGCCGACCTGGACGGCGACGGCTTGATCTGTGGGTTGGGGTTCACGGCTGGCCTGACCCCGACTGCACTAACACCGGACGGATGGGAACCGGGGAAGGTATGAAGAGACGCCCGTTTACCGCTGCAGCGTCAGGGTGCGGTTCCTCGCATCACATCATAGACTGGCGGTGCGCCCCGGCCGGGCCCTGTGGGACCTCTCCGGGCGGTGGCAGCAGAATAGAGGGGGTTGAGTTGACGCCCAGTTCTCACACTTCCAAGGCTCGGCATCTACTGAGGCGGACGGGCTCCCCGTTTTTTTCCGCGCAGAAACCGAGCCAAGGGAAGGGGGAGGGAGTCAATGTGGGCTTGGGGCTGTCCCTTCCGTTCTTTTCCCTCCGCGCACTTCCGAGCCCTAACTCAGACCGGACATGAATCGGATACGGATTCCTGATTGGCGAACACCTGCCCCATCTCTCGCGCTGGCCTGGGCGGTCCTGACAGCCACGTCTCCCGCCCTTCCGGTTTCCCTGTCGGCGCAGGACGACAGCCCGCTTCGGTTTCCCCTTCTTCATACTGAAACGTACCTGGACCAGCCGGCTCTAGGTGGCGCATGGTCAAGAATCCCCTTCTCCGACGTCCCTCCCCCTGGGATTCCTGATACTCTCAAGACGTCGGAGGGGGAATGGGCCGAGGTGGGCTTGTCCACGGACCTCGGATTCCTCGTTCTGCGAAAACCCAACGGCGACCGTTCCAATGACGGTATTTCCGTGTTCTCTCTGAATCGGGGAGTCCTTAGACGGGAGACATGGATCCAGGTGCCTGATACTGGATTCGTCGAGGTTGAAATCAGGGTCCCCACAACTGAATCCGACGCAGAAGTACCTTCCGGTGCTCCCCTTCCCATCATCTTTCAGGCAAGCTCGTCCGGTCGCGTGGAATACCAGATCGGAGGGATATGGGAGGCAACGCTGGAGGTGGACGGGGAAAGGCTCGGGATCGGGTTGCAGCGGTTCTCGGAAGGGGCAGCCATCGTCTTCTCAGATCCGGACGCCGACGGAGCGTACGAGCATTATCTGGACTCCAATCTTACCGTTGGTCTCGGCGGCCGGTTCTGGACCCTCGTCATAGACTTCTCGGTCGGAGCAGCACTCTTGTATCCCACCGATCACACGCCAGTTGACGTGGGCTGGAAGGCCCCCGATCTCTCCGGCCCGGTTTGGGGGACCGACACCGCCTTTTCTCTCTCCGAGACCCTCGGCCACACGACGGTACTCGTATTCTGTTCCAGGAGTTGCTCCGCGTGTCGGGATAACAGGCCGGACTTCGAACGTCTTCAACGAGCCTTCCCCGGAGATTCGGGCGTCATCCTCGCCAGCGTCGTGACCAGCGAGGAAGAGGCGTCTGGTGGTCTCGAAGCGGTCACGCCCGGATGGCAGCAAGTCGTTTCTCCCCAAGCTTGGGTCGACTACGCCGTCTCTCCGACGCCTACGATCTTCGTGGTGGATTCCAGGGGTGAGATCGTCTTCCGACGCGTCGGGGGGGGAACGGGCCTGGGTCTTCAACTGGCCGAGACGGTTCGGCGCGTGCAAAAGGAAGGGAGATTCATCTTCCCCTTCCAGTAGCAGGTTTCAGTTAACAACCGGGTGCCGCCTGCGCTTGCTACGTTTGCTCAGGGGAACACGGCCCACCTTGCGGGCCGCGTCGGCACACTAGAAACGTTATCGGACAGCGCCTAGACATCCCGATGGTCGTGTAGTCACTTGAAGATAGGGACGGGAGGAGTTCTCTAGAGTCAAGGACGGGGCGCGATGGAGATTCGATCCGCGAAGCTGGCTTTTTTTTCCCCAACGGGGACGACTAAGGCCGTCGTTCGAAGTGTTGCTCGCGGGATTGGTCAAGAGTCAGCGAAACTCATTGATATCACCACGCCAGATGCGAGGAGACAGCCTTTACATACCCGGGAGGACGAGCTGCTTGTCATCGCAGTGCCCGTCTATATGGGACGAGTACCAGCACTGCTGACCGGTTGGTTGGAAGCGATTCAGGCTCGAAACACACCCGTAGCATGCGTGGTCGTTTATGGGAATCGCGCATACGAAGATGCCCTCCTTGAGCTCGGAAACGTTTTGTCCAGTCGCGGAGGCATACCGATTGCGGGTGCAGCCTTTGTGGGCGAACACTCCTTCTCTAGTTCCGGACTACCAACAGCCGAAGGACGTCCCGATGCGAGTGACCTACGCCAAGCGGAGGACTTCGGTCGGAGAGTATGGGAAAAACTCGAGTCCGCTTCAGCAATCGACAAAGTAGATGGCGTAGATCTCCCCGGTAACTTCCCTTATGGAGGGATCACGGAGCTCTGGAGCGTCGACTTTATCGATGTCAGTGATGAATGCACACAATGTGGTACCTGTGCAGACGGGTGTCCTGTCGGGGCCATCGATTCGCAGGACAGCCGCGTGATCGATACGGAGCTGTGCTTCACTTGTTGTGCTTGCATAAAGAACTGTCCGGAGGGGGCGAAAACGATGAAGCCCGGTCCAGTCTTGGACGCAGCGGTCCGACTCAATACCCTATTCGCAGATCGTAAAGAGCCGGCCCTCTTTCTCTGATCCCGGGTGGCTACCCTTCGAAGTCCATGCAAGCATCGGCGGCCGTTGGTGCAAGAGTACTTTTTGCCCGGTCTCCGCAGCGAAAATCAACGGTCTCCCTTAGGCTGGGAGCTGGGGCTCAGATCGCAGCGACCGGATCGTTCCCGTGAAGACTCTGGAAAGCCGGCCGCTGGAGAGGTGCCATCCGATGACAATGAAGTGCCGCCTTCGCTCGTTTCACTCGCTCCGGGGAGCACGGTTCAGAGAGCCGCGCCGGCAACTTCTGGACGCTATGAGATATTGCACCAGCGATGCGGTTGACCAAGGCCTGGCTTAGATTCCGATTATGATCTTTCGCCCTCTAGATACGACTCCAGCCAGTTGGGCTGAGTACAACGCGGTCCTGGATCGTATGGACGGCGCGGCGCGGCTTTTCGCCGCCGTGGAACTGAGTGACGCCGTACGCGAGGTGCGCCTCTCGGGGATTCGCGCGCGTTTCCCGGACATGACCCCTCAGGAAAGGGTGGCCCGCCTCGTGTTGGAGGACTACGGGATCACCCTCCCTTTAACCACATGAGCTTGACCAGGTTTCTCCACCGGGTCATTGGAATCCTCGATGAAGCCGGTGTGCCCTATATGCTCACCGGCTCTCTGGCTTCGGCATTCTACGCAATACCCCGTGCGACTCAGGACCTGGATGTTGTGATTGCGACAGAAAAGGGCGGAGTGGAGAAGATTGTCCAGGGACTTCAGAAGACCGGTTGGTACGTTGACCGGAATGTCGCTCTGGAGGCGCATAGGACCCGGGGACAATTCAACGCGATCGATCCGTCCTCCGGGTGGAAAGTCGACTTCATCATCCGGAAAGACCGACCTTTCAGTAGAACCGAGTTTGACCGCCGGGAGCAAGTCTCCCTTCTGGATCTCGAGGTGTCGATCGCAAGCCTTGAGGACATCCTGATTGCGAAGCTCGAATGGGGCCGCCTGGGTGATTCTGCCCTCCAACGCCGAGATGTACTGCAACTCCTCGAGCGGGCCTGGGAAAGGCTTGACCGCGACTATCTGGAGAAGTGGGTCGCAGAACTGGGGCTCAGATCCGAATGGGAGAATGCAATCAGGAATCTGAAAGAGGCTGAGGCCGAAGACCAAGTCTGAAGCGGCCAGTTGAGCCGCAACTTCTCATATCAAGAAAGTTGCCGCTTTCGCTCGCGGAGCTCGCTTCAGTGAGCACGGCGCAGAGCGCCGCGCCGGCAACTTCTGAACGTTTAATGACACCCTTTCCTCGCTTCCCTGAGGAGGAGAGCCGATGGGCTCGGCTGACACACCTGAGTTTGTGTTCCCGGTTGGATACGAACGGTTCCATAGGAAGCAACTGTTCAACTTCCAACTGAATCGCCCCTACTCCTTGGGTTACGCTCGGGCCGAAGATCTAATAGAGGCGGGAAAAAGAATCGGCAGTTTCGCCGAATGGAAGAAGGAGATGTTGCGACAGGCCGATCTTGCTGTCGCGGAAGAACGCCTCCGAAACGCCGCCTTCTATGTACGAGCAACCGAGTTCTACACCTTCCCGGATGATCCGGACAAGGTCACTCTCTATGACCGTTTCCGGGAGCTTTTCCTCCAGGCGTTTCCGGGATCCAAGGACCAGCGCATTGAGATCCCTTACGGAGATTCTTCCCTCCCTGCCATCGACCTACCCCCAAAAGGCAGTTCCCAGGGTACGATCCTCCTTCATGGAGGTTATGACTCCTTCATCGAGGAATTTTATTCCCTCATGTGGTACTTCTCCGAGAGAGGCTATCGGGTCATTGGATTCGACGGCCCCGGGCAAGGGGATGCGAGGCGAAGAGGGAAGCTTCCCCTTGACTACCGTTGGGAGTATCCGGTGAGAGCAGTTCTGGATTACACGGACCTTGAGGACGTCACTCTGATAGGTCTTTCCATGGGAGGCTATTTCGCCTTGAGGGCAGCGTCGCTCGAGGGAAGAGTGCGGCGTGTAATCGCCTCAGGTCATGCCTATGATTACATGAGGGTGGCACCAAGGCCGGCTGCTTGGCTCTTGAAGTTCTTCTGTGACCATTTCAGGGACTTCACCAACAGGCTGTCCCTCAAGAAGATTCGCCAAGGGGGGATGGAGGCATGGAATATCAGTCATCTCATGTACGTCCTTGGGGTCGATGAACCCATGGCGGGCTTGGAGTTTGCCATGGAGATGAATGCGGAGAACTTGCGGTCTAATCGGGTTAGGCAGGACGTGCTAGTCCTGGCATCCCGAAATGACCATTTCATTCCCTTCGGCCTCCACCGGGAGCAGCTCCGCCGTCTCACCTCTGCCCGTTCCGTGACCGAGCGGGTGTTCTCCAAGGCAGACCATGCAGAGAATCACTGCCAAATCGGGAATATAGGCCTAGCCCTGCGCGTAATGGCGGAGTGGATCTCCGAGAAGGTCCGGACGGGTGTTTGATCATCAGCCATCATTCTGTTCTTGCGTACAGAGTGTGGGAGGCTGAAGGGATGGACGTCACTTATCAAAACGGGTTCCGCTTCCGCGGCCTGCGGCCGCTGCAGAGTAACCGGCACGAACAGAAGTGAGCTGGGGAACAGACGCGGAGGAATCGAAGAGGAGTGGGCCTGGAATCCGCGAGGATAGCGCCAGTTCAGCAACCTAAGACCGTTACACGGCATTGCGACGGTCGAATCGACCCGACTGGCGTTGTTGGCGTCTTGCCGTCATGCCGAGCGGGGTTTCGGGCTCGGGTTAGGCGCTGTGTCTCAGAGGTTCCCATAGATCGGGTTGGAGATCAAGCGCCCCTGACCCCCGGGTACGGCGTCGTCGCCTCCTGGGGCAAGGTCGATCTGCGATTCCCGATCCACTCCATTCGCAAGAGCCTGCTCAGCGTCCTCTACGGAGCCTACTCGAGCCAGATCGATCTGGATGCGACGCTTGCCGAGTTGGGGATACAGGATCGGACGCAACTGATCCCGACCGAGAGTGGTGCGACCGTCCGTGACATTCTGACCTCCAGCTCCGGGGTGTATTTGCCAGCCGTTGGCGAGGCCGCGGACGCCGCGGACGGTCGGCCAGCTCGAGGAAGTCGTCAGCCTGGCGAGACATGGTGGTACAATAACTGGGACTTCAACGTCGCCGGTACGATCTTTGAGCGCCTCACCGGAGAGAGGATTCTTCCGGCATTATCGAGTTCTCTGGCTTCCGTGATTCAGATGGAGGACTGGCGCCCAGATCATGGCTTCTACTACTCTGATGCGGCCCATCCCGGCGGGGTTCGAATGGAGCGGGCGTTTGGACCTCGCCGGTTCCTCCCGCTGGCGGTTTCGGTGGTAGTCCTGGTGATCGGTGCTATGGTGTGGCGCCGTAGGTCCGCAGCGGGAGACCCAGAGCTGCAACGCCGTGTAGCACAAGGTTGCCGCCAGCGCTCGTTTCATTCGCTCCGGAGAGCTCGGGACGGAGCGCGGCGCCGGCAACCTCCGAACTTTCCGGAAAAAGCGGTGGGCCTTCCCATCAAACCTGAGTTGACTCCCAAGGGAGGTCGGCAATGTCAGAGAATCGGTCCATTCGAGGCTCCTTTAGCCGTCTATCCTTAGAAGGCGTCGCTATTGTAGCCAGCATCCTTCTCGCTTTCTCAATTGACGCCTGGTGGGATGGACACCAAGAGAGGCAAGAGGAGGAACGGGTTCTGATTGCCCTCCTCGATGAGTTCCGGGAGAACAAAGAGTTGCTCGAAGAGGCTCGCATCCATCATCGGGCCGTCGAGGAGGCCGAACTGGAGCTCATGGCACTCGCGGCAGGCTCCTCCCCCGACATTTCCCCTGACTCTCTGGATCAACTCATCGGATTGATGCTCTGGTGGTGGTCTGGGACAAAGTTCTCGGTGGGGGCCCTGAACTCCGTGGTTCTTGGAGGGAAGCTCCACCTCATAGTGAACGAGGAACTGAGACGAGAAGTGGCCGGTTGGCAGG
>JASFVN010000133.1:0-11114 GCA_050049805.1 Gemmatimonadota bacterium
CTGGGCGACCTCGTCTGCTTGTCCACCGCCGAGCCTCATGGCGAGCTCGGTCTGGGGGGAATCCATGTAGGGGATAAGAAGGAAGTCCTCTGTGTCGATTGGGCCCGTCATTGGGCCGTTAAATCCCGGCAGATTCCAGCATGTTTGCCGGAAAAGTACGGCAGATCGTGCGTTCTACCCGTGAAAGTACGGCAAATTGCCGGGATTTGGCCTATTTGATAGGGGCCTGATAAGCGTGAGGTCGGTAGTTCGAGTCTACCCGGGCCCATTTTTCGGAAACAAAGGCCCCTCTTGGTCATCTGCGACCGGGTGGGGCTCTTTTCGTCCTCGACGGCCTGCTCTACGTCGATTCATCCGGCCGGAACAGAGGGTACGGAGGATGAGCAGGTCCAGAGTGCCGAACCAGAGGTTCCCTGCCTCGAATTCGCTCTCCTGTCGGACGGTCCCTGTCGGCTGCGGGAGCCCCCCCTCGCTGCAACTTCGCAGGCCGGAGCCCTACCCGGGATCGGCGACCCCAGGAGGGAGCGTCCGCCTACTCCGTTTTCAGCGCCTGGGTGGGATCTATCCGGATGGCCCGGCGGGCCGGTACGAAGCCGGCTGCAAGGGCCACACTTCCCAGGAGGAGCGGGACCAGGATCATTGTGACGGGGTCTCCGGGCTGGATCCCGAAGAGGAAGACCTGGACCAGCCTGGCCAGGACGTACGCCGCAGCCAGCCCGAGCACTCCACCGATGGCCACCACACCCATGGCCTCCTTCATCATGATCCCGATGACCTTGCTCCGGTTGGCGCCCAGGGACATGCGGATTCCGATCTCACGGGTGCGGGAGGAGACAGAGAAGTTCACCACGCCGTACAGGCCGATGGCTGCCAGGAGGAGCGCCAGCCCGCCGAAGGCTCCCAGGAGGAGGGCTGCTACGCGAGAGGGGAAGAGGCGGAGGGCCACGTTGTCTTCCATGGACCTCACCTCCATGACGGCGAAGTTGGGGTTCACATCACGGGTCACACGCTGGAGGGTAGCCACCACCGACGAGGCATGTGCCGGGCCGCGGGCCACCAGGCGGAAAAAGGAGGTGGGATACTGGGATGCCGCCAGGTATACGAAGGGAGCTGGGTCCTCGCCGAGCCGCTCCACCTTGGTGGTGCCGACGACCCCAACCACCGTGGCTGCTCTCTCGGCCGACCCACGGAGAATCTGTTTCCCGATGGGGCTCTCTCCGGGCCAGAATCTTTCGGCCAGGGCCTGGTTCACCACAACCACGTCGGGTGCTCCAGCTTCGTCCTCGGGGGTGATTCCCCGGCCGGCCATGATTGGGATGCCCAAAGTCTCGAAGAAGTCCGGGCCCACCTGGGTATAGAAGAGGGAATGACCGTCCTGACCCGGTGGCGGTTCCACGCCGGGGACGTTGAAAGTCTGGTGGCTGGATCCCAGGGCCAGGGGGAGGTGGCCCGCCCATGCCACAGACTGGATGCCCGGCTCGGCGGCGATGCGCTCGGCCAGGGCTCGCTGTGTCTGGGTCCACTCCTCCCGGGGGACCCCGCTCATGGGGAGGTCGATCCAGGCCGTTCCCACACCCTGGATCGTGAACCCGGGGTCCACGTCCTGGGCCACCAGGAGCGACCGGACGAAGAGGCTTCCTCCCACCAGGAGGATGACCGAAACCGCCATCTGGAACCCCACCAGGATGGACCGGAGGTTGAACGTGCGCCCTCGGCCCAGGGAAGGAGCCGATTCCTTGAGGGTGGGTGTGATGTTGGGCCGGGTGCTCTGGAGAGCGGGGGCCAGGCCGAAGAGGACTCCCGATGTCAGGGACAGAGCCAGGGAGAAGGAGAGGACCCGCCAGTCCAAGCCCAGATCCAGGGAGATGGCGGCGGGGAGGGCCGGGATGAGGTAGTCCAGGAGACCCAGGGCCCAGGAGGCCACCAGAACTCCGGCCAAGCCGCCCAGGAGCCCAAGGAGGACGGTCTCGGAGAGGAGCTGCCGGACCAGCCGGCGCCGTGGAGCACCCATGGCCAGCCGAACGGCGATCTCCTTACGGCGCCTGACTCCCTGGGCCAGGAGGAAGGAGGCCAGGTTGGTGCACGCCAGGAGAAGGACCAGACCCACCACGGCCATGAGGAACCCGGCCATCATGGAGAGTGGTTGATCGATCTCCGGGCTGAACGAAACATCTCCGGCGGGGAGGAGGTTGAACTGCCGGTCCTGGTTGGACTCCGGATAGGCCTCCTGGAGGTTGGCGGCAAAGATCTCCATCCGGGCCCGGGCCTCCTCTATCGTCACCCCTGCCCTCAGGCGGGCTTGCACATCGAATGTCCGGTATCGCCGGGAGGAGTAGTGGTTCTCCCCCTGGGCGCCCTCGATCTGGGCCCCCATGCTCACCGGAACGATGACGTCTGCACTGAGGCTGCTCATGGCGCCGGAGCCGTAAGACTCGGGCGCCACCCCTACCACGGTGTAGGGCTGGCCGCCGATGCGGATGCTTCGGCCAAGTACGCCCGGGTCGGCGCCGAAGGCTCGGTTCCAGAGTCCGTACCCAAGGATGACGACTGGGTCTTGTCCCGGTTCCAGGTCCTCGTCAGGGAGGAATGTCCGGCCTAAGGCCGGGTCCACTCCCAACATGGGGAAGTAGTTTGCCGACACCGCCTCCACCGTGGACATCCTGGGTTCCTCACCGATGGTGACGGGAGCCAGGATGTTGTACCAGGCCGCGACCTCGGCGAAGGTGTCGTCCAACTTCTTCATGTCCAGGTAGTCGGGGTAGGCGGAGCTCGCCCAAGGAGAACGGCCCGGGTAGTCGGTGTAGACCCGAACCAGCTCCTCGGGATTATCGTACGGAAGTGGCCGGAGAATGAGGGCGTTCACCACGCTGTAGACCGCCGTGTTGGCTCCGATCCCGATGGCCAGGGAGAAGAGAGCGGCAGCGGTAAAACCGGGACTCCGGACCATCCGTCGGAGGGCGAACCTCAGATCCTGGCCCAGGGCATCCAATCGGGTGCGGATGGTCTTTTTCCGGAGCCGGGCTCTGGTCTGTGCCTCCGACCGGTGCCTGGCCGCTCCGCACGTGCCTTCCGTCTTCATCTCCTGCCTGACCATCTCCCGAGCCTCTGCCTCTGAGAGACCCTGCCTGACCAGATCCTCCACCTTCAACTCCAAGTGGGCCAGGAACTCCTCGGAAACATCCTGCTCGGCGTCGGGCTGGAAGTCCCGGACACGGAAGAAGCGTTTCATGGCCTCAAGCCTCCTACGAGCGGAGAACGGCAAAGACTGCTCCGGCGTGGGCTTCCCAGCGGAAAGTCTCCTTCTCCAGAGCTCGATTGCCCTTGGGGGTGAGGGAGTAGAAGCGAGCCTTTCGGCCGGTATCCGTCAGGCCCCATCCCCCCTCGATCAGACCCTTTCTTTCGATTCTGTGGAGGGCCGGGTAGAGGGCGCTCTCCTCCAACTCCACCTCTCCTCCGGTGACATCGGCCAGCCACTTCCCGATCCCATAGCCGTGCTTGGGACCTGCTCTCAGGGTCCGAAGGATGAGGAGGTCGAGGGTCCCGGTGAAGAGGTTGCTGCCGGCCATGAGATCTCCGTCCGTACGGTTCAGGTCACCTGAAAAGGAGGAGGACGCCCTTTCGTAGGGTTCGGCTTCCCGATCCTCATGCCCCTCCTGTTTCTGAACCCCTCAGTCAATGAGGGGTGGGTCACTGAGGGGTACTACGAGGCCACCCCTCCTTTGTTTCAGACAGGGGTGGGGAGATGTGGTCTGGAAGTTCCGGGAGGGCCGTTTTTTTTGATTCGCTTTTTGTTCAATAAAGAGAAGAAGAAAACTTGGCTTAGGTCATTACGGGAATTCTGGTTAGGCGTGCGTAGGGGCTCCCGGGACTGGTTGCGCCGGATCCGGCGCAGCGATCTCCTCTTCGGTGTACCGACACCTCCGCATCCGAAACCGCCTCCCAAGAGTCCCTTCAGGGGCCTTCGGCCCAGTTCCCAATACTTCCTCTTCACCTTCCTAAAGCTGGCCTCGTTTGCGGGGAGGAGACCAGCGGTTTCTTCTACTACGTCATGCCGCACATTGAGGGCGAGTCGCTCAGGGACAGGCTGGTGAGGGACCGGGAGCTGACCATCGGTGGAGGCGTCCGCCTTCCGAGAGGCGTGGTGTACGTGTAATCCGAGGTTCATGAGCAGAACGTGGTCCTCCGGGGTTTCGAGCTGATCCGTCAACAGCCAGATAAGGCGGTCAGAAAGCATCGCGATAAGGTGAGGCTCTCACGAGCCGAATGAGAAACGCACCGCTCAGGGCTCCGAACGCCAGTGTTCCTACCATGAGCCCCGGTTCGCGGAGTGAAACGCTGATCAACCAGGTCGCGCCCCATGTTACCACGCTCATCCAAATCCACCGATGCGCTTTGAGGGTATGGCGGTTCAATGCCCCCACCTGCAGCAATCCGGCCAGCGCTCCTCCGACGAGGACGATGGGGACCAACCAAAGTCCCGATGCCTGGATGGCTCCAAGCCATGCCTCAACCGACAGAATGACGACGGTGTAGGGCACCCCCATGCCGACGATCACGCCGAGCACCCATAACCAATTCAAAGGAAGCACCCCGCGGGTAGCAACCGCCTGTGCCGAGCCAACCGAAGCACCGATGCACACTCCTGCGATCAGATTGGTCTCTTCCGGATGGAACCGGTTCACGACTGCGTACGAGAGCACAATCGTGACGACAAGCCCCACACCCCACCCGACCACAGTAGCGAGAAGCCACCGTCCCCACAGATCCCAGCCGACATTCCGTCCTCGAGACTCCATTGTGCTACCTCCTGAATGACCTGCCCCCCTGAAACGAGGAGGGGCCGGGTTGTGGATTCTAGCCCTCTGAACCCGGGCGCTTCTGGGGAGGCTCACTCATCCCAACTTTCGTGCGCTCACCTCTGCTCGCCCCTTTTCGATATCCACCTTCAAGAGTAGGCCCAGACCCACCAGGACCATGATGAACAGAGGCAGAACCGCCAAAGCCATGGAGTTCACCAGAGGCACGTTTGCCAGACGTGAAGCAAACAACGCCCCAAGGAAGAAAAGGAATGGGCCGATAACGGAGGCGACTTTCCCCACGATAGCGTACAGGCTGAAAAACTCCGCTGCCTGTTCGGGGGGAATCATCCAAGCATAGATGGTCCTCGACGCTGACTGAGACACACCAAGGACCAGACCGCCCATGAACCCGAGGACCCAAAACTCGCGGGAATCGTGCATCACAAAAGCCCACCCGATCAATGCAACCCAAACGGTGAGAGCGGAGACAAGGGCGGTCTTGGTCCCGATCCTCCTCTCCACTCGGATGAAGAGGAGAGACCCCAGGAAAGCCACAACCTGGATCATGAGAAAAACCAGGACGATCTCCGTTTTACTCATTTGGAGGACTTCATCTGCGAAGTTGGTTCCCTGGCTGATGATGGTTTGGATTCCATCGTTGTAGAGAAAGAACGCGGCTAGGAAAAGGACCAATTGCGGAAGAAGCCGGAGTTCTCGAGCGGTCTTCTTCAGCTGGGAGAAACCCACCGATAGCAAGCTCTCGCCCTCTGGAAGCGCCTGAGGCTGAGTCCGCTCCTTAACCCAGAGAAAGGTCGGGATCGCGAACAGAGCCCACCATAATCCCGCGCCGAAGATCGAGAGTCTGTATGCTCCGTCCGCGGAGGGGATCTCGAACCACAAAAGCACCAAACTCAGCGCCAGAACAAGGAAACTGGCGAGGTAGCCCAGAGCCCACCCGAAGCCGGAGACGAATGCGACCTCTTCCTCAGAGTCTGTGACGTCCACCAGGAGACCGTTGTAAACCACATTCCCGGCAACGAAGGACACATTCGCCACGACAAATAGCAAGATTCCCAGTTTCCACATACCCACGGTAAGGAGAACCATCAGGCTGGTGGCTGAAGCCCCTAGTGCACAGAAGAAGAACAGAAAACTCTTCTTCTTTCCCGCGTAGTCAGCGACGGCCCCCACCACCGGGGTGATCAAGACCACCAGGACCATGGAAACTGCAACCACCAAAGGCCAAAGCGCCTCACTGCCGATCGTCCAGCCAAACGGGAGTGTCACCGCTTCGACCAGGTTTCCGTCTCCATCAACGCCGCTCGTCGCAAGTCGGGTCTTGAAATAGAGTTGATACACGATCGCGAGAATCGACACGGCAAAGGCTGAGTTGGCCCAGTCGTAGAGAGCCCACCCCCAGGTTTGCTTTGAGATCTTTCGCATAGCTTTCTCGTTCTCAGTGGGACATGGAAAACCTTGGTGCCAGGGTGTACGGATCAATCCGTGAACGATGAAGAGATCATGGGGTTTGGGGTCCGATGCCCCAATACGCCAAATGACGTACGGGTTGGGTTCCGTCGACGTACTGGCGGTGCGCGGCTTTCTCCACCAGCCGGGTCACCTCCCATCCGACTCTCTGCTTCCCGGCCGGAGCCGGGCGCCGAACTGGTCGCCCCTATCCTGCACTCACTACCAGGCGAGGCCTCGGAGGTGAGGGCCGGTGTCCGTTTCATTCTGTCCGGGGCACTTCCTCCGAGCAAACATTCGGTTCCTGGCCGAACCCATGCACTAAGTTCTAAAGGCGTCTCCCCTGGCACGCTGTGCGCCACCGCACCGGAAATAGGCATCACCTTTCCGCCCGAATCCGGATCGCCAGCCCGCCCCCGGGAGCCAGGTTCAGGACGAGGGTTGTCCCCGAGTCCACGGGTTGTTCGGCGATCTCGATCGGGAGAGGGTCCGTGAGCCAGTGGGCACCGGGTCCGTTGGCATAGATCTCGGCCAGGTACCTCCGACCGGGTGGGAGGAACGACAACGGCACCTGAAAGGTCCGTGCCTCCTCGTCGGTGATGGCCCCCAGGTACCAGTCGTCCCCGCCTCGTTCCTGCCGCGCCACCACCACGTAGTCTCCCACCGTTCCCTCCAGAACCTCGGTCCGCTCCCAGTCCACCGGCACGTCCCGAATGAATTGGAAGGCCGGCTCCGGAGTCACTGAAACCATCTCGGCCTTTCGCGCGTCCTACTATAGTAGCGCCTCATATAGTGTGATTCGCGGGAGCTCGTGGCGGCAGCGGAGACTGTGGGCAGCACCACCTGCAGCGGCGGGATGGAATGACGCGAGAGAACGGAGTGAGAGAGATGACGGACAACCGAGACCCGGAGGCCTTCCTTCCGCTGAGCGATCTGGCTCTCCACGTGATGCTGACTTTGGGAGACGGGCCCCTTCACGGATATGGCGTCGGGAAGGAGATCGAGGAGCGGTCGGGAGGGCGGCTGAACCCCACTACCGGTGGACTCTATCAGGCCTTGAAGCGCTTGGCGGAAGACGGGCTGGTGGATCAAGCCCCGGAAGCACAGGCGGAGTCTCCCGACCCCCGCCGCCGGTATTTCCGCCTCACCCCTCTCGGCCGTCAGGTGGTCGGGTTGGAGATGGAGCGGCTTGAGGAGCTCGTGGCAGTGGCCCGTGAGAAACGCCTTTTCCCCCGGACGGCGTGAGGAGGAACCGACATGTGGACTGAACGGGTGTACCGGGCGCTCCTTCGTCTCTACCCCACCGGGGAGAGGGAGTGGGCCGGCGACATGCTGGAGACCTACCGCCGGCGTGCAGCAGCACTGAAGGACCGGGGGCTACTCGTGCGCCTCGCCTTCCACCTTCGGGAGTGGAGCGGATTGGCCTGGGCTGCCCTGGGCTCCCGGCGGGGCCGGGGGTTGGCCGGTCGTCACATCCGGCATGGAGCCCGGAGGCTGGTTCGTAACCCTGGCTTCGCCCTGGCGGCCGCCCTGACCCTGGCGCTGGGAATAGGGGGCACGGTGGCCATCTACGCCGTCGTGGACAGCGTGATCCTGGACCCCCTCCCGTACCCGGAGTCCGACGAGCTGGTCTGGCTGGACAATGCCGGGCCGGGAATCGACCTCACCGAGGGATTGGGTTTCACCTCCGGATTGATCTATCACATCTCCCGGCACCAGCACACCATGACCGCCATGGGGGCATTCTCCACCGGCGCGGTGACGGTGACGGGGGACAGGGATCCGGAGCGAGTGCGGAGAGCCCTCGTGACGCCCTCTCTGGGGGAGGTTCTGGGCGTGCCTCCGGAGAGGGGCCGATGGTTCCTGGAGGGAGATGGAGCACCGGGTGGGCCTGCGGTGGTGGTGCTGAGCCACGCCCTATGGTCGCGGCGGTACGGAAGCGACCCGGCCATTGTCGGCCGATCCATCCTCATCGACGACACCCCCACCGAGGTGGTGGGGGTGATGCCGCCTTCCTTCCGGTACCCCGACAACGAGGTACGCCTCTGGCTTCCTCTGCACCTGGATGCGGACGCGACCCTCGGCGGGTTCTGGCTCCAGGCCGTCGGGAGGATGCGGGATGGGGTGACGCCCTCGGAGGTGAGGAGTGAAACCCAGGCGCTGTACCGAGGGCTCGAGGAGAGCTTCCCGGCCGAGCCGGGACTGGTTCGATGGATGTTGGAGGACGTCGGCGTGACGGCCCTGGCCACTTCCTTGAAGACCTCCATAGTGGGCCGCGTGGCCCGTACGCTCTGGATCCTGCTGGGGACCGTAGGGATGGTCCTTGTCATCGCTTGCGCCAACGTGGCGAACCTTTTCCTGGTCCGGGCCGAGAGTCGGCAGCGGGAGGTGGCGGTCCGGGGAGCCCTGGGGGCGGGGCGCCTGGATCAGGTGTACGACGCCCTGGTGGAGGGTGTTCTCCTCTCGGGCCTGGGTGGATTGGCGGGCCTTGCCCTGGCCCAGGGGGCGATCCGGCTCCTGGTGCTTCACGGTCCGGCGACGCTCCCCCGCCTCCAGGAGGTGGGGGTGGACGGGAGCGTCCTGTTGTTTGCTCTGGCGGTCATGACCCTGGCCGGCCTCGCCTTCGGAGCCATTCCCCTCCTCCGGAGAGGTCCCAACATCGTGGGCACCCTCCGGGCCACCTCCGGGGCCACGGCGGACCGGATTCGGGTTCGGGCCCGGAGCCTCCTGGTGGCGTCCCAGATGGCCCTGGCCCTGGTTCTCCTCGTGGGCTCGGGCCTCATGGTCCGGAGCTTCATGCATCTGAAGGCGGTGGATCCCGGGTTCGAGGCCAGCCCCGACATCCTGACTCTTTCCTTCGGTTTGCCCCTCTCCCAATACCCAGACGGGCCGGCGGCGGCGGCCTTCAGCGAGGCATTGGTCACCGGTATCCGCGGACTCCCGGGGGTGGAGGCAGCGGGCTTCGTCACCTGCCTGCCCCTGGACGGCTGGTGCAACGGGAACCATGTGAGGGTGGAAGGGCGGGTGGAGACGGAAGGTACCCTTCCGCCCGTGGTGGCGGTGCGACGAGCCGGACCGGACTATTTCCGGACCATGGGCATCGAGATCCTGGAGGGGCGTGGCCTGGAGCGGGCCGACGCGGAAGGGGGCCAACCCGTGGTAGTGATCAACCGGTCCCTGGCGAGGGGCTACTTCCCCGGGGAGACCCCCCTGGGTCGCCGTGTGGCCCTGGGATCGGACACCACCTGGAGCACCGTCGTGGGCGTGGTGGAGGATGTCCCGGCCCTGGACCTGATGGGGGTCGGCGATCCTCTCATCTACTTCCCCCTGGTTGGGCCGGCCATCACCGGGGTGTCCGCCCGGAATGGAGCGGTGGCTGTCCGGGCCCGGAACGCCGTGGGGCTTCTGAGTGCCATCCGGGCACGGGTCGCCGACGTGGATCCCGACGTAGCCATCGCCCGGGTGCGGACCACGGAGAGGATCGTGGCCGACGGTAGCGCCCGCATGGCCTTCACCATGGTGCTCCTTGTCATGGCCGGAGGTGTGGCGTTGGTCCTGGGGGTAGTGGGGATCTACGGGGTGATCTCATACCTGGTGGCCCGTCGCCGGGCCGAGATCGGAGTACGGATGGCCCTGGGCGCCCGTCCCCTGGAGGTGAGGCGGATGGTGGTGCAGGAGGGGGCCCGGGTGGCCGGGATCGGGCTGGCCGTGGGAATGGGGGCGGCTTTGGGTCTCACCCGGCTGATGGGGGCCCTCCTCTTCGAGGTGGAACCGACGGACGCTCCGACCTACGCCGTGGTGGGACTCGGCCTCCTTGGGGTGGCTCTGGTGGCGTCCTGGGTCCCGGCCCGGAGAGCCGCGTCCACGGACCCGGCCGGGGCCCTCCGGGCGGAGTGAGGAACTCGGGGCACCGAACCGAACGGAGTCGCTTCCGTGATCCGCCGGCTCGCCCAGGCCAGCGTCGGCGCATAGGACCACGAGGATCCATGAATCATGGCCCCACGGTCCACCGGAAAAGGTCAGGAAGTCAGTAAGGAAATGAGAACAGTGGAACAAGAACCGGGCAGGTCGACGACAGGCCAGAAGGTCCAGTAGGAACGGACAGATGCCATGGCGAATCCAACCGCTGCGGTGAACGGCACCGGAGCCCTCGTGTTGGTTGAGGATAGAGGTGCACGGGCCCAAAGTCATACGCATTGGGCAACGATCCTCCTCCTCTTCCTGCTGTGTCTCTCGCCGGCTGTGGGGCAGGGCCAGGTTCCCCCCGGCAGGACACTACCTGGCGTGCCGGATTCGCCCTTCCCCTACGCCACTCCGGAGGAGGCCGGGCTGTCTTCGGAGGCTATGGACGGCCTGGTGGCCACGATACGGAGGTGGGTGGAAGAGGGGGATGTGGTAGGTGCGGAGATCTTACTGATGAAGGATCGCCGGATCGTGCTGCACCAGGCCGTCGGTTGGCGAGACAAGGGGAAGGGCGTACCTCTGGAACGGAACTCCATCTATCGCATCCGGTCCATGACCAAACCCTTCACCGCCACAGCCGTCTTCATTCTCGTCGAAGAGGGTAGACTCTCCCTGGATGACCGGGTGGCTCGGTATCTCCCTTCCTGGCAGAACGACTCCTCCCAGGACATCACCATCCGGCAGCTTCTCTCCCACACCGGGGGATTCGTCCAGGGGGGGTTCCCACAGTCGTTCCGGAGCTACGGGAGCCTGAGAGCCGCTGTCGACGCCGTAGGTGCGGCGGGTCCACAGCACCCTCCCGGAGAGGACTACGAGTACTCGGATGTGGGGTCGGCTACCCTGGGAGCCCTGGTGGAGGAGATCTCCGGAATGCCTGTGGAGAAG
>JASFVN010000447.1:0-3554 GCA_050049805.1 Gemmatimonadota bacterium
CCACCGAGCCACGGTGAGCCTCCACGATCTCCTTCACCAACGTGAGGCCCAGTCCACTGCCTCGAATGGACCGCGTCACCTCGTCCCGGCCCCGGTAGAAGCGGTCGAAAACCTTTTCGATTTCATCCGCCTGGATCCCGACTCCTGAATCCTCCACAGTGACGCTGAGGCCGCCATCCTCCCCCCAAGCCTGGACACGCACCTCCCTCGCTTCACCCGAGTATTGAAGGGCGTTGTCCAGGAGGTTGGAAATGGCTTGCCGCATAGCTTCGGCATCGCCCCGGACCTTCGGGAGGGGGTCTTCGATCTCGGTACGGATCTCAAAGCCCTCATGACCCACACGATGCTGCGTCGCCTCCGTCAATTCACGTATCAGTGCCCCGAAGTCCACGGGCTCAGATCGGAAGTCCTTCCGGCCTTCCTCGATCCGCGCCAGGTCCAGAACGTTGGTGACGAGGGACGAGAGTCGTGCACTTTGCTCGACCAGGACGTCGTAGTAGCGCTGACGCCGTTCCTCCGATGCCACTCGTCCCATCTGGAGCATCTCGGCGAGCTGGCGAATGGATGTAAGAGGGCTCTTGAACTCGTGAGATACCGTGGAGACGAAATCGGATTTCATGCGAGCCAGCTCCAGCTCCTGGGTAACGCCCCGGATCGTGACGACTGAACCGAAGCCCAGGATGATGGCGATGGCGAGAAACATGTACACATAGATGCTCTGGCCCGAGGTCAGGAGCACCCGAAGAGTACCCTGAGGCCGTGGGTAGAACTCGATGAGCCACGGCGGGAAGCTGCCGGCGATGGTAGCATTCAAGGCCAAGGCTCCGGAAGGTGAGTCGGTTCCGGCCAGGATCGTGCGACCGTCCCTCCCTCTCACAATCCATTCCGTGGCCGAAGAGTCCACCCCCGCTTCCAGGGCCGGGCCCACAAGGGAATCCCGGAGGTGCCGGGAGTCCAGAAGGAACCCCCAGGTACTCGGATCGGACGACGAGGCGTAGAGTAGGGATGCCAGAAAGGTCTCTCCCCCGCTGTCCAAGGAGAGTCTCCGGGAAAGCCTTCCAGGGCCCTCGGAGCCCGCTCCGATTCGGGCGACGAGATCCTCCCCCGCCGTCTCCTGAAATCGGAGAATCCGCTCCGCCCTGGACCTGTAAGCCGCCTCCTCTTCCAAGGCCGACGCGAAGGCTTCCGCCAGGGAATCGGCCGCAGCCACACGTAACGCTTCCCCCAATGCCTGAATGCCGCTCGCCGCCTGCCCCGCCAGGAAATCGTACTGGGCCTTTCCAAGCTCCCAGCCCCCGGCAACAAGGCTACCGTACAGTTCCACCAGGGTCGCCAGTGCCCGAAGGGAATCTCCTGCCGAAAGGAACATGTCCCCCCGCTCCAGGGACGCCACGGCCCCCAGGGGCATCCCATCGGCGGTCCTCACCATCCCGTAGTCACGCCGCAAAGTCTCACATGTAGCCAGGGCGCCCTCCAGCCGCCCCCCCTTCCGCTGGACCCTGGTCATGGCCAGAAGGGCCTGGCCCCGTAAAGCCGAATCCGACACGGAGTCGAATGCCCTCTGGTAGTCGACGAACGCTTCCGTGGGACGGCCCTCCTGAAACTCCTGCTCCTGGCCTCTCCGCATGGCGTCCTCGGCCGACGCCGGCCAGACAAGGGGCTCGGGCCGCGGCACCTCGTCATCGGCCCGGAACAGGAGATCCCCCGTCGGAAGGCGAACTCTCCCGTCCGCTTCCAGGAAGAAAGCGACGTCGAGGAGAGGGTGTTCGGAACGGAGGCTGTCCAGAGCAGCCATCAGAGAAGAAAGAGGCGCTCCTTGCTGAACCGCTACAAGTCGGGAAAGAGAAGACTCCACCTGGTCCACCTGCGCCAGGATCGAGTCGCCGATCCGGTCCGAAAGGTCCCGGTACCCGTCGAGTTGGCGTTGCTCCAGGAGCGCCAGCTCGTTCTGGATCCCCCGGAACGCGAGGATGGCCAGTGCGAAGCTGGGAAGGCCCACCCCCAGCAGGAAGAGGAAGGCCAACTTCCTGCGTTTTGGCAGCGAGAACTCCATGGTACCCAGCCGAATCAGGGAGGTGAGAAACAACTCCACCCTGCGCTTACGGTGTGCTGAGCCGCCCCGGTGCGCAAGGAGGAGGATTCGACGCCCGGCGTATAAGGGGAGCCCAATGGTGCCCC
This sequence comes from Gemmatimonadota bacterium, assembly GCA_050049805.1. Lineage (GTDB taxonomy): Bacteria > Gemmatimonadota > Gemmatimonadetes > Longimicrobiales > Gaopeijiaceae > JABDNZ01. The sequence goes on from JASFVN010000447.1 coordinate 2,179, forward strand.
TCAGAGGCCTACTCTCGAACAGGCCCAACAGAGGTCGGTGAAGGCTCCCCGTGAACCCGGAGGCCCAGACTTTCACGCCGACCAACGGCCGAATCCGGACGGTGCAAATTTTGCATCCTCACCGGTCCATAACTTCACGCCGCAACCCCGAAAAACGGCGATTTTCCAACCGTTACGCCACTTCAGAGGAGGCCCCGATGAAGTCATTTCTTTCCCCCGCACGGAAAACTTTACCGGAGAAAACATTTGTTTACTTCTCCATCCTGGTTTTTGCCGCTCTGTGGGGATGTTCGGATGATCAAAACCCTCTAGCTCAGGACGAAGGCCTACCACCAGTAGCCTCGGAGGGCCAGACAGCTCTGCAGGCTCTGGGGAATGCGGCCAGTATCTCCCAGGTGCGACTGGAAGTTGAGCTTCGATCCAGAGGGGAGGAATGGTTCGCCGACGAGGTCGAAATCGAGACGCAGTCCGACCTGGGGAAGATGGAACGGATCGAGAGCCCGGCTTTGTCTGCAGACCGAAGCACCGGAACGGTCATCCTGAAGATCGGCCGTCTGGCTGTGAACGTCTCATCCAACGCTCGTTTTGAACTCGATTTCGGGCACCAGGTATCCAGAGAAGACTTTTTTGATCAGCTGGATTACGAACTGGCCTCAGGGGCGACTCCTGGAATCGAGGTCCTGCGATCTGCGTCTTCACAACCTCAATCCCCCCAGGACACTGAGTTCGTCGCCGATATGATCCGACTGGATTCGTCGTCCGACGATCAAACCCTGGACTTGAACATGGATGGTCGGCACCTGGTGCTCATGGGCGAGTCCTCGGGTGCTCTCACGCTCCTGAACACCCAGATCGAGATCGATCTCCAGGGCGGGAGCTTGATCGAAGAGCGAACCGAAGAGGAATCCGGAGCGGTAGAGATCAAAGGCCTTGCCGCTTCCGTTAACACGGGTGATGGATCGGTCGAACTCCTGGACGGAACGATCATTCGAATCGTTGAGGGAACTCAGATCGAGGGCGTCGGAGACCCCGATCACCTCGGTTCTCTCGAGGAAGTGGATGCAGCCCTCAATGAGGGTCTCGACGTGAAGGTTGAGGCTGAAGCGGTCCCGGTAAGCGGAGTCGTCTTCAACGCGGTGGAGATCGAGTTCGAAACAAAAGGAGGAATCGCTGAGTTCGCGGGTCGAGTGGCGTCGGTCGACCTGAACGCCGGGACCTTCACGCTGACCAACGGCCGGACCTATACGGTGCCCATGGGTGCAGAGGAGGGAGAAGGGGAAGGAGAGGCGGAAGGACAGGCGGAAGAGGAAGAGGGCTTCGAGTTCGACCCTGAAGGGACCTTGTTCTCGCTGGAGGCCATGGCCGGAGCCCTGGAG
>JASFVN010000450.1:0-3537 GCA_050049805.1 Gemmatimonadota bacterium
ACTCTGATCCGGCCGGTCGTACATCAACTCGACCAGACGGTCGTCCTCCATGAGCGCCACCCACGACTCCTGGGGGGAGGCGCTGACAAGAATCTCTCTTTTCAAGAACCGATAGCTCCTTTTGGGCAGAGCCCCTCCGCCTCCCTCTTCCTCCAAGGCCCCGCCTCCCCCGAGCAGGAACGATTCGGTCTGCTCGACGGATTCCGACCACCTTGAGAAACCCGGAAGCCCCGGGGCTCGCACACCCTGTTTGCAGACCGCGAAACGCGATCACATCCCGTCCGGAAGCTTCAGGCTCCGAAAACCTCGCGCACGAGATGCCGACCGATCACGATCTTTTGAATCTCACTGGTACCCTCGCCGATCTCACAGACTTTGGCGTCCCGCATCATTCTCTCCACGGGGTAGTCCTGGGTATATCCCACCCCCCCGAGGATCTGAACGGCCTGGGTCGTAGCCCGCATGCAGAGCTCAGAGCAATAGAGCTTCGCCATTGCGGCTTCTTTTCCATAGGGACGACCCTGGTCCTGCAGCCAGGCTGCGTGATAGGTCAGGTGCTTCCCCGCCTGGATCTCTGTAGCAAGATCGGCCAGGCGGAACTGGACGGTCTGGAAATCCCAGATTTTCCGCCCGAACTGCTCTCTCTCCTGCGTATACTTGAGCGCTTCCTCGAACGCTCCCTCCGCCAGCCCGAGGGACAAAGCCGCTACGCCCACTCGACCGGCATCCAGGGTCTTCATGAAGTTGATGAAGCCCCGTCCTTCCTCGCCGAGCTGGTGCTCCTCAGGAACCCAGGAATCGTCCAGGAAAAGCTCCCGCGTGTCGGACGATCTCCAGCCCAGCTTCGCTTCCTTGTTCCCTGCTCGGACCCCGTTGGTGTAGGGCAGCTCCGACGCATGGCCTACCCCCAAGGCCTGGGCACGATCCAGGTCCACGGTCGGCTTGCAAACGATGAAGTTCGTGATGCCCTTGGCTCTCCGCTCAGGGTCCGTCACCGCCGTCACGACGAAGATCTCCCCGACGCCGGCGTGGGTGATAAAGATCTTGGAACCATTGATCCGCCACCCGCCATCGGCCCGGACAGCCCGGGTCCGGGTGCCGGAAGCGTCGGATCCGGCTCCTGGCTCGGTGAGTCCGAAACCTCCCAGCACCCGTCCTTGAGCCAAGTAGGGAATCCACTTCTTTTTCTGCTCCTCCGTCCCAAAATAGAAGATCGGGGAGGTGCCGAGGGTGGTGTGGGCCGAGACAGTGATGGAATGGCTGGCATCTACCCGGGCCAGCTCTTCCACGGCCAGCGTGTAGCTCATGTAGTCTTTCCCCATTCCTCCGTATTCCTCGGGAATGGGAATCCCCATCCATCCCTTCTGGGCCATGATCTGGACGTTGTCCCATGGGAACTCCTCGTTCTCGTCCAGCGGGCCCGCTAAGGGTTTGATTTCCGTCTCGGCGAAAGCTCGGATCTCTTCCTGGAACGCTCTGTGCTCGTCCGTGAAATATGGCTCCATGGCGCGCCTGTTGAGTTGTGAGGCATCTCTTCGGCCTACCGGTAGTGAAAGTAGCCGGAGCCACCCCCGGCAAAAAGCCCCACCACCTAGCGCGATGCCGGTCTCACTCCCCCGGCCACAACAGCGCTCCCGGATGTCGGCCGCCTGCTGAGACACCGGTCACACCTACCGCACTCTCCCGACTCCGACTCCTCCCCGAAATAGGCCAGAACCGCCCTGACCCGACACCCTCTCCCCCTGGCGTACCGCTGAACCGCCTCGATCTGCCCTGCCTTGATGGACCGGAGCCGGTTGAGGGCCTCCAGGGCCAGAGATGGAGTCTTTAGCGTGATGAGGACTTCGCCCTGGTTCTCGTGGGCCACCTCCTCCATGGTAATGGCTCCACATCTGTGCAGGGCCTGGAGTGCTGCCCTGGTCTTCTCCGTCTCGTTTCCCGTCCCGGCGGCAGTCCCCACCTCGCGCCAGGCGATTCTGACCTCCTTTCGAAGTCGAAAGCGTCGGACCAGGTGGCGGTGCAACCTCCGGAGATGCACCACCGGGGGAAAGGACTGGGATAGGAACCTGTCGTGGACCATCCGGTCCTTCTCCCCGAAGAGGGCGATGCACTGGGCTTCCTTGCCGTCGCGTCCGGCTCTGCCCGCCTCCTGGTAGTATGCTTCGAGGCTGTCGGGGAGCTGATAGTGGAGGACCATGCGAACATCCGCTCGATCGATCCCCATTCCGAAAGCGTTGGTGGCGACCACCACAGGAGACGGATCACCGAGAAACCGCTCCTGCACCTGCGTTCGCAGGGGCGGGGGCAACCCGGCGTGGTAGGCCAGGGCCGGCAAACCCCGGGAAGCCAAGGTCTGTCGAACCGCTTCCACCGACTTCCGGGTGGCCGAGTAGACCACCACGGCCCCCTCCCGCCCTCGGAGGAGGGTCCTGAGCCGGGCGATCTTGGTCCGGTGGGAGGAAGCTTTCTCCACCTTCCAGTGCAGGTTGGGCCGATCGAAGCTTCCGATTACCCGGACAGGCGTCCTGAGTCTCAGGAGGGTCTGGATCTCTTCCCGGACCCGTGGAGTGGCGGTGGCCGTTAATGCCAGAATCGGGGCGCGGATCCTGGACCGGAGCTCGCCGATTTTCAGGTAGGCCGGGCGGAAATCGTGTCCCCAAGCCGAAATGCAGTGGGCCTCATCAACCGCCAAAAGGGAAATCGGAAGAGCCGGGAGAACCGAACGGAACCCCGCTTGGTGGAGCCGTTCAGGAGACACGAAAAGGAGATCGACCCGACCCGACTCTGCTCGGGCCAGGATCCGTTTCCGCTCCTGAGCCGAAAGGGAGGCGTTCAGAGCTTCCGCTGCCAATCCCGCTGCCCTTCCCCGCCCTACCTGATCTTCCATGAGACTGATGAGAGGACTCACCACCAGAACCATTCCCGGAAGGAGAAAGGCGGGCAGCTGGAAGCATACGCTCTTCCCGCCACCGGTGGGGAGGATTCCCATGGCGTCCCGATTCTGGAGAACGGCCCGTATCAGGGGGCCCTGCCCCGGGCGGAAATCAGGGAAACCCAGGTGCCGCTGGAGGGCAGCCCTCAGGGCGGCTGAAGTGAGGCGGCGGGATGGTTGCAGGTCCGAGGTCACGCCCGAAGATGGGGGCGGGGCTCGGGCGGAGACATGACGGAATGGGCCTGGGGGGGACAGGCGTTTTGTCAGTCCTCGTCCTGCGGGGGCCCATCCTCGGACCGGCTCCCTCCTCCCTGACCCCTCCTGGGGAAGAATCTCAAGAGCACGCCGACGAGCAGCACCGCGATAGCTACCAGGACCAGGAGGGACGACTCCAGGACCATGCCGATGAAGGCAATGAGGGCGCCGGCGAAAAAAATCCGCACCTTCCAATCGAGATGGAGGTCCGTCCCAGAGCGGTTCCGGCGGGAAAAAAACATCAGGATTCCCCATCACCCCCGGGTCGGTTTCTCCTGGAGAGGAAGGCTTTGACGCCGGCCCGGCAGGCTTCGGTCTGGCGAGCCTCCACGTTCACCTCCGCACCCCGA
>JASFVN010000451.1:0-3521 GCA_050049805.1 Gemmatimonadota bacterium
AGGGGCAGTCCCTTACCGCGGCAGGCGGCGACGAGGGTCGGAGCCAGAATCTTCCCGCGATTAGCTGGGAGAAGGGTGGAGATACAGGGGATCACAAGCGGATTCCCCAATCGATGCCGAATCCGGATCATCGCTCGTCTCCATTTTGGAGAAAGGCATAGCATTGACGCTCGGGGGCACCCCAAGTGGCTGGGGTCGATGCAGCAACGATCTTCTGCGGGGGCGAGGGGGGTGTCAAGGAAATGGGCACCACCCAGTGCGTTTGGGGCGCACCGAGTCGAGGGTCGAATCCCTCTCGAGAGTCCGGGGATCCCGACGTCTACGCTGGAGTCATGCAGATCCTAGGGCCAACCTGTCCGCGGCAGAAAATTCTCCATCACCCAGAGCTCGGTACCGCCGGTGGTCGAGGTGTAGGTGATGCTTTGGCCGTTGGGGTGCACATCGAATCTCTTCCACCCGGGGGATTTCGTTGTCAGGCCTATTGGCTGGGGCTCTCCGTCTGCGAGATCAAGAAGCCATGACTCCCACACCGGCCCTACTGCGGCGAAACGGTGAAACAGGAGAAATTCTCCGTCGGCCGACCAGGATATTCCCATAGCGCCTTCAACGGGGAGCTCCCTTGGCTCATCACCGTTGACGGGCAGCAGAATGAGGCTTTGCGGCTCCGAGCCTTCCACGGGAGAATAGCCGAAGGCCAGGGTCTGACCGTCCGGAGATAGAGCAGGGCCGAGGATCTGGCCCCACTCCCCATAAGGGGTTCGGAAGAGAACCGTGCTGTCATGGGTTTCTGCGTCATATCGGAGAATATGGAAGGCGGCCTGGCCATCTGCGTTTTCCTCGGAGACCAGGTAGACTAGCGGTTCATTTCTGAGAGCGGCACGAGGATAGACCAAAGGATGGCTTCGCCTCGGATCGGTCAGGACCTCCTTTCGTCCCGTCTGAACGTCGATTCGGTACACGGTGTCCGGGTTGCCCCCGTATCCGGCAACACCTGCTATGATGGATCTTCCATCAGCGGTCCATCCCGTAACTCCGATTTGGCTTGATTCGGCGAGTTCAAAGTGTTTCTCGTCGCCAGTCTCCATCGACCGGACCACCACCCTCAGGGAGGAACTTGCTGGACCTCCATCTGCCACGTAGAGAAGATGGCGGCCGTCCGGGGACCAGATTCCCATGCCGGAATTTCCGGTTGAGCTTGCAGCCAAGGCCGTCGGTGAACCGATGACCGATCTCGTCTCAGGATCGAAACCGATCACATATACCTGTCGCCTTTGGGTGCTCACCTTGTAGAAGTACCGACCATCTGGGGAGAATCCGACTCCGCTGGTTTGCCACATGTCGGGTTTGACGAGCCAGGGGTCGCCGTCTTCTCGGCCGTCCGTGACCGGCAGCAGCCAGGCACCAGGAGTGCCCGAGCGATCGCTTCGGAAAAGGATGTGGTCTCCGCCAGGCGCCCATCCCAGCAATTCGTCGTTGGCTGGGCTCTCGACCAGGCTATGCTTCTCTCCAGACGCCACGTCAATCACGAAGATGTCGTTGTCATCAGGATTCACCTGGGCGGAGTGGTAGGCAACGTATCGGCCATCCGGCGAGAAGCATGAGCCGCCGCTTCCGAACGTCTCAGATCCGGAGAAGAGCTTGAGCAGCCGGCTGGTCCCATCTTCTGTGGAGATCAACAGGAGCTCACCGACATCATTCCCGGCGACCGTGCGATAGGCCAGGAGCTGATGGCCGTCTGGGGACCAGTCTTCCGCCTGAATCCAGGTTGTAGCTCTGTCCTGGTAGATGAGCCGGGGATCGGTGCCTTCGATATCCACCACCCCGAGCTTGTAGAACGCAGGCTGGGCCTCGTCATACCATGTGTAGGCTACCCATTCCCCATCCCGTGAGAACCTTGCTCCCTCGGCTTCGCCGGGATCGTACGGTGCGGTATTGTGGGTCAGGTGCCGCACCTCGCCGGTATCGAGGTCCCTCAACGCGAGGTCCCCGGTGGTTCCCCAGTCGGTTTGTACCGTGAGCCTGCCGTCTGGGGAGATGTCATACTCGTAATCCGCGTCAGCGATGATTCTACGGGTCACCGTCCTGGCGGTGTCCTGAAGGAGTGCCGTCGCGCCCCCCAAGTGCGGGGCACCGGCTGCGAGGGCAGGCTCCTCAGCTGGCGTTGAGGATGCCACCTCGCAGGAGACCAGTGCAAAGGCGAGAAGTGTGGGTCTGAGATACCGGTTCATGGCGACCTCTCATGCGGGAGTCTCTCGGTCAGCCGGGAAGTAGCGCAACGGGTGTGCCTGCGAGAGGAGAGGAGTCTCAAATCTCCTTTAACCAGAGGGTTAGGCCGGGTTTTGCCTTTGTCGATGACCTGTGGCCCGTAACGTTTTGTTCCGGTTCGAGCGAACACGTCTACCGTACTCTTCCGGGATGGCTTACGAGCCACCCGGGTTCGGGAAGGAACCGATGGCGGGAAGGGTGACCTCGGCCGTGGTCCCCTCTCCTGGGGTACTGTCGAGCTGTAGCTCGCCTCCGTGGGCTCGGGCGATCCGCTGGGCGATGGGGAGTCCTAGTCCCGTGCCCTCGGATGACGTGGAGAAGAACGGCTCGAAGATTCGGTCCATCTCCTCCGCTGGGATTCCCCTCCCCGTGTCCCTGACCGAGATCCGGATTCGCCGGGATTCCTGGGCAATGTCGATCCCCGCCTGCCCACCGGGCTTCAGAGCGTTGGCCGAGTTGAGGAGGAGATTCAGGAAGAGCTGTTCCAGCGCCCCCGGCTCGCCCTTCACCCAGACGGGCTCCTCCGGAAGGGCGATTGGTCGAAGCTCCCCTCCGCATTCCTGGAAGGCAGGCTCTGCGGCTCTTAGAGCCGCTTCGATGGGCTGTCGTAGATCCAGGCGTGCCGGCGAGAGCAGGCCGCTCCGGGCAAGGCGCAGGGCATCCGTCACCGATGCATCCAGCCGCTTCACCTCGGTGAGGGCCTGTTCCAGGAGCTCCTTCGCAGCTCCACCTTCATTGACGTGCTTCTGGGCCCTCCTCAGATCAAGGCTGATAGCCGTCAAGGGATTCCGTACCTCGTGAGCGAGGGAGGCGGCGAACTCGCCGACGGCGGCCAGGGATTCCCGCTGGGACAACTCCTGCAGCGTCCGGCGGAGGTTCTCGGTCATGGTGTTGAAGGCGCCTGCAACCCTCCGAACTTCATCGGGTCCGGCTTCGGCAACCATGACGTCCAGGTTCCCCTGCGCCACGGTGTCGGCTCCATCGGCCAACTCCCCCAGGGGTCTGGTGATACGGCGGGTGGCCAGGGTAGCCAGGAAAACGGCTACGCCCAACACGGCCAGGAGCGCCATCAAACCCCGCTGGGTTGCGGTTTCGAAGGGTTGCCCCAACGCACCCAGGGGTGCCGCGAGAACGACCTGAAGCGGTGGCTCGTATAGGGTGTCCCTCACCGTCACCCAGGTCTCCTCGGCCCAGGTGAATCGGTCCTGGGCGAAGAGTTCCGGATCCATGGAGAGAGGCACGAGAGGGAACGTACC
>JASFVN010000452.1:0-3512 GCA_050049805.1 Gemmatimonadota bacterium
CTCGGCGTTCAATACGTCCCTCGGATCCAGCCTGAGGATCTTTTTAGAAGGGAAGTAGCTGGCCAGAAGACAGATGAGCAGGATCAAGAGAGCCACCGCCCCATAGGTGGGTGGGTCCCATGGCTGGATTCCAAACAGGAAACGGCCCAGGAGACTGGATCCCAGCAGCGCCCCCGAGAGACCTACGGCTGTCCCGCCGAGGCCGACCACCACGATGCTCCCCATGGTGTTCCCAACGAGCCTGAGGTCCCGAGCACCCAGGGCCCTACGGATGCCCATCTCCCGGGTGCGGAATGCCACGCTCCGAGCGGTGACGCCGAAGACTCCCGCAGCCGCGAGAAAAGCGGCCAGGATGCCGAAGAAGTTGGTCAGAAGCGTGCGGAAACGCTCGCGGCTCGCGGACTCTGCGACGAGGTCGCCCACCGTCGTTGCGTTCTTCACGACGAGATCTGCGTCCACGGACCGTGTCGCCTCCCGCATCAGAGAGAGAGCTTCCCGAGGTTCCATCTGGGTCCGAGCAACGAAACAGATTGTGTTGTCCGGGTGCTGTAGGAAGGGAATGAAGAAAGCTGGCTCGGTCTCCGCGGATAGCACCTGTCTCTTCATGTCTCCGACGATTCCCACGACAGTCACCGGATCAGCGGACCCTCCCCAATCCAATCGGGCGCCGAGGGGTGAGTCCTCAGGCCAGTAGCGCCGCGCCATAGTCTCGTTGATCACTACGGCCAAAGGGGCATCCGGTCCGTCGGCCTCGGCCAGATAGCGCCCCGCGAGAAGTGGGACCCCGAGCGTCTCCAGATATCCTGGAGCCACTTGATAGCCGAGGGGCGAGAGGCGCTCTCCGGAGGCCGTGTTCTGCATACCCCACGCAGAGGTATGACCGGGAAACGGTAGCCTACTTGTGGCGGTCACTGTCCCGAGCCCCGGAACCGTTCTGAGCCGTCCAAGGGCATGCTGGAAGAAGGCTCTACGGGATTCTCTGGTCGGATATCGGCTTTGCGGGACCCTGACTTCCACCGTAACCAGGCCGGAGGGATCGAACCCGGCGTCCACGGCCAGGAGTCGGGTAAGACTTCGAGTCAGCAGGCCCCCGGTGACGAGCAACATGGCCGTCATAGCGATCTCTGCGCCAATCACGGTGCGATCGAAGCGTCGGCGTCGTTGGCTCGTACGAGTAGAACCCATCAACAAGGGTTCCATCGAGCTTCGGGAAGCCAGGACGGCCGGTGTGCCGCCGAACAGGACTGCCGCGCCCACGCCGAGAAGGAGAGTGAACGCGATGACCTGCCCATCCAGCGAGATCTCATGGAGTCGTGGAGCCGGAGGGGCCATAACCAGGAGGGCCTCGGTCCCGAAAAAGGCCAACCCGACACCCAATGCGCTTCCCATCAGAGCGAGGAGGAGGCTCTCGGTCAGCAGGAGGCGTGCGAGCCGACCGGACCCGGCTCCCAAGGCCGAACGCGCTGCGATCTCGTGCCGACGGCCTCGAAACTCCGCCAGGGAGAGTGTCGCGATGTTGGCGCAAGCGACGAGCAGGAGGAGGGCCGCTGCCGCGAAGAGCAGGATCAGGGGAGGCGCCAAGCCACGGGTCTCCTCGCTCTTGCGAGAAAGCACGCGAACGTCACCGAAGGTATGCGGGTGTAAAGACAGGATAGCTTCCGTCTCGGCCTGGGCCTGTTCCGGGGTGACACGGGGAGCGAGCCTCCCAACCGTCTCCCAGCTGTAGCCCTGAGGCGAGGCCAGCCACCCCGGTGCCCCGATGGGGAACCAGATATCCCTCCTTTCCGGGTCAGCTTCCCCCGCCACCGAAGCACTCAGCCAGTGGATTCGGAAACCCGCCGGTAGGATGCCGATGATCGTGAAAGGACGGTCATCGATGGTGAGGGTGCTGCCAACGGTCTCCGGCGACCCGCCGAGTCGACCCTGCCACAGCTCGAAACTCACCACGGCAACCGACGCCCCGGCCTGCCCTGACCTGGACCCCTCCTCCCCTGGTAGGAACCAGCGCCCCTGCACTGGATGGAAGCCAAGGAGTCCAAGCAACGAGGAGGTGGCTGCCCCTGCCGCGAGCTCCACTGGGTCTCCCGCCCCGGTCAGGGTGGCGACATCCGGGTTTCCAGCCCGGTAAGCGGCCAGCTCTTCGTACAGCGTACTCCTCTCCAAGAGTTCCCGGTACTGCGAATAGGTGAGCCTCGTCCGGTCCCAACGGGCCCCGTCGTCTCCCGAGAGCCCCTCGGCATGCGGCACCGTCTGCCAGATCATCACCAGTCGGTCCGGTTCGTCGTACGACAGCGGTTTGAGCAATACGCCGTTGACGACGGTGAACATCGCCGCGGTCGCACCGATCCCGAGTCCGATCGTCAGGATGCTGACGATGGCGAACACGGGGCGTTTCTTCAGGGATCGCAGAGCGAATCCGGAATCTCGGACGAGATCCTCCAGGCGTTGAACACCCCGGGCTGCCCGCGCCGCTTCCCGATGCTGGTCCACGCCGCCAAAAGCGATCATCGCCTGGCGCCTGGCTCCCTTCGGGTCCATTCCCTTCCGGATCAGGTCCTGGATCTCCATCTCCAGGTGGAAAGTTGCTTCCTCCTTGAACTCCCGGTCCATCCTCCGGGCGCTCACGATGGATCGAATCCGGAACCACAGGTCTCGAAGGATTCTCAAGGCAGGGTCCTCAGAAAACCCGGGTGTTCACGTAGTCCTCACTCCTCCTTCAGCACCTCCAGGGGATCGGTTCGAGCCGCCTTAAGCCCCGGTGGGCCGCATGCTGCCAGGGCTACCACCGCCAGAAGAACCCCACCGGCCAGGACGGTTCCCGGATCCCAGGTCGGCACCCGGTACACCAGGCTCGACATCAACCGACCCGCGGGAATGGCCAGGGCAACGCCACCGCCGATCCCGAGGAAGGTGAGGCTGAGGCCCTCTTTGAGCGCCTTCCGGAGGATGCCCACGGGTCGGGCGCCCAAGGCTACTCGAATGCCGATTTCACGGGCCTGCTGGGTCACGCTGTAGCGAAGAACGCCGTAGAGGCCCGCACCGGCGAGGGCCAGCGCCACGGCACCGAAGGTGATGAGGAGGACCATGGCGAATCGGCGGCGAGCCAGGGAGTCGGTGAGGCGCTCCTCCATGGTGGCCATCCCGTAGAGGGGGACGCTGGGGTCGGTCTCCGCCACCGCTGTCCTCATGATCGAGGCCAGGGGGCCGGCGTCGGCCTCGCTCCGGGCCACCAGCGTCATGAAGGGAAGCGGGTCCTGGGCATAGGAGCTGAAGATCTCCGGACGGGGCTCCCGATCCAGACCCCCCTGGAGGGCGTTCCCCACCACGCCGACAATCGTGGACCATTCCACGTCCTCGGCCTCCGGATCCCCCCACGTCATGCGTCGTCCCAGGACGTCACCCTCGGGGAAGAACCGCTGCGCCATGGCTTCATTCACGACCACCACGGACGGGTGATCCGGACCGTCGGTCGCCTCCAGCAAACGTCCCTGAAGAAGGGGGATCTCCAGGAC
>JASFVN010000453.1:0-3498 GCA_050049805.1 Gemmatimonadota bacterium
GGCCAGGCGCTGAAGAACACGCTCCAGAATCTCCGACGCAGCCTTCCTCGTGAAGGTGGACGCCCAGACGGCTTCCGGTTTCGCACCCAGAGCCAGCAGCCCGATGAGGCGGGAAGAGAGGTGATAGGTCTTCCCGGAGCCGGCGGAAGCCAGGACCATCTCCCTGGGAAAGGGGACGGCCGCAAAACCCTGGCGTGGCGTTTCCCGAGGAGTCTCGCTCATTACTCCCCCTCCCCGTCGTCGTCGAACACCTCGGCCCTGGGCAGCTCCAGCCTGCCCAGGAGAGGATCGAGGGGGTCATCTCTGAAGCTTCGGGTGTCGGGGTCATAGCGGAACGGCTCCGACCTCAGTTCCCGTATCACCTGCTCCGCCGTGGCCATGGCCTCGTCGGACTCCTCCTCGCTCCAGTCCGCAAGGGCCAGCCCGACCTTATCCAGCTTTCTGGGAAGGAGGATGTACCCCATCCGCACCTGGCCCCACGCCGCCTCGGGGACCAAGGGCGTACCGTCCTCCTTCAGGATTCCCGGGAGCAAACGCCGATAGAGGGGGAGCTGGAGATCCACCCACTCCCGTGCCTTCTTGGGCCCCTTTCGGTGGGCCTCCTCGGGAGTCTCCCCCGTATCCCCGGTCTTGTAATCGAAGATGGCCCACTCGCCGGTGATGGGGTTGTGGTCGATGCGGTCGATCTTGCCCCTGAGGAGGACCCCCTCCCCGTCCACCTTGAACTCCACGCCAGGATCCGGTTGGACTTCGATGCCCCTCACCTGCCAACCATCGCCGATCCACCGGGCCTGCCATTCAGCGAAACGACGAAGCCGAGCCCGAAGCTGCTCCACCTGCACTCTCACCGCCGGCACCGGCCTGGAGCCGAATTGGTCCTTCACCAGGTCGTCCAGGAGCCGGTTCAGCTTCCTCTCTATTACCGGTTGGTCGGCGGACGCACGGTCTTCCGAGCGGCCGAAGCGCTCCAGAACCTGGTGGGCCAGACTCCCGAACACTGCGCCGTCCATCTCCCGGGCATCGTCGTCCAGGGGTTCCAAGTTGAAGATCCGGGTCAGGGCGTAGCGGTAGGGGTCTTTCAGATACGCGGCAAAGTCCGTGACCCGGATGCGGGTGAGGGATGTCAAGGGCGGAAGGGGGTCTTCCGGCGGCGACCGGAAGCGGCTGGTGGCGGGCGAGTCCATGGCTGGGGGCGTCGGCGCTGACGGGGCCGAAAGAGCTGTGGTGGGCAATTCCATGGCTGGATCGGCCGCCTCGGCCAGGGCCGCGTGGGCTTCCGCACTCGAAGGGCCAGTCTCCTCCTCACCCAGATACCGGAGGACTCGTTCCGCCACCACCTCGGGCTTGTCGGCGAAGAGGAGGCGGCTCGGCCGGAGGGGGTCTCCGCTACCACTCAGGCGACCTGCAATCAGGTGCACCTCCTCCCTCGACTCCACCAGGGCCGAGAGGAGGTAGGCGTCCCGGGCATACCGGGCTCTGTCGTCGGGAATGCCGAGGGCGGTCCTGAGGGAGCCCGGTAAGAACGGGTCGGCTCCCACGGCCTCCGGGAGGATGCGCTCGTTCACCCCCGTGACGATGACGGCCGGAGCATCGTCCAGGGGAAGCTCCAGCCAGCCCAGAAGCTCCACGGCATGCTCCTCTGGCTCGGGGGGGATGCTCAGGTCCGGGCCGGTGAGCTCGGCAAGGAGAACTCCCAGGGCCTCCGAGGCCTCCACCTCGGCATCCAGGTTGCCCGGCAGGGTAGCCAACCGAGAAGCGGCGTTCTTGACCTGGGTCACCGCATCCAGCATCTGCCGTACGGCCGCTTTGCTTCGGTCCAGGGGCTGGCTTCCGTAGACCCTCACCAGAACCTCGAGGATCTCCGGCATCCATTCCGAAAGGGATCGCGGCCGGTCCAGTGCCTCCAGTCCCAGGGCACGGTCCAGGTTCGCAACGAGGGCCCGTGTACGGAGGGCGTCCTTGTCTCCCCCCGGAAGCCGGCCCCCCACCCCGTCCTGCAGGTGCTTGGTCTGGAAGCGGTCAAGGACGGTGAGGGCTCCGGTGACCTCCACGGGATCGGAGCCCTCGTCGGAGCTGGTTTCCACTTCTACCGCTCCCGTCGGACCCAGGCGGACGGCTCCCTCCACCAGATCATGAAGATCCGGGTGCCGAGCGAGGGCGGCGAATGCCGGAAAGGGCTTGCCGTTCAGGTAGTCGGCGAGGGCCTGGAGGAGCCGGACCGGCCCCGTTTCCTGCAGCGGGGTACCGCCAGCGAAGCGATGAGGCACGCCCCCGGCCGATAGTCCCTGCTCCACGAAGGGTACCAGCTCCGGATCCGGGACCCCCACGACGATCTCCTCCGCCGCGAAGCGACCGCCGAAACTCCGGAGGACGGCGGCCGTGGCAGCCGCCTGGTCCCGGGGCCGCTGCACCACCTGGAGCCGGCGGTCGTCCAGGAGGATCGCCACCCGCTGCCACTCCTCCGGGACGACACACCCGAAGGAATCGAATCGATCCCCCTGCTCCTCCGGGGCGTGAATCAGGGCCCGGACCGGCCCCGTGAGAGCATTCACCATGGAACGCACCACGCCGGGAAGCTCCACCACTCCCACCAGCCAGATCTCCCCGGGGCCCTGGATCCTTTTCTCCTTCAGTGCCAGACTCCGCTCCCGGTCCCGGTCCCGGTACCCGGAGGCATTCAGGATCTTCAGGTAGGTCGTCTGGACCTCCGCCAGGACCTCCCAACGGTTCGAGTCGTCGTAAGGGAGTCCCTTTTTGAGTTCCCGGGCCACATCCAGGAAGTCCAATCCCTCCGCCCCTACTTCCCGGTGGAGTTTCTCCACGATCCCGGCCAGGGCCATCCACCCGGCGAGGTTCGGAGGCAGCTCGGGAAACACCTCCGCCAGGAGCCCGGGGTCGGTCTGTTTTAGAGCCTGGGCAAAAGCATGCCGGGACGTGGTGGACTCGGCCGGAGGGCCGGTGGGCGTGTAGAGGCGCTCGGGGAAGCGTCCCATGGTCACGGTCTGGGGAGGCGTCAGAGGCACGCTCCTGCCCTCCGCCTCCTCCAGGAGCAACTCCATGAGCCGCCGGCCGGCCCGGGCCGCCGGGGTGACCACCAACACCTCCCTGAGATCCAGCCCCCCGGGACCAACGTACGCCTCGGCCATACGGCTGGCGGCCATGGGTAGGGCCGGCCTGTCCCACCCCAAGAAGATGGGTTGGACCGGGGATTTGTTCCGGGCGTCGGTCATGTCGGATTCGGGTCCGGGCTCAGCGTCTCGAACAGAGGAGGCACAGTGGAGAGTAACGGGGGGCTCTGACAAGGGGAGCCGGAGAGTTGAGTGAGGATCCGTCCGATCCAGAGATCCGGTTTGACTGGGACCCGATGAAGAACGAATACGACTTTTCGAAAGGCCGAAAGAACCCCTACGCTGCTCGTGCGAAAAAACCGGTGACCATTCGGTTGGACGAGGGCACGATCGCCTACTTCAAGGACCTGGCTGCCGAGACCGGAATCCC
>JASFVN010000134.1:0-10898 GCA_050049805.1 Gemmatimonadota bacterium
CATGGAATTGGCGGAAGGCCTCTTGCGGGAAGAGAGCACAAAAGACGCTCTGCCTCCTGAGCAGCGGGCCCTGCGGATTCTCCAGAAGGCTGAAGAGACCTACGAACGGTTCGTCGGGCAGCAACAGGGCGGTGGGGGAGGCGGGGGAGGTGGCGGAGCGAGCGCTGAGGAGTTGGCAGACCTCTTCGAGATGGAGTTGGACCAGCTTCAGAACCAGTACGAAACCGTCCAGAGAGGGGAGCGACAGCAGGCCGAGGAGCAAGTGGACGAGCTCATCGAGCGACTCAATGAGCTGGCCCGGAGGCAACAGCAGGAGCTGGAACGTCAGCGCCGCAGGGCCGAAGCCCAGCAGGGAGGCTCCGGAGGTTCCGGAGGTGAGAGCCAACGAGAACTTGCCGAAGAAGCCGAGGAGGCGGCCCGACAGCTGGAGGAGCTTTCACGGCGAACCGGCGACCAGGAACTGGCCGAAACCGCCCGGCGTCTCAGGGATGCGGCTGAGACCATGCGACGTTCAGCGGCAGAGTCGGGGAGGAGCCAGGGGTTGGCTGACGCGACCGCAGCCCTGGACGAACTTGGCGAAGCCCAGCGTCGGCTGCAGAGGAATCAGGAAAGCCGGGTAGAGGAGGGCCTCCAAGACGTCCTGGACCGGGTGGACCGCCTTGCCGAGGACCAGGAAGAGGTGAGGTCTCAGGTAGGGGAGCTCCCGGAAAATCCGGTGGATCGGAGAGAAGAAGTCCGGGCGATCCAGGACCAAAAAGACGAGATGGCCCAGGAGGTCAGGAATTTGGAGGACGACCTCATTCGATTGCAGCGGTCGGCTGCTGGAGAAAGCCGAGAGGGGGCTCAGCGCCTGAGTGAGGCCGTTGAGGCGGTCCAGGGTGGCCGCCTGGACGAGAAGCTCGCATACACCAAGGGCGTGGTGGAACAAAGGGAACGGGAATTCGCTCTCGATTGGGAGGACCAGATCTCCTCCGACATCGAAGGCCTTCGGGAAGAGGTGGAAGGCGCGCTGCAGGCCTTCCAGGAGGGGCGTCCCGCCGAGGAGATGGAGGAGGCCCTGGATCAGGCGCGGGAGCTGGCCCGAGGGGCGGAGTCCATGGGGCGGCGGTTGGAGAACCGAGGCTCTCTCCGGGATGGGGGTGATCGAGGCCAGCAGGGCGAGGAAGGCCAGGAAGGGCAACAAGGTCAGCAGGGTCAACAAGGCCAGCAGGGCCAGCAGGGTCAGCAGGGTCAACAGGGCCAGCAAGGTCAGCAGGGCCAACAGGGTCTGAGGGGCGGCGGGGAGGGTGATCGGGAGCAAGAAGGCAATCCGAGAGCCCGGAGCGGAGCCACCGACGGCGCGACCCGGGGCGATCCAATTCCATTCACGGAGGAGGAGATCCGGCAATACTCCCGTGAGTTTGCCCAGCGGCTGGCAGAAGCCCGCGCTCTTCGGGAAAGACTGGAGGCGGCGGGTCAGGACGTTCCGGATCTGGAAGAAGCTATCGACGCCTTTGAAGCTTTGGGTGATCCTCGTACTTACGGCGACCTTCCCCAGATCGATTTCCTTCAGGAGCAGGTCAGGGAAAGCTTGAAACGGCTGGAGTTCCTCTTGCGCCGGGAGGTCGAAGGTGAAAGTGCTGGTAGAGCTGCCCTGAGTGGCACGGATGATGTGCCATCCGGGTTCCGGAGATTGGTGGACCAGTACTTCAAGAACCTGGCAGGGAAAGGAAACAGAGGGGGTGGAGGCGGACCTTGAAGGAGGCCTCGAAGGGCGTGTTCAGGCATTAGCCCGGTCCGTTCGGGGAGCCCTCCAGGCCTGCTCTACCCCCCCTGGACGGTGACCGTACCGGACGGAAGCTGGTCCAGCAGCGGCAGCATCTCGTAGGGCGCCAGCGGAGCTGCATCGGCTGGGATAACAGCCTCGAGGATCCGTAGCGGGAACGGCTGGTCTGGACCCACATCCCACTCCATCCAGGGCTCCATGGTGACGAACACCAAGGCCCCGGAGAGGTCCGGGGGAAAGACAAGGCCCGAGGGGGCTCCCGCCAGGAAGTCCTCTCCCGGGAAGGCGGGAGCTGCCAGGCTTCCACTGTAGGTATTGGCCGAATCTGCCCCGGTCGGTCCAAGGAACTTTCCTGTAGATATTTCTACCTCTTCCACGACGACCCAACCTTCATACACCCATCCCTCCGGGGCCCCCGGGAGCTCGAGCCCAGGGCCGACGGGCTCGAGTCCCGTATCTATGAACCAGATGCCGCCCAGCTCGTTCTCCTGATCTGCGTCGGTGGGAGTTTTCAGAACGAAACGGCCGGAGCTTGAAGTCAGCGACGCATCGAAAGCGATCCAGTGCTCAGTGGTAAGGGTGGCGGTTCCCTGGACCAGGTCTCCCCCCAGAAGGAAGGTGTAGGAGGAATAGGAGAGGAGAGTGTCGGAGGTCTCCAGGGAGACAGCCACACCGATGACGTCGGCCGGGTCCAGCCTCCCTTGAAGGGGTTCAACCAGCACGGTGTCGGCCACGGGGTCCACCAACCGTCCGTCCTGGTCAACGTCGAAAAGGGCCAAAGGCGATCCCCATGGTTCGGACAGAGTCCCGGCGATGAGCCAGGCCTGATAGTTCAAGCCGTCACCCAAGGGCTTCAGCCCCGTGAGAGAGAGCGTGACCAGCGAGCTTCCCTCCGGGCCCGTGGTGTTTGAATCTCCGCCACACCCGAGGGGGAGATAGGTAAGCAGGAGGAGGGCGAATCTGAGAGCTTTTCCGGCGCCCCTTCTCATGATTGCCTTAGACCCTCCAGTTCTTGTACGGTCTGCGGCTTCCTCGGCCCCAACCGTCGGGCGCCCTCCGACGTGATGAGGTAATCTTCCTCGTTTCGCACGCCGCCGAAGTCCCGCCACTTGTTCAGCTCGTCATAGTCGATGAACTCGGCCAATCGGCCCTCAGCCTCCCACAAGTCGATCAGCTGCGGGATGAAGTATATGCCCGGCTCGATGGTGAGGACGAAGCCTGGCTCGAGAGGTCGCGTCAGGCGGAGAGACTTGAGCCCGAATTGGGTGCTCCTCTCTTCCCCCGCATACCCCACAAAGGATTCTCCCAGGTTCTCCATGTCGTGGACGTCCATCCCCATCATGTGCCCGATCCCGTGGGGCATCACCATGGCGTGTGCACCCGCTTCCAGGGCCCCCTCCGTGTCTCCCTTCATGATTCCCAGGGCCTTCATCCCCTCGAAGATCGCCCTGCAGGCAGTGAAGTGCACCTCCCGGTTCGGTACCCCCGGAGCCAGAGCGGCCACGGCTGCATCGTAGGCCGACAACATGATCTCGTAGACAGACCTCTGTTGTTCCGTGAAAGCGGGGCTTACCGGGAATGTCGTCGTCAGATCGCCGGCATAGCCCGACGGGGTTTGGGCCCCGGTATCCAGAAGGAAGAGGTCCCCTTCAGAAATGGTGTTCCCATGGAAATGGTTATGGAGAGTCTGGCCGTTGATGGTGGCGATGACAGGGAAGGCCGCCGAGCCCCCAGCCGCCATGGCGATCCGCTCAACCTCCGCCGAGATCTCCACCTCCCTCATCCCGGGACGTGCCATGCGAATGGCAGCTTCGTGCATGGAGACAGAGGTGGCCACGGCTTTCTCGATCTCGGCCACCTCTTCTTCTGATTTGTAGTTCCTCTGGGAGACCACAGCACGGATCAGTTGCTCCGAAGCTTCGGTCTGGGATTCTTCAGGGGAGATGCCCAGGAGGTCCATGAGCTGGAGTTTTGCCTCGGCACGATATGGAGGGAGAAAGTGGACCGCTCGTCCGGCCTGCACGGCCCTGCCCAAGATCTCGGCCATAGCACTGCGGGGCTGGGTGTCTGCCACTCCCACCCGTTCAGCCCTTTCGGCGATGGTCGGGAGATCGCCCATCCAGACGATATAGTCGATGGTCAGCTCGTCACCAAAAATGGTGGCGCTGCCGGCGTCGACGTCGATGATGGCGCCGAGCTCCGCCTGGTCCAACCCGAAGTAATAGAGGAACGTGCTGTCCTGTTTGAAGTGGTAGGGGTTGTCGGCATAGTTCATCGGGCTGTCGTGGTTGCCCAGGAAAAGGAGGAGACCTCCTTCGAACTCGGACATGAGGGCGGCCCGGCGGGCTACGTAGGTATCGCGGGAGAACATGATTCCTGACTCTCCATTTCGGCATCAATGTGAAAAGGACACCGGAGTATAGCCTACACGGCCCCGAGGCCGCGAGGGATTTCAAAGAGCCTTCGTCCAACGAGTGGTTCCCATGGCTACCGCAAACGCCCCCATGGCCGCTCCAACCCAGCTTCCTGGGAAGGGGTTTCTCATGGCGGTCTCCAACAGCCCAAGGAGCACCGGAACGGCGGCCGCCCCGGGCAGAATGGCCCAGCCCAGTCTTCGGCAAAGGACCCAGAAAAGCCCGATTCCAAGGGAGATGGCAGCGCCGGTACCTATCCAGAAATACCAACCGGTTCCGGGGGGGTTGGACGCCAGGGTCAACCCCACAAGAAGAGTGAGAGGTGCGCCGGCCCACGCCCAGCGGGTTTCCCCGAGTGCCTTCAATGCCCCGAGGAGAAGGAGCAGAACCGACGTCAGGGTCACATACTGGATGAGCGCTCCCAGTGCGACAGACATCCAGGAAAGGTAGGCGACGGCTCCCGAGTAGTCGGGCCATCCCGGGGGCCCTTCAGGGCCAAGGCGGAAGAGGAGGCTCGAGGCTCCCACCAGGATCATTCCCACAGCCAGTCCTACCATACCCGATCCGGACAGTTTTCTGGCATTTCCTTGGATCCACGTATGCCCGAGGCTGGCCATGAGGCCCACGCTCAGCCCCATCAGAAGGGATCCGAGGCCGATACCCAGAACCACCATGGCGGCCTGGTTTCCGAACGAGAGCTGTGTCGTGAAGATTCCGATGGTGCCCGGCCACTCATTGATCCCGCTGGCGAGGAACGCCACGGCCACGGTGAGAGACACGACCCGGAAGGGATCGGTGAGGAGGGATCCCCTGGCCCACTTCACGATGGCCAGGACCAGAGCGCCCACCGCCAGAAGGCCCATGATCCCCGCTGCCACGAGGGGAGGTAGCTGACGTCTGCTGCTCTCGGCCTGCCATTCCCGCCCCCACTCTTCCGGGACGTGGACGAATCGTCCCACTCCCACTACCTCGTCACCTGCAATACGAACCCTGACTCTTCCTTCTCCTTCCGCCAATGGGTAGCCCTCGGCGTCAGAGAAGATGAATGTCCAGTCGGTCCGATTCGGTCGGGCCGTTTCATCGGCGGAGACTTCACGAAGGGTGCCGGGATTCAGCCCCAGTTGGGAGTTGGCCGCCTCCAGGGCAAGGGCCCGGGCGTCATCTTCCGACATTGTGGCGCCCGCTCTCTCCTCCGGGTGCTCGTGGATGATGCGGGGCGATGAGCCGGTCTCGTGGAAAGCCACCGTGTACGTTTCCGCTCGCTCTTCCGGGGGAAGGCCGAATCCCAGGAAACGTACCCTCCACCCAGGAGAGTTCAGGAAAGTCCCTACGGTTGCTCGGTATTCCTCCTCAGACCCCTTCTCCCACACGAACCGATGAGAAGAAGGCCTCTCGGCCGAGACGGAGAAGAGGGGGGTCCATTCGGGCCCGAGCCTTATCCCCCTCGCTTCCAGGGCCTCCACCGCTTCGGCGCCTGCCTGAGCCCTGGTGAGAGTGAGTTGGGGAGAGTCGACGGTGTCAAGCCCGGACATCCAGGAGGCGAGGCCGGCAATCCCCAGGAACGCCAGAAGCCCTTTGGCCGTCGGGGATAGAATTCGGTCACCGAATCCGATCGCGTCTCCCTGACCAGGCTCCTCCCCAAGGCCGGCGGCCGAGGGCCTGAGAGTTTCCGCCTGGTCTGATCCGGGGACCCTGTGGTCCTCGGCCCCTGCCCCGTCTTCCTCCGGCGGCGCCGCCTTGCGAGGGACCCAACTTCTGTTGAGGGCCCACTCCGGTGCAAAGGGCACACCACCCTGCCTCAGCCGGGCCATCAGGACCAACCCCAGAGGAAGGAGCCCTGCGACGATGACAAACGACCTGTCCAGCCAGATTCCACTGACCTCGGCGGCGAAGAGGGGAAGAGAGAAAAGGACCAGGTCGTAGAGGTAGTGGGCGATGATGGTGGGTACCAACCCGAAGAACACACAGGAGATCCCCCAGGCGAGATAGGTAGGGGAAATCTCCACGATCCGGGCGTAAGCCGGTTGCTGAGGGTAATTGGCGTGGCTCGCCCCAAAAACCAGAGCCTGGAGTATGACGGCTCCCCAGATCCAAAGCCAGGGTCTCCCGTATCGTCGTCCTATGATTGCAGCCGCACCTATGGGAATTGCCCTGAAGACCGTCTCCTCGGACAGTGCGGCGAAGAGGGAGGTGCTCACCGCGGTCAGCCAGGGGAACCGTGTGGCCAGGAGGTCTGGCTCCACCAGAGCGCTGGCGGGGCTCCACCAGCCCAGCAGGCCGGTGGTGACGAGATAGAAGGCCACCACAAAACCCAGCTCGACTCCGACCACCAGGTAGGGGGCGGCCGTCCGGCCCAGCGCCTGGGCGGAGTTGGCTACTCCGGACTTCCAGAACTTCCAGAGCTGGATCTCCTCCGGAAAGCCGATTCGGATGAGGCCTTCTCCGGTCATAAAGAGAAGAGCCAGGAAAATCGTGCCCCCGCCGAAGGTAAGTGCTGCCATCAGCACCACATTGGCAATGTGAACCTGGGAAGGGATGGCCGTGTTGTACTCCATCCAGGAAAGGGGGAGGGTGTTGATGGCCCCCAGGGCCATGAGCCCGGCCACGACAGCGCCCCAAATCAGAGGCGCTCTCCACTCGATCCAGCGCTTTTTCAGGAGATGGAGGGTGCCTGCCCCACCTCCGAGGATAAGAAAGAAAACCAGGAAGACTATGGTGCCGGCCAGGGAGAGGCTTTCATTGGCGTTCCGGGTCTCCTGGTACCTCCTGAGAAAGGCTTCCGGCACATGGAAGAAGGAGGTCACTTCCACCAGTTGGTCGCCGGCCATTCTCAGGCGCAGCCGAATCCTCGCTTCCCCTGGGAGCAGGTCGACGCGCTCGAAGACGAAGGTGTGGTCCAAACGGCCGCCAGGCTGCTCCTCCTGGGAAGATTCCAGGGGCCGGTAGCGAGTCGGGTCCATGCCCCAATCCGCAGATGCCTCCTGGACAGCTCTCGCCTGAGCCTGATCCGGCTCCAGGTTCGTGCCGGGCGTCCCCTCGGAAAGGATCAGGCGGAAACCGTGGCGGATGCCCTGGGGTGTGAACCTGACCTCGGCTTCCTCCACCGTCTCCTCGGCAAAGTGCCGAACCCGCCAGGCGTAGAGGGTGATGGAGCCATCGCTCACCAGGCGGTTGAGTTCCTCCAAGCCCCCTCCCTCCAACTCCATATAGGTCTGGAATGCCGGGTCCAGGTGCCCAAAAGACGCCGCCTGCCGGAACTCGGCCGGATCCCACTCGTGCTCCTCCACCAGAGCCCGGGCTTGCTCCAGAGCACCTTCTCGGTCCATCTCGATATTCACGGAGAGAAGGGGGAAGGCCGAAGGGAAGAGCCTGACCGCCAGGATCGCTCCAGCGGTGCCGAGTATGGCCAGGGATATCCAGAAGGCGGGTTTTCGAGTCATCGGATCCGTTCCCGATCGTCAGTGTTCGCGTGTCCCCAACCCAGCCTAGCGCCCGGGGCCTGAAAGGCGCAATCGAACTGGCCGGCGGGGCATCAGGCAGGCAAGGGCGAAAGTGGTATGGACCTTTCCGAAAGTGGGAAAAACCCATTATAATCAGAATTCACATAGCAGGAGCGGGTTCGGCCCGACCGTGTCGCCGGTGCCCAAAACCGTATTGATGGAGGATTCATGAAGAAGGTGCTGCTCGCATTGGTGTGTTCGGTGACGGCTCTTGCTTTCCTTCTGCCGGCTCCCGGCAACCTGGCTGCTCAGGAAGACGGGACCGAAATCGGAGGGACGGTCCCGGACTTTTCACTGCCGGATACCTACGGGAAGGACCACTCCATTTCCGATTATCGCGGCCAGTATGTGGTATTGGAGTGGTTGAACTACGGCTGCCCCTCGGTGAAGAAACACTACAACGCCGGCAACATGCAAATGCTGCAGGAGAAGTACACCGAGGAGGGTGTGGTATGGCTGGCTATCGTTTCCTCCGCCCCCGGGAAGCAAGGGTACTACGAGCCCGACGAGATGAATCAGGTCTCGGCCGAGCAGGGAAGCAAGGCCTCCGCGGTCCTCCTGGATCCGGCCGGGGAGGTGAGCCGTTTGTACCATGCTCAGGTGACACCTCACATGATGGTCATCAACCCTGAAGGCGCCCTCATCTACAATGGGGCTATTGACGACAAGCCCGGTACGCGAGCCTCCACTCTGGAGGGAGCACACAACTACGTGGCTGCCGCTCTGGATGAGTCCATGGCTGGGGGGGAGGTCTCTGTGGCCCTGACCCGCCCCTATGGCTGAGGAATCAAATACTAGGACTGAGTTCAGTCCATGGAGAGGACCCCGGGAGGCATCTGAAGCTTCCCGGGGTTTTCTGCGTTTGGGCCGATGGGACCCGGTCGGTAGATCCTGGTGGAGAAGGATCACCTGGCCGGTTCAAGGGTCTTTGCATATCCTGTGTGGTGTCGGGGAGGTTTTCGGCTGGCCCCGCACCTCCTTGAATGGACGAGCCTATGAAGCACCGCCTCTCCGGAATCGGCGCCCTTGCGCTGGTAGCTGTGATCATGCCGACCAGCGTTGCTTCCCAGGGCAGCCCGCCTTCCGAGCTCTTCGCCTCTGACAGCGTCCTTCGCTTCACGCTGTCGGCCGATTTCCGTCAACTGAAGGACGACCGGTCCCAGGACAGCGAGGAACGCCCGGCGGTCCTCCGGATCTCGGGGACCGAGGGTGAGATGGTGGAGGTTCCCCTGAAGGTCAGGACCCGAGGCAGGTTCCGGCTTCAGAAGAACATCTGCTCTTTCCCCCCACTCCGCTTGAATTTTCAGGAGTCCCAGCCCAGGGGAACGGTCTTCGACGGCCAGGACAAATTGAAGTTGGTCTCCCATTGTCATGACCGTGAGAGCTTCGAGCAGAATGTCCTGGAGGAGTACCTCGCATACCGGATCTACAATCAGCTTTCACCTGCCAGCTTCCAGGTACGGCCTGTAGAGATCAGCTACCTGGATTCAAGTGGGGAAGAGGATCCCATCACCAGGATGGGTTTCCTCATAGAGGACGAAGAGCAGTTGGCAGCCCGGATCGGTGGACTGCATCTGGAGATTCCCGGTGCCAGGGCCACAGCTTTCGAGCCCCAGCAGATGGGCACCATGTTTCTCTTTCAGTACATGATTGGGAACATCGATTGGTCCACGGCAAACAGCCAGAACCTGAAGGTGTTCCGGGTCGGATCCGACCATTTCGCCGTCCCGTACGACTTTGACTGGTCAGGGTTGGTCGACGCACCCTATGCCGGGCCCTCACCCCTGACGGTGCGTCTGCACGGATCGGTGAGAGAGAGGCTGTACCTGGGCGTGTGCTGGGACGAGATCGATTTCGATGCCGTCTTTTCCCTTTTCGAAGAGCGGAAGGCCGGCATCTTCGAAGTCATCCAGCAGATCCCCGGCCTCTCCGAGTCCAACGCCCGTCGCGCTGCAGAGTACCTGGAGGAGTTCTACGAGTTCATCCAGGATCCGGATCGGGCGGAGGGAAGGCTGGGGAGGATGTGCAAGGTCGGCTGACGGTCCCCAAAGCCTGCTCCCGCCCCTGGGTTCGGGTCGTCAACCCCAGGGGTAAGGGCCCTCCATGTCGACGCCCTTGGCCTCGAAAAGCAGCTCGATGAACCGCTCGTAAGAGGACCAACTGGTGGTCCGGTCGTACACGCTGTTGGTCTTGTGGGCGATGACCAGTTCCAATGCTGGGAGCACCGTGATCCACTGACCCATGGCACCTCGAGCGGTGTAGGCTCCTTCGAAAGGTCCTACGGCCCTTGGACCGTCCAAGATCCACCACATGTAACCGTACCCGAGGTACCCCGACCGCCGTTGGACGGGGTTCATTTCTTCCAGGGGAGTGACGACGCTCACGATCTCCCTGGCCCAGTCTCGGGAGATCACCTGTTCTCCGTTCCAATTTCCCTCATTGAGCATCAAGAGGCCCAGGCGAGCCATGTCCCGGGTGGAGAAGTGCATGTGGTACGAAGGGTTCACCGAAATGGAGAGGTTCCCGCCCTTGCGGTGAACGCTCCGGTCCCAGTCCTCAAATTGGAGGGGAATGGCCAGTTGTGCCTGGAGCTCGTCGTAGATGTCCCGCTTCGTGAAGTATTCGAAGGCCGCGCCGGCGGCGTTGAAATCCCAGTTGCTGTAGAGCATGTAGCTTCCGGGTTCCTGAGATCCCCGTTCCGGAGCTCGGGCCAGATCGTCCCCGCCGTTGGAGGCCGGATGGTACACGCCTGAGCGGGCCGTCACCAGGTGCCTCACCTTTGCCTGTTTTTCGATGTCCAGAAGGCCTCCGACATCGTCGAAGCCCATCTCCTCCAGGGTCATGTCCAGGTCGATGATCCCCCGTTCAACCCAGTCACCGTAGAGCATGGCCAGGATGCTCTTTCGGCAGGATGCAATGTAGGAGAGCTCCTGAATGTCCCCGAAGCTGAAGACGATTCGACCTCGGTCTACCACCACGATCCCCGTGGAGTTAGCGCTGTCCCTCACGAAGTCGGATGCTCTCCGAAGCCCCTCTTGGGCCCATCCGTAGCCTTCCAACTGGCCTCGTCGAACGACTTCCCACTCTTCTCCCGGGAACGTGGCGTCCGAGGGAGTCTGGCAAGAGGCAGAAAGGGGAAGTAAGAGGCAGAGAAGGAGGAACAAAAACAATCCGCGATGACGAATCATGACACATCTCCTGGATCGGGTTCTGGAGCCG
>JASFVN010000454.1:0-3487 GCA_050049805.1 Gemmatimonadota bacterium
AGTGCCACCACATCAACCTCATTTTGTGATGAGGCGTCCCACCATTCGCCCACGCGGAGGGGCTGAAATGGTAGGCCGATCCCACGTCGAGTGAATCCGCGGCAAACGGACTCGAACGCGCCGCCCATGTGGTTGTCCAGGTGTGGCGCTACCTGCTCCTTCCAAAGTTGATCCCCGGGGGCAAGGCCCACCATCCCAGCGCTGATCATCGGGGAGACGAAACGATGCCAGAAGGCGACGTACGGATCGGTGAGGCGGTAGAGAGTTCGTTTCGACTTCTTGGGATTGGCCTCGGTGATGGGAACTACACGTTCAACGAGGCGCATCTGGATCAGCCACTTCATCGCGCGACTCATAGAGCCACCGTCGCGCCCCACTCTCTTGGAAATCCCGTTCCAGGTGCGTTCGCCGCCCGCGATGGCTTCAATGACCGAGTAGTGGATCTGCGCGTCGCCGAGGAAGGCATCTAGCATGTGCTGCGCCTCGTCCAGCAAGCGGCCCGTGGGGCTGAGCATCTGCCGCGCGACGTTTCCACCTAGCGATTCTGCGGCGTCTAGGAGTGCGAGATGGCCTGGGACGCCGCCGAAGATTCCGTAGGCCCGGAGTCTGTCGGTGACCGAGTAGCTGGGGACGAACGCAGCGGAGTGGGTGTGGTCGAAAGGCTCGATGTCGATACGGGCAGTACGCCGTCCGTACAGTGGCTGATCTGAGTCCTCCAACCTCTTCATCGCAATAATGTGGGAACCGCTCAGCACCAGCTTCATCCGGGTTCCCGGCCACTCGTGGTCCCAGAGCGACTGAAGAATGGAGGGAAGGGCTGGAGCCGCTGCGGATAGGTAGGGGAATTCGTCGAGGACAAAGAGGAATGGCTCATCACTTGCACGATCCACGACGTACCGGAACAGGCCCTCCCAGTCGGGGAAAGGACCGCCGTGACGGAGCGCCGGATCGTCGAAGTGCTCGCCGACTAGCTTTGAGAGTCGGATTAGCTGCTCGTTCTCCGTGCGTTTGGTCGCCTGATAGTAGATCCCTCCGGTGGCCCTCGCGAACCGAGCGAGTAGAAAGCTCTTCCCAACCCGGCGACGCCCAAGGAGGAACACAAGTTCTGGTGACGCGCGGTGCCAGATCCGGATGAGTTCCTCCCACTCGGCGTCACGGTCTATGATGGCGGCAGGCTTGTTCATTTCGCTTGTATACCTGAAATGGAAGTTCCAGCCCTGGAAGTTCCAAGATTGGAAGTGACCGCCTCTGGTGTCAAGACCTTACGCGGATCACTATACCATGATCCGCGGACATGTTTTCGCCCTCTCGTCCGAGAACCATTCCGCCGTCCCAGTTGGTTGAGTCAAAAAAAGGGAGAACGCCGCCAACGCCGTATCTCATGACGGGGGCTTCAACGGGTTCAGCACCTTGTTCTACAGGGACCTCTCCAACGGAGCCGTGATGGTCCGCTTTTTTGACCAGGGGTCTCATTTCCCCACATATCCCACCCTGGAAGCCATACTCAAGATCCTCCGCTGACCCTTTTCCAACCAGAACCGCTCCGGGATAATCTGAGAGGAATTTGTTTGGGCCACGCCAACCCCTCTCACCACTCCTCAGAGTTTCTTACCCCTGAGGAAGACTCGGCGGCCCCATCCTGGTTTGGTTTCGGGAGCCGGTTCTTCTCTGGCTCCCGGACTAGATCACAAGGCGGTCAAGATGACCTCACCTCGGGGTCCATCATCAACGGCTCGCCATGGAAAGCTTGCCTAATCTCGCTAGTTGTTGCTAGTTTTCCTTCTAAGACTAATCTCGCTAGTCTATCACGAGATGCTGCCGGAGGGGAGCCATGGCCAAGGATCTACTCGGAGAGCTGGAGCACCACGTGCTCCTGGCCCTCCTGCACCAGGGTGAAGAGGGTTACAGCGTACCCATCGTGCTGGAGTTGGAGGAGCGCACCGGGCGGGAGGTGGCCCAGGCAGCCATCTACATCGCCCTGAGGCGCCTGGAGTCCAAGGGCTTGCTCACCTCCGCGCTGCGGGTGGCTCCGGAAGAAGAGGGCGGACGGGAACGGCGGTACTTCAAGTTGACGGCCGAGGGGATCGCTCGGCTCAGGGAGGCCAGGGACGGCTTCCTGAACCTGTGGAAGGGGCTGGAGCCGGTGCTGGAGGGAAAGCCATGAGGGGGCCGCTGGTGGTGCTGTTGAGGGCCCTCCTGCCCCCCGGCGACCGGGAGAGTGTCTTCGGGGAGATGGAGGAGCTCTACCGGGCGAGGGTGAAGCGGTCCGGTCCGCGGGCGGCCCGGGCCTGGCGCCGGCGCCAGGTCATGGGGTTTCTGGTCCGCCTCGTGTCCGAGGGGCGGAGGGGCCGGAGGCTCCCCTCCCGGTTCGAGGTCCGACGGGAGTCGGGCCTCCCGTGGCGCGGCCCCGGCCCCGGGGACCTCTTGCGGGAGTTCAGGGTGTCCGTCCGGAGCCTCCTCCGAGCCAGGGGATTCGCCGCCGTCTCGGTCCTCTCCCTCGCCCTGGGGCTGGGGGCAGCCGCCACGGTCTTCACCATCGCCTATGCCGTGCTCTTCCGGCCTCTTCCCTTCCAGGAGCCCGACCGTCTGGTTGGGGTCATGCACGGGGAGTGGGGCAATCACGCCTATCCCACCTTCCTCGCCCTTAGGGACGAGCTCTCCGACGTCTTGGAGCTGGCCGCCCACGACGAGTTCTGGCACGGGGAGCTGGCGGACGATCCCGTCTTCCTGAGGGAAGGGTACAGGGCCACGCCTCTGAGCCTGGCCATGGTGAGTGGGGAGTACTTCTCGGTTCTGGGGGTGGCTCCGGCCCTGGGCCGGCCCATCCTGCCCCACGACAATCGGATTGAGGGCGGGAACCCGGTGGCGGTGCTGAGTTGGGATTTCTGGCAGCGGGAGTTCGGGGGAGACCCCGACGTCCTGGGCCGGACCATGACCCTGGACCTGACGACCTACGAGGTGGTGGGCGTGGCTGCGGAGGGGTTCCACGGGATCAGCCACCTGAGCAGCGCGGACCTCTGGATTCCCGCGGTCATGCGTCGGGCCGTCCAGCCCCCCGAGGAGGAGTCCGACATCGTCACCCGGCCCGATTGGCATTGGATCGACATCGCGGGCCGGATCAAGCCCGGGGTGAGCCTGGCCGTGGCCAGGAGCCGGGCCGAGGCGGTGGTGGCCTCCTCTCCCCGCATCCCCGAGAGCCTCAAGGAGGAGCACCTCACCCTCACGCCCTTGAAGGAGGCGGCCATCATCCTTCCCCTCAGGGAGAGGAACATGAGGTACCTGACCATGCTCTTCCTGGGCGTGGGACTGGTGGTCTTGGTAGTGTGCGCCAACGTCACCAACCTCCTCATGGGCAGGATGGACGAGCGCAGCGCCGAGCTCGCGGTACGGCGGGCCCTGGGGGCGGGACGACTGACCCTGGCCCGGCAGCTCATCCTGGAGATGGGCCTTCTCGCCGGGCTGGGTGGGGTGGGGGCTCTCCTCTTCT
>JASFVN010000455.1:0-3485 GCA_050049805.1 Gemmatimonadota bacterium
CTTGGTGGTGAAGTCCGCGTTGGGGCCGAACGGCTCCCGCCGGACGTCCGGGGGGCGACCCTCGGTGCACTCCTTGTCGTCGCCCTGGATGGCGCCCGGGTAATGGCGGCCCCGCCGGAACTTCTTAAAGGGGCCCGGGCCTGGGGAATGGTTCGGGAGCCACCGGACGGTAGCCGAGCCTGGGGAACGCTACGTGAGCTACCGGACGGAGCCCGGACCTGGGGAACACTCCTGGAACCGCTGGAGGGAGCCCGGGCGGTGGGCGTCCGGGTTCCCGGCACCGCGGCGGACGGACTTCGTGTCGAGGGCACTCTGGCCGAAGGGCTCCTTGTGGACGGCACCGCGGCCGACGGACTTCGTGTCGAGGGCACTCTGGCCGAAGGGCTCCTTGTGGACGGCACCGCGGCCGACGGACTTCGTGTCGAGGGCACCCTGGCCGAAGGGCTCCTTGTAGACGGCACCGCGGCCGACGGGGTCCGGCTCGAAGGAATCCGGTCGGACGGCCGGAAGGTGGACGGGCTCCTGCTCGTCGGCGTACTGGCCGACGGGGTCCGGCTTCCTGAGCTTCTCCCTTGGACGGCGGGTGCTCCAGCACGGGTCGGTGCTTGTCCGGTCCGAACTCCGTCGGAGGGTCGCCGGGGGGAACTCGGCTGAGCAACATTCGCCCTGGGTGTACCCTGGGCCCGGCCAGCCTCTGCCCGGTCTGGGCTCCGACCAGTCTCTGCCCGGGTTGGGCTCCGACCAGGAGCAGCTACTCGAGGAGTGCTCGACGCACCACCTATAGCATCGGGCCTCGCCGCTCGTCTCGCCCCGCCTGTCTCCACCCCGGGTTGGGACACTCTCGGAGTTCCGGCAGATTGCCCGGCCCTGCTGGCGGCGGCCTGGTTTGTGGCCCGGGGTCTGGCCGTGGCGTTGGCGGTTCTCGATCCCAGGGGGTCCTCCTTGTACCGGGTCGTTGCATACCCGGCGTGGGGAGCTGCCGAGTATATGTAACCGCGAGCCGGAGCCACGTAAGCGACCCTGGAGTATCCCGGAGTCACCCAGACCGGATCGTAGTAGTAGTACCAACCAGGATTGTAGATCCAAGCCGGGCGCCAGCGGGCGTAGTATCCCACCGTACCCCACCAGGGATCGAAAAAGACCGGCCTTCGATAGTAATTCCACGCCAACCCCAGGCTGAAGTGGAATCCGGAATAGCCATAATACGGGCCCCAGTAATCCCAGCAGGAGCCGGGATGCCCCCACCAGCGGCAGTAGAAGGGGCTGTACCCGGAGTAGTAACTGTAGCGATAGGGGTCGTGGTAGCGGTCGTAATAGTAGTCGTCGAAGTAGTAATCGTCGTAATAGTAATCGTCGTAATAGCCGTGACCCACGTGGGAGCCGCCCCCGAACCCGAAGCCTATGCCAAAGGATGCCCCGAACCCGATACCGAAGCCTGGTGAGAAAATGGAGTGAGGGTGCCAGTGGGATGCGGCCAATCCCATCCCGACGCCGTCGAAAAGGCCCAGGTGAAAAGAGACTGAGGCAGACACCTGACCGCTCCCTGGCGAAGGTGCCAGAACCAGGGAGAGTGCCAAGGCTGCCGAGGGGATGAGGCGCGCTACCATTGTTCCTCCTATCTGGTCGTCCACCTCATTGGATTGCAGGGGGCATGCCAGCTTCTCAAAGGCGAAAAACCCCTGGAAACCACCGCTCCTCCGAGGGTTTCGTACCAATCCGGGGCCGGAGATGTCCCCTTGAGGTGACACTCGATGCCCTCCACCGTCCCGTCAGGTCGCGTCCAGCGCGGCTTTGTCATGCCCTTTCCGGTATGGAGAGAGGGTGGTCCGGGTCCGTCAATACGGCGGGGTCGGTACGCCGTGTTCCTATCCATCCCATTGGCATGGAGAGCCTCCAGACCGGTCCCGATTTCACAAAGGGGTGGACGGAGGAGGCTTTGTGCCCAAGATTTCCTTCACCGGACCGACCGTCCGGATCGAAGGTTGCCCGGGTGGCCCATCTCTGTCGAGGGCCGCGCGTAAGGGGAAGTCCACCAGGGACCGCCCCGGCCATCTTCCCCCAAAAGCCAGATTCCTGTGGAAGGGTCGTGCGCAGACTGAAGACCCGTCGGGAAACGAGCTTCAGATCAAAACCCCGATCGTAATGGTGACAGACGCGTGATGAACGAAAACACCCTCGGTGTCCTGGAAGTGCTTCCGGGAGGCTCGGGTTTTATCCGGCGGAAGTTGGAGTCCTACACCCCGGGAAAAGACGACATCTACGTCGGCGCCCGGGTGATCCAGAAGTTTGACCTGCGAACCGGCGACGAACTGGAGGGGGACGTCGGGAAGCGACCGAAAAATGGCAAGAGCCCCCCGCTTCGGCATCTCAAGAAGGTCAACGGGATCGCCCCGGAGGAGCTTCCCCGCCGACCGCTTTTCTCTCAGCTCGGGGCCCAGCACCCCGACGAGGCTCTTGTTCTCGAATGCGGTCGAAGCATAGGGGGGCGGCCGGACCCGACCAACCGTGTGATCGACCTTTTCTGTCCCCTCGGCAAGGGGCAGCGGGCCATGATCGTCGCTCCGTCAAAGGCGGGAAAGACGACGATTCTCCAGGCTGTAGCCCAAGGCATTGTCACGAATCATCCTGACTGCCACCTCATGATTCTCCTTGTGGACGAGCGTCCGGAGGAAATCACCGAGATGGAGATGTGCGGCTTCGGGGAGGTGGTGGCTTCCTCCTTCGACCGCCCGGCGGAACGGCACACGCAGGTTGCGGAGATTACCCTTTCCAGGGCTCACCGCAGAGTGGAAATGGGGCAGGATGTCGTGATCATCCTGGATTCCATCACTCGTCTGGCCCGGGCCCACAACACGGTCCAGGAGGGCACAGGACGGACGCTCACCGGGGGGCTGGACGCCAATTCCCTGGAGAAGCCGAAGAGGTTCCTGGGCAGTGCGCGGAAAATCGACGCCCGGCAGGGGGGAGGGTCTCTCACTATCGTGGCGACGGCTTTGGTGGATACCGGGTCACGTATGGATCAGGTCATTTTCGAAGAGTTCAAAGGCACGGGGAATAGCGAGCTTCTTCTGAGCCGGGAGCTTGCCGACAAGCGGATCTTTCCGGCCATCGATCTGGCCGGGTCGGCTACGAGGAGAGAGGAGCTTCTCCTCTCCCAGGACGCCCTCGATTTGAGCAGGGCGTTGCGGCGAAAGCTGGCGGACCTGCCGCCCGCGGACGCCATGTCGGAGCTCCTGACCGTAATGAATCGAACCCAGAAAAACGAAGACCTGATAAAAATGTTCAGGGAGGGGTAGGAGCTCCGATATCCCCGGCCAGAAGAACCGCCAGCGAGTCCAAGCTCGCCTCCATCGCCTTGGCCTGGGAGCCTCCCATTCCCCGGGCTGCGTATCCCATGAGGGGATTTCGTCCGAAATCCCCGGACTCCTCCCAGATCAACCGGGTCCCGTCGCCGTCTCCCTCGAGACGGACCGTCCCCCGGATGG
>JASFVN010000456.1:0-3483 GCA_050049805.1 Gemmatimonadota bacterium
GCAGGTTCTTCCCCGACACGTACAAGCGGCCGGAGGAGGCTCCGAACCGAGAAATCCAGGCCGCGGGGAGCCGGTATCCCAGGCTCACCTCGCCGAGACGGACGTAGTCCGCATCCTCGATGAAGCGGCTGGACTCGTAGCGAGCGCCGCTGGTCCCGAAGTAGCTGGGACGAGGTTGGGAACCATTCGGATTCTCCTCAGACCAGTAGTCGTCATCCACGTCGCCGAACTTGTTGTCGAAGAAATATCCCCCGTCGTCGGCGT
Organism: Gemmatimonadota bacterium; assembly: GCA_050049805.1. Lineage (GTDB taxonomy): Bacteria > Gemmatimonadota > Gemmatimonadetes > Longimicrobiales > Gaopeijiaceae > JABDNZ01. The sequence goes on from JASFVN010000456.1 coordinate 265, forward strand.
ACCAGCGCATGCCGTTGTAGATCTGGGCCCCGAAGCTGAACTGGAGGAAGCCGGAGAGGTCGAAACCACGCCAGCTCAGGGTGTTCCTGAGCCCTCCGTAGTAGTCCGGGTGGGGGGTGCCGACGAACATCCGATCCTCGGAGCTGGGGCTGAGGGTGGTCCCGATGATATCTCCGTTCTCGTCGAGGTCCGTGTACTGCGCGTTCCCCTGGTCGTCCACGCCCTCGTAACGATAGTCGTAGAACTCACCCAGGGCCCGGCCCTCCTCGACCCTGTTCTTGAAACCTGAGCTGAAAGGCTCGCCGGGCTCACCCGGAGTCGAGGAGTAGAGCTTGGTTACCTCGTTCTCGTTGTGGGTGAGGTTCAGGTTCGACGTCCATTCCAGGCCGTTGGGGTCGCTGGAACGGAAGTTCACCGTCCGAATTCCCAGCTCCCATCCTCGGTTCTCGATGGTCCCCACGTTGGCCAACACCGACGTGAAGCCGCTGGTGCTGGTAACGGGCCGGTTCAGAAGCAGGTCGTCGGTCTCCTTGTTGTAGATTTCCGCTACGATTCCCAGTCGGTCCGAGAAGAAGGAGCCATCGAACCCGATGTTCCACTCCTGAGTGGTCTCCCACTTGAGCTCCGGGTTGGGCAGGTTGCTGGGAGCGGTTCCGGGGATTGTGCCGTAGTTCGAGGTTCCGTAGAGGCCCAGATACTGGTAATCACCAATGGCCTCGTTACCGGTCTCACCCCAGCTTCCCCGGACCTTCAGGTCGGAGATGAAGGCGAGATCCTGCATGAAGCTTTCATTGCTGACGATCCAGGCGACCGAGGCCGAGGGGAAGGTTCCCCATTTGTTGTCGGGTCCGAAACGGGACGACCCGTCGGTTCTGATACTGGCGTTCACCACCAGCCGCTCGCCCCAGTTGTAGGTCAACCGGCCGAAGGCCGAGATCAGGTTGTTTTCCCAGACCGTCCCGTCGAAGTCCGTGACCTCTGACGCATTGGTGGGAAGTGTAAGATCGGGGCTGGTGAAGCCCTCTGCGAAGAGGTAGCTCAGCTCCTGGTCGTTGGTCTCGAGGCTTCCCCCTCCCGTGACACTGAATTCATGGTTGCCGTAGTACCGGTCCGCGGTGAAGAAGCCCTCCATCAGGTACTTCCGTCCCTGAGAGGTGGCCAGGGTGGCCAGGCCGTCGGCTCCCGCAGCGTACGTCCAAGGAACCAGGGGAGAGTTGTATTCGTTCTCCCGCAGGTTGAGGACGTCGAAGCCCACCCGACCGTTCAGCCGAAGCCACGGAAGGAGGGAGTAGTCTGCATTGATGGTTCCGAAGCTCCGGAAGGTCCTGGCCTCGGCATCGTCCTCCCTGGCGTGCCCCACCGGGTTCGAATACGAGGCGTCACCGGAATAGGACCCGTCATCGTTGTAGACTCGAGCCCAGGGCTCGTTGGCGATGTAGTTCGTGACGACGGCGTAGATGCTGTTGTCGGAGACGATCCGGTTGTTCACTTCCTGGGCGATGGCCACTGAGGAAGAGATCTGCAGCTTGTCCGTCGCCTGAAAGTCCAGGTTGACCCGGCCGTTGGCCCGGTTGTACGAGGACCCCAGGACGATTCCGTCCTGATCGAAATACGATCCGGACACCAGATAATTGAACCGGCCCGTACCACCACTCATGGAGATCTGTGTGTTGCTGATGGGAGCCGTCCTGAGAAGCTCGTCCTGCCAGTCGGTATCCACTGCGGAGCTGATTCCGTAGTAGTCGAATTCCGATTGGACATCGGCCTCGGTATACCCGTCGTTCAGCATGGCCACACGGAAGTAGTCCATCCACTCCTGGGTATTGAAGAGGTCCAGCTTCTTCGAGGCTTCCTGTTGCCCCCAGGACGTGTTGATCTGGAATGTCGGAGCCCCCAGACCACCCGCACCTTCCGAGGTGGCCCCACGCTTGGTGGTGATCATCACCACTCCGTTGGAGCCCCTGGATCCATAGATGGCAGCGGCAGCAGCGTCTTTGAGGACGTCCACCGATTCGATCTCATCAGGGCTGAGGCCGGTGATGGCCGAGAGGTCCTGCCCGCCGAAGCCCAGCTGCCCGAAGTCCTCCCGGTAGATGGGCATGCCGTCCACCACGTAGAGGGGCTGGTTACTGGCGGAGATGGAGGAGTAGCCCCGGACCCGGACGGTAATTCCATTCCCCGGGTTCCCGGCGTTCTGAATGACCTCGACGCCCGGAGCCTTACCCAGAAGCACCGCGTCCAGACTCGCCACCGTCGGGTTCTCGAGATCCATGGAGCTAACGGTGCTGATGGCGCTGCTCACCTCGCGCCGGGTTTGGGTTGCATACCCGGTCGCCACCAGGCCTTCCAGCTCGATGGCGGCAATGCCCATCTGGAAGTCCACCGTTACTGTCTGTCCCGGAGCAACTTCAACGGTCTGAGCACCGGCGGCCAGCCCGATGAACTCGACCCGGACTTCCAGCCGCCCGGCCGGGACATTGGTGAGGATGTAAACACCCTCGTTGTTGGTGATCATGCCCAGTCCGGTGCCACGGATCGATACCTGGGCTCCGGCGATGGGCTCGCCGGTCTGGGCATTGCTCACCGTGCCACGGATTGTGCCTTGAGCTTGGGCCGAAAGGCCCTGAGGTGTGACGAAGGCCAGCAGCGCAAAGGCCACTGCCACCGTCGAGAGGAACAACAATGTTCTTCTCATGCGGATTCCTCCTTCGGAACGGGGTACATGGGGACACAAAGACTTGGTGCCCCGTGAGGTTGAGGACACAAGATGATTCGACGATTCCGTCTAGGTGGTGAAGCGGTCGACGGAAGGATGCATCGACCAGGATTGAGGGTTGAGTACGTTCTCTTCCATGACATAAAAAGGCGCCTTGGGCTCGGTCGGCCCGCCCAGGGTGCCTCTGGGGTTCAGTGTTTTCTCGGTCTTCTCACGGTCCTGCGCTGATTGCCTTATCCAAGAGCTTCAGGAAGCTAACCTGATCGGTAGATCTGGTCAGGATCTTTCCACGCCACAACAGACTGGCTTCGAGTGCTCCTGCCTATGTAAACGACTCACCACGAATAGAAGTCGTAAACCCTAAAACCTACGTAAGGTTCCCCCAAATGTTTCCTGTTCCATCGCAGGAGGTCAGCCGGGGGCTTCGAACGGCCGGGGGAGCAAGAAGCGCGGCCGGGGGAGGAACCCCCGGCCGCCTCCTCATAGCCAGTCTCCGGGCGGCT
>JASFVN010000457.1:0-3476 GCA_050049805.1 Gemmatimonadota bacterium
CGCGACAGGCCGGATCATCGACGGGGAACGAATGGGGCAACGAGCCCTTTCCCACGTCTGCACGGACGAGAGCGAGGCGCGCCGGTTCATCGGAGCCCTGGCGGAAGCGGGAGACCGGGCTGCGGCGGTTCGGTTCAGCGAGCGTTTCGAACAGGAGCTCTGGGATACGTTGGAGTTGCAGCCGTCCGCCGAGACTCGAGCTCTGGTCGAGAGGATCCGGAGATCAACGTCTCCGGGCTCGCCTCCGTACGGAAGAACACCCTCTGTTCCTGGGCTTTCCGATCCTGCCAACGCGATCCTGCAGCCGAAGGAGCGTGCGGGTCTGCTCGAACCTGAGCTCGGGAAAAAACCGCCCGAGGGTCTGCTGGCCAATGCTGAACAGCTGCGGCGCGAGCGGCTGCCGGCCCACGGCGAGGTCGGTCTCGCAGGCGTCCGGGGAGTGCCGGGCACCGCGAATCCGGAGGCTCCAGGAGCGGCGCCGGCGTCGGTGAGGACGCGTTTCAAAGGACGTGGCCTGCTGTGGGTGACGCTCCTGGCCGTGGTGGGCGCGATCACGTTTGTCGCCATCTGGCCGTACGGTCCCCGACCGGCTGACCACCACGGCCCACCGGGAATCGCCGTCCTGCCCTTCAGTGTCCAAGGCGAGGGCCTGGAGCTGTGGCGCGAGGGGATGGTAAACCTGCTCTCCACCAACATGAACGGCGTGGGTGGGCTGCGGACCATCGATTGCCGCACGGTACTGGCTCGCTGGAGCGAACAGGTACCAGAGGGTGGCGAGGCGGACCGGGAAAAGGCCTTGGAGGTCGCGCAGGCTACCGGGGCCCGCTACGCGCTCCTCGGCTCGGCTGTGGCGATCGGTCCGGAAGTGCGGTTATCGGCGGACATCTACGACACTGAGGATCGAGCCCGGATGGGCAGCGTCCAGGTCCAGGGCTCGCCCGACAGCGTCCTGTCCCTGGTGGACCGTTTGGCCGTGCAATCACTCGTGGTCGTGCTGGGGCGGGAGGCATACGAGCTTCAGGCGGTCGATCTGGCGAGTGTGACAACGGCCTCGATTCCGGCGCTCACGGCATGGTTGGAGGCCGAAGCGCTATTCCGCCGCGGCAACTTCGTGGCTTCTGTCCCGGCGTACCAGCGGGCCGTAGCCGCCGACTCCACTTTCGCACTGGCCTTATACGGGCTGGGCAATGCCTACGGCTGGACAGAAGGGGACCACGTTGACCGAACTCGCGAAGCCGTTGAGCAGGCCATGCGGCGGGTTGACAGATTGCCGCCTCGCAAGGCGGCTCTCGTGCGTGCGGTCCACGCGTGGCAACAGTCGGCTTTCCAGGAGGCTGAAGAGCTCCTCCAGGGACTCGTGCGGACGTACCCCGACTACGCCGAAGCCTGGTTCGTCTTGGGGGACCTGTACTACCACGCAGGCGGCTGGATCCCGGCGAGCGTAGAAGACGCCCAGCGATGCTTTGCGCGGGCGGGGGAGCTCGATCCCGAGTTCGGCCCCTACCGTGTGCACACGATCGACCTGGCCTTTGTCATCGATCCGGACAGCGCACAGGCGGCCCGTCTCCTTGAAGACTACAAGCGGCTTGCAGGTGCCGATGCGGTCCACACTCGCCGTCTGGAGCTCGGGTTCGACCTCGCCTTCGGCGATCAAGAGCACCGCGATCGGGCCCTCGCGAGCCTCGACACGGTGGATCTCCAGTTAGTCCGTTCCCTGCACGGGGCCCCCCCTCTCTTTCATCCGCGCTTCTGGCCCCAGCTCGAAGCGGTGTACCTGGCACAGGTAAGGCGGGGATTGGCGAGAATAAGCCCGCTGTTTCATGGCGCGGCCATGGGCCGCGGTTACCTTGGCAAAGCCCTCAAGTACCTCGACCGATCGCAGGCCACCACCGACGACCGCGTTTGCCAGCCCGTCTATGCCTACATTGATGGGCTTCCGGTGCCTGCGGGCCGGCTGGAAGAAGCGGCGTCCGCACTGATCCAGATCGACAGTACGAGCAACCCGAATCTTCTTTATTGTGGGGCCTTTCTTGCCGCGGCGCAGGGGCGCTGGGCCGAGCATGCCAGGGCGGTCGAGTTCTCTTGGGACTACTGGCGCCGGGAAGTCAATGCCGGTCGTTCAGGCTGGCAGGGGAAAGCCAACATCCTGGCTTTGGAGGCCTACGGGCTGTTGCGACGGGGCGATCCGGAAGCCGCTGTCGAGAAGCTCGAGGAGGTCAGGCGCTATCAGGCCAGCCCGAGAGTACGTACGGTCCTGGCCTACGCCCTCATGGAGCTGGAGCGGTGGGAGGAAGCCGTACCCTACCTTGCCGAGTGGAGTACCACTAACTCCCACCGGCACTACCACCTGGCCCGGGCCTACGAAGGGACGGGAGAGTACGGGAAGGCTGCCAAGGAGTACGCGTTCTTCGTGGAAGCCTGGGAGGACGCCGATCCCGAGCTCCAACCCTGGGTCGACGACGCACGCCGGGCACTGGAACGCCTAACACCCGATCGCTGACGGGCCACCCCCCGTGCTCCGAGAAAACTCCATCCGCATGGAATGGGGGTTTTGAGTCGCGCACGTCGGGACGGGTGTCCCTCGACCCGATTCCTCCGGGATCATCTGGCTGCCGTCGGAAACCCCTGGTGCCCTGTGGGGATCAGAGCCCGGAACTGGGGCATGACCAGGACCCGACCCTGGCGCTTCCAAATGCCACAGGCTATCCAAGCCAGCGATCAGGGGTTCTAGCCCTCCCTGGACCCATTCTTCTAACATATTGTGATGATTGTGGTTAGGTAGACGCCTCCGGGCCCCGTGCGACGAGGCGTCTACAGGTCTGTTTACATGTTGAGCGTGTTCCCGGCGTGGCATTGGGGGCGGGGAACTCGGGGTGCATCGGGTCGAGCGCTGCCGGTCATCGCTCCGCTGGCAGGATGTAATCGAGGAGCATGCGCTCTGGGGGCATGACCACAGGATCGAAGAACGATCCCCCCGTGGTGACAAAGACCATGTCGTCCTCCGGAAGTACCACGATCCACTGCCCCCCCCACCCCGCCGCCATGATGGCCGGATGCACCTCTCCAGAGATGGTGAGGTCCCAATGCCACCACCCGTAGCCGTACCCATCGGCCCAGGCGTGGGGGCCATCGGGGGTGACGAGCCGGCGCGTCGCGGCCTCCACCCACGCGGCGGACACCACCTGCTGCCCGTTCCACGTCCCCTCTTCGAGGACGAGGAGGCCGATCTTGGCCATGTCCCTGGGTCGGAGCCTGAGGTCTCCGGACGCAAAAACCACGTGGTCGGAGATCATCTGCCATTCGAACTCGGTGATTCCCAGAGGATCGAACAGATGCGCTTCGGAGAAGTCGTCCAACCGCTGCCCCGTGGCCCGGGCAACTACCTCCCCCAGGATATTCGTGTTGGCGTTGCAGTACTCGAAGTCCGAGCCAGGAGTGGCGTAGAGTTGCGTGGCCAGCGCGAAGCCGATGGGGTC
>JASFVN010000135.1:0-10830 GCA_050049805.1 Gemmatimonadota bacterium
CATGGTGGGGGAACCAGTTTTCTTCAGTGTCGTGGAGGGCGACGGGGTCTTTGAAACGGAAGAGGCCTTGACCGATACGGCCGGGGTGGCTCGAGGGAGCCTGCGACTCCCCAACCGCCCCAGCGAGATGCTCCTCCTCGCGAGGACTGCTGGTCCCGACACCCTCCGAACGATCATTCCTGTGTCTGCGCTGACCGGAAGCCCGAGGAGGGTCGTATCCATCCTCGGCGATGGCCAGAGTGCAGCCCTGGGTCAACCCTTGCCGGAAGCCCTTGGAGTCCAGGTCCTCGACGAGTTCGGAAACATGGTGGGAGGAGCAGAAGTGCGTTTCCAGGTCATCCAGGGAGGTGGCCAGATTGCTCCTCAATCCGGGACCACCGATGAACGGGGAAGGGTCTTCGTCCGCTGGACGCTGGGGGGCGCCGCGGGCACACAGCTCGTGGCGGCTGTCGTTCCCGGTGCGGAAGACGCCCTGCTGACCTTCCAGGCCACGGCCGTAGCACCTCCACGACCCGATCCAGAGCCTGAGCCGCCTCCGGCGGAGGAGGACCCTCCCGGGACCCTTCGAACCGGCCCCGTGACCGTCGTTGCCAGGACCTTCGCGGTCGGGGGGAACCAAGCCTGCCATCTGAGGGATGGCCGGGCAGCTTGCAGAGGATCCAGCGATCGAGGGCAGGGCGGCGATGGGTCCCTCAGCGGCCTCGTGGCCCTCACGGTGGGGTTTTCTCACGCCTGTGGGCTCGACGCCACCGGAGGAGCCTGGTGCTGGGGAGCGAACGAGTCCGGACAGCTTGGAGACGGATCCACCCGGGACCGACGGGCCGCCGGAGCTGTAGATACTTCCGCCCGCTTTTCGACCGTTGCCGGTGGCAGATCCCACACGTGCGGTCTGGGCACGGGCGGACAGGCCATCTGTTGGGGCCGGAACGTGAACGGGCAGCTCGGGACTGGATCCCGGGAAGATGCAAGGAAACCGGTGGCCGTGGCAGGGGATTTCTCCTTTCAGGATCTGGTCGCCGGATGGGACCATACCTGTGCCCTGGCTTCGGGGAACCTCTTTTGTTGGGGCTCCAACTCTTCAGGGCAGCTAGGAGACGGATCCCAGGTCGATCGGATCAGCCCTACCAGGGTCCCAGGATCCTTCCAGGACGTAGCCGCCGGAGCCAGGCACACCTGCGCCATCGCAGGGACCGAAGTCCTCTGTTGGGGTGACAATGATTTCGGACAGCTCGGCAACGGAACCACCGATGACGCCGCCGCCCCGGTAGCGGTGGAAGGCCTTCCCGGCAGCCCGCTGAGCATCGCTGCCGGGGCCGTCCACACCTGTGCCGTCCTCACGGACAGATCGGCGTATTGCTGGGGCCAGAACCTCCACGGCCAGCTTGGGGACGGAAGCAACACGAACCGCTCCTCACCGGTTGCGGTAGAGGGAGGGATCGAGTTCGTAGCCATCTTTGCTGGCGGGGGTGCCACCTGCGGATTCGCCAGAGACGGATCGGAATTCTGCTGGGGGCTCAACCAAAACGGCCAACTGGGCGACGGATCTCGAACCAATCGTTCTACACCCGTGCGGGTGGGCGGAGACCTTCCATAGGCTTTATTGGCCGAGGCTCTTTTTCCCCGGTACCATTCGAATCAAGCCATCTCTCCCCAAAAGATTCCCCGCCGTTTCGCCCCGACGGAGCCTACTCCAGGAACCGGACCAACCCTCCCCACTCCTCGTCGAGTTTGAAGCCGTGGGCCCTCAGGAAGGGGCGGGAGATGAAGTGCGTGTTGATGATTTTCACACCGAGAGCCCTCATCCGGAGACTGAAATCTTCCAGGAGCTCCCCGCCCAAGCCATTTCCCCGCAGGGAAGCTGAGATCACCAGCCCATCCATATGAGCGACCTCCGGCTCCGGGATCTTGAAGCAGATCCCCCCCACGATGCGGTCTTCCCCGTCGATGGCCAGGAGATACTTCGCCTGGTCTGAAAGACTCAGGGGCATACCCGAATCCAGATAGAGGCGGTAGAGTCTTCCGATCTCGGCGGGATCGATGGGTTCCCGGACGGTGTAGGCCTCACCTTGGTCGTCGGCCACTTCCGATCTCACCACCACTTGACCGCGATCCTGATCTCCCACCGCCATGACATCCACCGGTTTCGTCCGCCGTCTGGTCGGGAAGACCATGTGGCTGAAGACCAGCCGATCCGCTTCTTCGGGTAGTGTGGCCTGGAAGTCCGACAATTCCACCATGTGGGTGGGGCGCTGCCACGGGTTGTGGAACATCCTCTTCAGGAGACGGTCGAAAGCAGCTGTCACCTCGGGCTTCGATTCGGCAAAGTACGTGCGCCGATACAGGTGGTACCGCCCGAGATCCCCGAGCTCTTCCAGACGGTAGAGCTGGTGCAGCTCGCTGATCTGCCGCTCCCGGGCAACGGTGGTAGCTCTGGGGTTCGAGGTCTCCCATTCCTGGTAGCGTTCCACAGCGCATTGCAGAGGTAGGGGCACCCGGTATTCACCCTCCAACGCCGCCAAATAGGAGTCCAGTTTCCCCTCGAGCCCCCAACCCGGATCGGGTTCAGGCACACCTCCCCTGGCTACACTCTCCCCGAGTTCCCTCAGGAAGGCCAGACCGTCTTCGACGCCCAGAGCTTCGACCGCAGCGTCAAAGAGCCAGGTAATGTCCAGGTCTGGCCTGACCTGGGGGTAGTAACTGAAGGTCGGAAAGTAGAAGTTCTTCAACATGGGGCCTACGAGGGAGAGGGGGCCGTTGTACGGCCTCAATCCCGCCAGGGTCAGTATAGTGCCCCCGGAACGGAAATCTGGAGCCGGGACCATGACATTGGCTGGAGAGATGGGTCCCGGAATGATCCTGCCGCCACTCAGCTGCCAGCCCCGAAAGAAGGCTGCCATCCCTCGGATGAAGAGGTTACGCCAGTGCCTCTTGTTCGGCTGAAACCCGACAAATCCCTCGCCACTCAGCTCCCTCACCCTCTCCCAGACGGTCAGGTCATTCACCAAAGCCATGGAAAACGCGCCCAGCTCGGGACGGTAGCACCCGAACTGACGAGTGACAGGCGGACTGTCCGCTCTCTGCCCCAGGGCAAGCATCCAATAGGTGGTTTCCAGAACGCTGGCTTCCTCCCGGTCGGTGGCGATGCCCAGGAGGAGGTCATAGTGCTTCCCTCCTCTGGTGTTCACACTCATTCGGTACACCCGGTTTTCGAGAATCGAGAAGACCTCGGCAATCCAGATTCCGTGAGGGGGGATCTCCGAGACTTCGACTCCCTTATCGTCGAAGGCCAACATGATGGACTGCTTCAGAAACGTCGTCCCCGCGAGGGCCTTCTCGAGGGTGCTGATCTCGGCAGCCGAGAGGCGATCCTGAAAGACGATCTTTCCTCTCCACTCCCCAGGTTCGTTGTCCGCAGTCGTCGCCTGAAGATGGGCCTCGAACCACTCCACCATTCGGTCCAGATGCCCCCTGGCCTTCTGGGAAAGCTCTGGATCAGCTTCGTGTAGAACCCATGCCACGAGCTCCGCCCTGACCTGGGAGTAGAAGGCGGGGTGATGGTGAACGAAGGTCTCCAGGAGGGCAAAGATCCCGTCCATCTGGTCCCGGAGCGACTCGGGCGCCGGCCACGAGAGTTGGTTTCGGTACCGCTGCAAGCGCCGCCGGAGGGCGTCGAGGCGGAAACGCTCGATCTTCGCATCGGCGATGGCCTCGATGCTCTCCTCGGAGAGGAAAGGAAGGCCGGAAAAGAGAAAGGACGGAAGCTCCTGGGAGTAATCTGGAACGGGGCCGGCCAGGAGGAAGATCCTATACGCCATAGCACGGACCTCCAGGTCCGGATGCCGGGCCAAAGCCTCGAGACGCCTGTGGATCGCCCGGCTCAAGCGTAGGCTGGCTTCCTTGAGCCTGGATTCAAGGATCGCCACAGCCTCCAGAGCATCTTTGGTGGGGGCGAACAGGGCAAGCGTGCACAATCGGTTCACCTCTATGAGGCCCGGATCCCTGATGGCCGTGGGCGTCACCGTCACCCCCGGCGCGTAATCCCCCTCCTTTCTCCAGGGAATGTAGACCTGAGGAGACACCCCCCTCAGGGGGAGGTCCCACCCCTCTTTGCAGGGGCAGAAGGCGATGAGGGACGGGTTTGCCAGCCAAAGGATGGGTTGGCGAGCGAACAGCCCGAGATCCACGAGATCTTCCTCGATCCGGTACTCGAGATCTCCTACCTGAACCGCGCCCTCCTCGGACCCGTGGTCGAAGGAGAGGAATCTCTGGGCTCTCCGGTTCAAGAGTCCGTCGGCATGGGCCACGATTTCGGGTTCGAGGATGCCGAGATCCCTGAAGAACCAGCGGGGAATCCGGACTCGAAGACCGGCAACCTCAAGCTCCACGTGGTCACGTTCGTAGAGGGTTTGGATGGTTTCCTGGAAGTGTTCCTGGATGGTCTTCCTCTGAAAAGACCCCTTGGGGGTGAGTTCTCCCCGGTCCCGCTCGAAGTCCCGGTCCAGGATGGCGAAATTCACCACCCGCTCGTAAGGAGCCAGGCCCTGGTTGGCCGTTGAGACGACCTGCTGGAAATACTCTGCAGTGTGTGGCGATTCCGGGCCTTCGCTCAGCACGGGATCCTCCAGGTCCGGCACGATGAGGAGGACGTTGTATTCCCTCCCGTCACCGACCAGAAAGCTCCGGGCAATACCCGGCACATGGGCCAGTTTCTGCTCGATGGCTCCGGGAGCGACCGTCTGTCCCTTGCTGTTTTTATAGATGTCCTTGATGCGATCGACGATCTCGTAGTGCCCGCTGTCACGCTGTCGGAAGATGTCCCCGGTAGGCAGCCAGTATCCATCACCGGGAGCCGGAGGGGGGTCACCCAGATATCGGGCCACATATTCCCCCGAGATCTGCAGCTCACCCTCTTCGCTCAGCCTGGCTCTCAGTCCGGGCAGAGGAATGCCCACACTGTTGTCTTCATAGGCGCCCGGGGGGGTCATGGTGATCCCGCCCGTTGCCTCCGTCATGCCGAACCCGCTGCAAAGCTCCACACCATGGCGCTGGAAGAAATGGAAGGCGGCTGGCTCCAGGGCCCCGGCGGCGGAGAGCCCCCACCTCAATCGGTTCCCCACGACCCGCCGGAAGGCCTCCTCGCGGCCCGACCGATCTTCGGCTGCATCCATCTCCGCCAAACAGCGGTCTTTGATCTGCTGCCAGCGGCGAGGAATGCTGATGAGCCCTGTGGGGCGGACCGCCCTGAGTCCTTCCAGGAGAGTCTCGAAGGAAGGATTCCCGGAGAAGACGTAGGTTCCTCCCCAGAAGATCATCCCCATCATTTCCAGATAGCGCCCAAAGGTGTGGTAGAGGGGGAGGAAACAGAAGAGGATCTCTCCATCTCCCACCTTCGGAAGGGCTGCGGCCCGTGCGAATCGCTTGGAGAGGAGGTTGTAGAGGGTGTACTGCACTCCCTTTGGCTTCCCGGTGCTTCCTGAAGTGAACATCACCGTGGCCAGATCGGTGACCTTCCGGCGGGGCCGGCTCTCGAGAAGCCCATCCACTTGAGCCCGGCCAAGCTGGGCCATGGATTCGCCCAGCCGCGATTCCAGCTGCCCCGGGGTATCCGCATCGGGGTCGAGAACAAAGAGGTGAAAGGGCCGGGTTGCCAGGGACCGAGCGGCCTCGAGCCGATCCCGGAGCTCTTCCGTCTCCACGACAACCGTGTTGATCTCCAACTCATCGAAGATCCAGGCCAGCGTCTCGGCGTTGAAATGGGGGTTCAGGGGCGTGACCAGAATGTCGTAGGTGAGGCATGCAAGATCACAACAGGCAGAATCCAGGGAGTTCTCCGAAATGATGGCGACTCTCGGTGACTCCGGGTGGAGGGACCAGAAGAGAGCGGCCATGGTCCTGAGCCGTCCCAGGATATTCTCGTACGACCAGTTCCTCGTTTCTCGCCCGCCCAACTCCTGAAAGAGAGTCCGATCCGGATGCTCTCTGAACCGCTGTTCGAAAAGGTCCTCGAGGGAAAACTGGGTACCCAGAATCGTACGAAAGGTGGTCTCGGCCCACCGCTCCCGGGCAGACGGATCCGGCAGCGCCTGCAGGAAGCGGGGCCGCCGGGTTTCGTTCAGATACCGGTGCCAAAGCTCAATGGAAGCTCCGGAGAGGGCGTCCCCCTCCAGGAGTTCTTCGGCAACCCGAAGGAGCGCCGTCGCCGAGGTTTCCGACCCCACGTGGTTTAGCCAATCACCCAGAGCCGCTTCGAGGTTTCCCTGCCCTTCCGTCATCTGCCTGCCTCCATGCGGGTGTCGGATACATCCATCCGTCAGTTTCGGACTGGGTCGCCAGGGTTCCCTACCGCCATGGCCAGCTCCACGAGGACGGAGGCCGGGGCCCTGGCCAGGGCCCTGCTGTCGCTTGTGTTCACCTGCAGAGCCACGGCCACGTCGAGCTCGGGGAAGTAGGCCATCTCGGTGAGGTAGCCGGGAAAGAACCCGCTGTGACCCTGACTGGGACCCGCCGGTGTCGAGTTCAGGATTACTCCGAGGCCGTAGCGGCTCTCCGGCCCAAGGCGAGCCCGGACACCGTCCAGCATGATGGGAAGGAGGGTCGGATCGAAAGCTTGCCCCGTATAGAGTGCTCGGGCCCAACGGACCAGATCCGTCGCCGAGGAGGCGAACCCTCCGCCGGCCCATTCGAACTGGGGGTTGAAGACGAACCGCCCGTCCGGGAGAAGGACTTCGTCAAACCCTCCGAAAGGGTTCCCTTCTCCAGCGTATCCCTGCACCAGCCCCGGAATCAAGCGGGACGTAGAAGGAAGCGTGTTTTCCAGGCCCAGGGGATCCAGGAACCGGGCCTGAATCAGGTCGTAGCAGGCCCGCCCCGTGAGCTCCTCCATGATCATGCCCAGGATGATGAAGTTCGTGTCGGAGTATTCCCACCCTTCCCCGGGAAGAAAGGAGGGGTCTTCGTCCAGAATGTAGGCCAGGAGCTCCTCCGGCTCCCAGTTCTTGTCCGGCTGAGAGACCAGGTCGTTGGTGAAGGCCTCCTTGAACTCGTATCTCATGATCCCACTGGTGTGGGTCATGAGGTGCCGGACCGTAATCCGGTCCGCGTTCGGAAGCCGTGAATACCAGGGGTGGTGACCCAGGTATTCGGACACCTTCCCATCCAGAGCCAGCCGACCTTCTGCCAAGAGGGTCATGGCCAGGGCGGCAAAGTAGGTCTTTCCCACGCTTCCCTGGAGCATCTTCGCCTCCGGTGTCAGGGGTGTGTTCCTGACTGTATCGGCCTCGCCGGCAGTGAGGGCAATCACACGGCCCCCGGGGAGGGAGACCGCCGCGCTGGCACCGGCAAAGGAGCCCCCGGCATGGAAAGCGTCGAGAACTGCTTGGAGGCGACCGGGAAGGTCCGCTGACTCCTCCGACACCTGGGCCGCGCCAAGGCAAGGTAGAAGGGCCGACAAAAGAAGGCAGGCCGTCAAGCCGCGGTGGGGAACGAAACGACTCATGTTGACTCCTGAGTTTTCTTCCGGTGCTATCCCGTCATCCCTTGTCAGCGCCAAACCTTCTCGAGGAATTCCTGAACTTCGGGAATCCCTCCCTGAAGGATCAGATACCCGTCGTGGGGCTCACGATCGGTCATCTCGCCAGCCAGGGAGGTCGTCATGACCTCCTTCACTCTTTCCGGAGCATCAGGGTGGACCCCCATGGCCCACCCGAGCTTAATGTAAGCCACCTCGGGAAGCATGTTGGCCAGAGGAATCACGCCCAGTTCCAGGATCTCCCTACCGGTCTCGTAGACGTGCATCTGAACGAAACCCCAGAGGGTCTGCAGAGTCATATAGACCTGCACACCCGCCTCTCGAGCCCGCTCCAGGGCCGGATAGATGAGACGATTCACGTGCCCTAAGCCGGTGCCGGCAATGACGATGCCTTTGTAGCCCTTCTCCACCAGGGCATCCACCACGTCGGCCTGCATACCTGGATAGTAGTAAACCAGCGTGACCCGGTTTTCGAAGGCCGGCTGGACCAGGACCTTCCGGTCGTCCCTCCTTGGCAACCAATCATCCTTGATGGGGGTGACCCTGCCCCGCTCCACCATGGCCACCGGGATGTCACCCAGGGTTCTGAACGTGCTCCTGACCGAGCTGTGCATCTTCCGGACCCGGGTGCCTCGGTGAAGCAGGTTGTAGAGGTCCGATGTGGGACCGAACATACAGACCATCACCTCGGCGATGGGACCGTGGCCAGCCGCCCACGCGGCGTTGATGAGGTTTTGAGCCGCATCCGACGACGGCCGATCGGAGGACCTCTGGCTTCCCACCATAACGATGGGGACCGGCGTCCTCTGAACCATGAAGCTGAGGGCAGCGGCGGTGTGGTGCATGGTGTCGGTACCATGTCCGATGACGACGCCGTGGTACCCCTCCCGAATGGCTTCTCCCGTCTTCTCGGCAAGGATCAGGTACTGCTCCGGACCCATGTTCTCGGAGAAGACGCCGAAGAGCTTTTCCGTTTCCAGGTTGCAGATGTCGGCGAGTTCCGGCACCGACCCGTACAGTTCCCCGGGGCTGAAGGCTGGAATCACAGCTCCGGTTCGATAGTCCAACCTCGAGGCGATGGTTCCCCCCGTGCCGAGTAGCTTCACGCGAGGATGGGAGGGATCGGTGGGGAATTCCTTCTCGGGAATCTGGTAGTGCGCTTCCCGATATCCGACCTTCTCCAAGCTCAAAACAGTGTCGTGCCGGATGCCCACGTTGTATCCGGACGTAAGCTTCAGGACCAGGTGCAGTTCGTCGCTGGTCTCCGAGCGCGGAAGGACGAGGCCCTCGAAGTCTCCTCTCGTGGTTTCCGCCTTCACCTCACACCAGACTGTGATCCCGAAACGCTCCATTACCTCCCGGGACGGGCCCCGGTACCCCTGGAACGGCTCCTTCACGGAACTGGTCATCGCCCTTCCTCCCGGGCCAGCCCGATAGCCAGGAGTTCCCCGAGTCTCGCCTCGACGTCGACGGGGGAAACCCTTCCCCAGAACCGCCTCAACACTCTCCCCATGGCCCACCGGAGAGCCGCCTCAGGCGAACGAAATCTCAATTCCGCCACCTGGATGGCGGCTTCCGCCGCCGCCTTCTCTAAAGCCTCGTCGCCCCCGGGCAGGGGGCGGAATCGCTCCAAAACCTCATCCACCGGCCGGTCCGGATAGGAGAGGATCTCATCCAGGACAAGGGGGAGCGCCTCATTTCGGATCTCCCCGGCTTCCAGAGCTCTGACGGCCGGAGCGATGCGGCTCGGATCGGGTGCCTCCTCGGGAGTCCGTGGCTTCCGTCCTTCCCCTCTTCGGGCATGGAAAGGGATCCGCTGCTCCAGGGCGGAGGCCAGGCGGCGGGCCGGCTCACCCTTCTTGGGTGCGACCTGATCGAAGAGATCGGCCCAGGGCGCCAGAGAAAGGGCCTTTGCGGCCCGAGCGCCCAACCCGAGCGCCCGATACCGGGCCTCCCGTTCCCAAGGGGGCTCACCGAGTTGGGCCCGGACCTCTGCCACCACGGAATCGGATATGGGCAGCGGCGGCGTATCGGTGTCGGGATACATCCGGTCTGGACCCGGGAGAATACGCTCGAAGCCGTTCGTCCCGTCAGGGTGGGCTTGGCGGGTTTCGGCCGGGATTCCTGCCAGGGCCTCCCGGGCTCGGATCAGAACCTCCCGAACTGCCGTGGCCGCATCTTCTTCGGGAGCCCACACGACGACGATGGCGTCGTCGGAATCGGCCTCCAGAGCCCGCTCCAGCATCTTCCAGTGCCTGCTTACGAGCCCGCCCCGCTCCATGTCCGAGTGGGTAAGGAATGGATGGTGAAGCGGACAGGCGATGACACGGACCCGATCGGCGAGTTCGTGGGCGAAGGTGGTATGAGGTTGCGTTTCTTGCGAGAGGAGTCCGGCAAAGCCCGGGAGCTTGATCGCACAGATCATGTCGCCTCTGGCGATGGCTTCCCGAATGGGCGAGAAATTGGAATCGCTGACGGTAGACTCCGCATTCAGGATCAGGGAAGATGTCTCCCACGGCGGACCAGCAGGTGGATCCGGCAGGGCACCTTCCGTCACCCCTCTCTTCTCCAGCTCCGCTTTGACGCGGAGAAGATTCAGCTGCCTGAACGCCTCGGTATGCACCAGAAGGGGGAGCATTCGATGATGGTGCACACCTTTGATCTCCACCCGGCGCCCCCCGGCAACCGACACATTCACATCCTGTCGGGCCGCTCCCGGCCCCCGCCTCACCTTCCCCGTGGCCCGGGCCAATTGGGCCAGGAGCCGGGCTCCCGCCTGGAGCTCCTGGGGCGTCAGGAATTCGGGTTCCGTCACCATCTCGGTGAGGGGCATCCCCAATCGGTCGGTCCGGTATGTGATCCGGTGTCCCACATCCGACACTTCCCGGCAGGAGTCTTCCTCCAGAGACAGCTGGCGGATGGAAAGCTCCCGATCCACGCCCAACTCCGGAATCCGGAAGGGGATGGCCCCTGTGAGGCCCACCATGGCGGTCCTCTGGAAACCAGTGGGTATGGAGCCGTCCAGATACTGCTTCCGCATGACATGAAGCTCCGAGACCAGGTTGAGGTTGCAGAGCTCGGACATTTCGATGGCAATCCGCACTGCTTCCTCGTCGATCTCGAAGGGAGGAGTGTCGTCCATCTCGTACGTACAGACGGTCCCCCGTTCCAGGAGATAGACGATCTCCTTCTTGGTCTTGAACTCCATGAGGGCCGTGCCGTCATACTCGCCCAGCTCGCTCAGGGTTGGACGCATGTGCCTCAAGACTTCAGCATCGACCCTGGTGACCCGCCGGCCCGCC
>JASFVN010000458.1:0-3467 GCA_050049805.1 Gemmatimonadota bacterium
GCAGAGCCGCAGCTGTCCCCTGGCCGCCTCCGGTCGTCGCGCACCCGAAGGTCATGAGGGAAGCCCCCAGGACCAGCGTGCTGCAGATCATTCCATCTCGGACCCTCATGTTTGTGCTCCTCGCCACGGTGCTACCTTGTCGGGCCTCTGTTTCGGTTCGGCCTTCCTCTGAGCCGCCGGTCCGACCCCTCCGGGCCGGCATTCGAGCACACCCAACCTAACGCAGGGCGGGTCGGACCGAGAAGCCAACGGCAGGTCAGGACCGGGCAAGCCCTCGCTCCGGGAAGATCACCTTTTCGCATTCAGCCCCGGGGCCCTAGCTTCGTTCTCGGACAGTCGCTGGCAAAGGAATGTCCGCCGGCTCCTGGCATTCAACGCTGGAGATAGAAGATGCACAAAGGCCTGTGGCGGTTTGGTCTCGTCGTTCTCTCGGCTTCCCTGGTTGTACCTGCGAGCCTCCTCGGCCAGAAGACCGGCAGCCTCGGGCCGGAGACGGAGTCTCGCATCGACGCCGTCTTTCAGGGAATGGACTCCACCCACACGCCGGGTTGTGCCCTCTCGGTCATGGAGGAGGGTCAACCCGTGTACCTGCAGGGATACGGGATGGCCAACCTGGAGTACGACATTCCCATCACGCCCTCGTCGGTCTTCCACGTGGCGTCGGTGTCGAAACAGTTCACCGCCTTCGCCGTGTCGCTCCTGGTGGCCGAGCGGAAGGTCTCCTGGGAGGACGACATCCGGGAGTACGTACCGGAGGTGCCGGAGTTTGGTGAGACCATCACCCTGCGACACCTGGTGAACCACACCTCGGGGATCCGGGACCAATGGAGCCTCCTGAGCATGGCCGGGTGGCGCTTCGAGGCCGACGTCATCACCCAGGACGACGTCCTGGAGATCACCTCCCGGCAAACGGCCCTGAACTTCCCCGTGGGGCAGCAGCACCTCTACTCCAACACCGGTTTCACCCTTCTGGCCGTGGTGGTGGAGAGGGTCTCGGGGCAGACCCTGAAGGAGTTCGCCCAGGAGCGGATCTTCGGGCCTCTGGGCATGACGGGTACCCATTTCCACGACGACCACAACACCGTGGTGCCGAATCGGGCCTATGCCTACGCACCCCTCCGTGGGGAGGAAGGGTATCGCATCAGCATCCCGGACTTCGACGTGGTAGGGGCCACCAGTCTCCACACCACCGTGGAGGACATGGCCCGGTGGGACCGGAACTTCTACACGGCGGAAGTGGGCGGGCCGGAAGTCCTGGAGGGCATGCACGAGCAGGGAATCCTCCGCTCCGGCGACACCATCAACTACGCCCTGGGTCTCTCCCATGGGCGTTACCGGGGCCTTCCCACCGTGGGCCACGGAGGGGCCGACGCAGGATACCGGAGCGACTTCCTCCGCTTCCCGGAGCAGTCCACGAGTGTGGCCGTCCTCTGCAACTTCCCTTCCAGCGGTCCAGGCGCCCTGGCCCAGAGGGTGGCGGATATCGTCCTGGAGGACGCCTTTCCCGAGCCACTTCCGGACCTTGAAGCACCGGACCCCGACGCCGGCGATGAGGAGGGGGCCGAAGCGGAACCTGCCCCCGACCCGGTTCCTCTCTCGGAGGCGGAGCTGGAGGAACTGGCGGGATACTACATCCGGGCCTCCACCGACCGACCGGCGCTGCTGCGGGCCCGGGAGGGCCACCTCTTCCTGGACGGGCGCATGAGGCTCTTTCACGAGGGTGATTGGGTTCTCCGGCCCGAAGGAGGAGGAGAGGGGGATAGGGTCCAGCTCGTGAGGACCTCCGATGGCTCGGTCTCCTTCACCGATCCCAACGGGGCCGAGTTCGTCCGGCGTTCACAGGTGGATCGGGACTCATTGGATCTGGAGCCGTACGCCGGCCGCTACTGGAGCGATGAGCTGGGGGTGGAATACGAGGCTCGTCTGGAAGAGGGGCGCCTCTTCTTCTACAACCGGAAGATCGGCCGGCAGAACCTCAATCCCGTGTTCGAGGACGGATTCGGAGCCGGGGGGAACTGGGTGACCTTCTTCCGGGACCCGGCCGGGGCCGTTGCCGGTTTCACCATGAGCTCGGGGAGGGTGTGGAAGGTGAGGTTCCGGAGGGTGGAGTAGGCTAGGCCGGGGTGGCGCCGAGGTTCTCCCTTAGTGCGATGGCCGGCCTCGCACCCTCGTCCAGCAGCTTCGCTGCGAGGGACGAGGTTCCTGAGAACCCGGGCTAAGCCCTCCTCATTCTCTGTGGGCGCGGCGCGAGTGAGAGAAGGTCTTCGTCAACTAGGCTGGATTAGTGTCCTCAGCCTGAGGCCGAAGGATCTCAGCCACCGTAAGTCCGAGGGCTTCGGAATACCTTCGGAGCGTATCGAATCGAGGGCGGTGCCGACCGTTCTCCAGCTTTGAGATGAGAGCCTGCTCGAGGCCGCTGATCCGAGAGACCTCGAGTTGAGTCTTACCCTGGGTCTTTCGCCATTCCCTCAGGAGGTGTCCGAGCTCCTGGTCGCTGTGTGCGGAGGCCTCCTGAATGCTCTGCCTGGCTGCTTTGTCTACAAGGGTCCGAACCGCGACCGAGTCAACATCAAAGACCGAGCCATCCTGGCGGAGTACCTGGATGGAATCGTGGTCTTTCGAGACGACGGCGGTCTTCGGCGAAAGAGGTGGAGACACCCCAGAGAGACCCAGGTTCTTCCAAGGAAGGGATGCGTTGTGGCCGTCGCCGAAGCACACCCAGAGGCTATCCTCATCCACTGAGTAGCGGGCCTCGATGATGGCAGATGGATCGGTACTGAAGGCGGCCCGGGTCACGTAAACCTGAAGGGTATCTTCATCGCCTGGCGACAACGAGCAGACGGAAACTCGGCTTTCGGACGCCTGCAGGATATCGTCCACCAGATCAGCGTACCGCTGATCGACCTTGTTCCTCACGAGGGCCACGATATATGGACGTGCCGTTCGCACCGAGGAGGTCCAACGGTGGATGCTTGACCGTTTGAACTCCCGTGCGCAGGTGGAAAGGTCCGTGAACACGACGAACCGGGAGGGGGACGAGGGTTGGTTTCCCTCCAGAATGGATCCCCAGAGCCCGCTGCACGGATCGACCGGGTCCCCGAGATCCTCAAACATCCGCGCCACACGAGCCCTGGTGGAGGAGCTGCGAACGCCGCTCCAGTCAACTGAAAGCACTCGGTTTTCGGCAACCTCTCGGCTCATCATAACGTCTCGATTCTCATGCCAGGATTACTACCCTGTCCCAGGCTTCCAACATCTCCTCCTGATGCTTCCTGATACATCGAACGAGCTGAGGTGGCAGTCGATGCGGAGGGGGGTTCAACACCTTCAGGGTCACCAGGTCCACCCTGGTGTTCCGACCACCGATATTGACGTGGCAATGCGGTGGATGATGGTCCGCATCATTGATTTTCAGCTTATAACCACCGCATTTCCTACTGAGAACGGCCACTTCATGGCTCCAGTTC
>JASFVN010000136.1:0-10799 GCA_050049805.1 Gemmatimonadota bacterium
TAGACATCCTCCAGAGCCACGTTCCCCACGATGCGGTCCCGGAGAGGTTCGATGATGTCCTCCCCCTCCTTCAGAGCCGTCATCTCCAGGCCGAGAATGGTGCCGCAATCTTCCGCAGTGACCGTCAGGTCCTGAGCCACATCCACCAACCGGCGCGTCAGATACCCGGCGTCAGCGGTCTTCAGAGCGGTATCCGCCAGACCTTTCCGGGCCCCGTGGGTGGAGATGAAGTACTCCACCACCGTGAGACCTTCCCGGAAGTTGGATTTGATGGGGCTTTCAATGATCTCGCCGATACCCCCGGTGAGCTTTTTCTGGGGTTTGGCCATAAGGCCTCGCATCCCCGCCAACTGCCTCATCTGGTCCCGGTTACCCCGGGCCCCTGAGGTCATCATCATGTAGACCGGGTTGAACCCGTCCTTGGACCGCTCCAGGTGCCGAACCATGGCGTCGGCCACGTCGTTGTTGGCGTGGGTCCACGTATCGATGACCTTGTTGTAGCGCTCGCCATTGGAGATGAACCCGCTGGAGTAGGCCCGCTGGAATCGGGTCACCTGCTCGTCGGCGTCGGAAAGGATTTCCAGCTTCTCAGAAGGGATTTCCAGATCCTCCACCCCGACACTCACACCACCCATGGTGGCGTATCGGAACCCGAAGTCCTTGAGGTTGTCCAGGAACTCAGTGGTCCGACTCAGTCCCACCGTGGTGAAACAGTCGAAGACCAGATCCCCCAACTCCTTTTTTCCAAAGGTTTTGTTCAGAAATCCCATCTCGTCGGGGATGATGGAATTGAAGAGCACCCGGCCGCCGGTCGTCCGATACCATCTTCCGGGACGTCCGTTCTCCTCTTCCTCCTCTCCCGGCTGGACGAACCAGAACCAGACCAAGGTGTGGAACCCTATGGTCTCCGTGGCCAGGGCCATTTCCACCTGGCCGTAGGAGGAGAACCGCAGGGCATCGCCATAGAGGTCGTCCAGGCCCCTTTCCGCTTTCTCCCGGACACTCTTGGGTGCCTTGCCGTCTTCCACAGCCCGCTCCATGTCGCTGACTTCCAGAGGGGGCTTGGTCAGGTAGTAGGAGCCCATGACCATGTCCTGGGTCGGCGAGGCCACCGGCCGCCCGTTGGACGGAAGAAGGATGTTGTTGGAGGCCAGCATCAGGACTCTGGCTTCCAGCTGTGCCTCGAAGCTTAGGGGAACGTGGACGGCCATCTGGTCCCCATCGAAGTCGGCGTTGAAGGCCGCACAAACGAGGGGGTGGATGCGGATGGCCTTCCCTTCCACGAGTACGGGCTCGAAAGCCTGAATTCCCAAACGGTGAAGAGTGGGAGCCCGGTTCAATAGGACTGGATGGTCTTTGATGATGTCTTCCAGGACTTCGTAGACCTTCGGGTCGTCCTTCTCGACGATCTTCTTGGCCCGCTTGACCGTTTCCGCCTCACCACGTTTTTCCAGCTCATGTATGATGAACGGCTTGAAAAGCTCGACGGCCATGGCCTTTGGGAGGCCACACTGGTGCAGCTTCAGCTCAGGGCCAACCACAATGACGGAACGACCCGAGTAGTCCACTCGCTTTCCGAGGAGATTCTGGCGGAAGCGCCCCTGCTTCCCTTTCAGCATGTCGGAAAGCGACTTGAGGGGACGCTTTCCCCGACCCCGGATGGCCTTGGATCGGCGTCCGTTGTCGAACAGAGCGTCAACAGCCTCCTGAAGCATGCGCTTCTCATTCCGGAGGATCACCTCCGGAGCCCGCATCTCTATGAGCTTCTTCAACCGATTGTTCCGGTTGATCACCCTTCGGTAAAGGTCGTTGAGGTCGGAGGTGGCGAAGCGCCCGCCGTCCAGGGGAACCAAAGGCCTGAGATCCGGCGGGATCACCGGAATCACGTCCATCACGATCCACTCCGGCCGATTCCTGGATTCCGGCGTAATGCCGGAGTTCCGGAGGGCGTCCACGACCTTCAGTCTCTTGAGCTTCTTCTTTTTTCGATGCTGACTGGTCTCGGTTGCGATTTCATGCCGAAGCCACTGAGCCAACCGGTCCAGACCGCGGCCGTCCTGATTCTGCTCCTCGATGGGCTTTTCGGGAGAGTCCAGCATTCGCAAAAGCGACCGAATTGCTTCTGCTCCGATCTCGGCCCTGAATTCGTCGTCCCCTTCCTCCCGGGCCTTGACCCGCAGATCGTAGTACTCGTCTTCATCCAGGAGATCGAGGAACTCAACGTCCTGAGCCCCTGGATGGGTGACCACGTAGGACGCGTAATAGATGACCTTTTCCAGGTCCCTGAGGGTGACGCCCAGAAGGTATCCGAGCTGGCTCGGCAGGGTTTTGAAGAACCAGATGTGGACGATGGGCACGGCCAGCTCTATGTGGCCCATCCGCTCTCTACGAACCTTCGAGAGGGTGACCTCCACGCCACAGCGGTCACAAACGTGTCCGCGGAAACGGATCCGCTTGAACTTTCCGCAGTGACACTCCCAGTCCTTCACCGGTCCGAAGATGCGTTCACAGAAGAGCCCATCTCGCTCCGGTTTGAAGGAGCGGTAGTTGATGGTCTCCGGCTTCGTGACCTCGCCAAAGGACCAACTCCGGATCTCTTCCGGAGAAGCGATCCTGAGCTGCATGAAGTCGAAGTCAGCGGACTGCGTGTCTCTTGACCTGGGAAAATCGATCATGCGTTCAGCACCCGATCAGTTGAGGGTGTCGATTGTGTTCTGCCTGTTTTGGGACCGCTCAAACCGGATGCAGACCGAGGCGAGCGAGTACGCAGAGTGAGGCGCACTGGTAGTGCGTCGGGACAGGGGCTGACGCCCCTGTCACCCTGCGCACGGAGCTCAACGAAGGTATGCGCCGGTTTCAGCATTCCCCTCCTATTCGTCGCTGCCGAGGGTCACGGACAACCCCAACGCCTGAAGTTCCTTCACCAGCACGTTGAAAGACTCTGGAATCCCTGGCTCTGGGAGGTTTTCTCCCTTGACGATGGCCTCGTAGACCTTGGACCGGCCCGTAACGTCGTCGGACTTCACCGTCAGGATTTCCTGAAGTGTGTGGGCCGCACCGTACGCCTCCAGGGCCCAAACCTCCATCTCGCCGAACCTCTGGCCACCGAACTGTGCCTTCCCCGCCAGCGGTTGCTGCGTCACCAAGGAGTAGGGCCCGATGCTCCTGGCGTGGATCTTGTCGTCCACGAGATGTGAGAGCTTGAGCATGTAGATGGCTCCCACCGTCACCGGGAAGTCGAAGCGCCGGCCGTTCCGACCATCCCGGAGCCATACCTTCCCAGCAGCCAGGAGGTCGGCGGCGGCCATGATCTCGACAATGGCCTCGTCCAACCCTTCCTTCAGGATCTTCTTGCGAGAGAGAGAGGCAACCGCCGGGAACACGTCGGCAAGCTTCTCGCCCCGGGCTTCGGCCACGAGCTTACCTGTCTCGATCACGTGGTCCTTGAGCTTCTGGAAGGCCGCCTTGGCCTGCTTCGACTTGTCCAGCTCTTTGGAGCAGTAGTGGTCCAGGGGCTTCCCGATGCCGGAGTGGTCCCCGCCCCCGCCGTTACCGCCAGCGGAAGATTTCCCTGCCGACCGGCCCATGGAACCACTGCCTGCATGCACCACCCTCAGGAGGTCCTTGACTTCATCAGCGTCCAGCGCCGGCTGGGAGGATCGATTCAGCAGGGCCTCTCTCGCCCAGGAAACTCCGGCAATTTTCAGGAGGGCTCCGACCTCGTGTTCGGATGCGCCTTGGAAAACCGGGGTTTTCGCTTCGAAACCGAGGATTTTCGCGGCCCAGCCGAGGTGGGTCTCCAGGATCTGGCCTACGTTCATCCGGGACGGTACCCCCAGGGGATTCAGCACGATCTCCACCGGAGTTCCGTCGGGCAGGAAGGGCATGTCCTCCTCAGGGGCGATCCGAGCAATGATGCCCTTGTTCCCGTGGCGGCCAGCCATCTTGTCTCCCACCGCAATCTTACGCTTCTCGGCGATGTAAACCTTCACCAACTGGACCACACCGGGAGGCAGTTCGTCCGGCTGGAAGACCTTGTCGATTTGCTCTTCGGTCTTCTCTCGCACCCTGTCGATTCGGCGCTGGGCTTCGTCGATGACCCTTCGGATCTTCTCCGACGTGTCCTTGTTCTGGGTCTTGAGCGTGGTGAGGTCCAAGGCGTTGAAAGAGACCTCCTCCAGGATTTCCTTGGTGACCTTTGTCCCCTCTTTCAGGAAGGGCTCTACCGTCCCCTTCTTGAGGCATAGAGCAATGGTCTGCAGGTGCAGAAGGCCTTTCAATTCCTCGTCTCTGGCCTCGGCGATCCGCCCGATCTCCTCCCGCTCTTCTCCCCGAAGTGCGCCGATCTTGGCACCGTGCTCCTTCTCCAGAAGAGGATCGTCGATTCTTCGAGAGAAAATCTTCACATCGATGACCGTGCCCGACATACCCGGCGGAAGGCGTAGAGCGGAATCCTTCACATCCTTGGCCTTCTCACCGAAGATGGCGGTGAGAAGCTTCTCTTCCGGAGAGAGCTCCGTCTCACCCTTGGGAGTGATCTTCCCGACCAGGATGTCTCCGCTCTTGACCCTGGCGCCGATGCGGACGATTCCTCTCTCGTCAAGATCGACAAGGCTTTCCTCGGCAACGTTCGGGATCTCTCGGGTGATTTCCTCCATGCCCCTTTTGGTGTCGCGGACATGGAGCTCCAGCTCCTGAATGTGAATGCTGGTATAGGTATCCTCCCTGACCAACTTCTCACTGATGACGATAGCATCCTCGAAGTTGTATCCGTACCAGGGCATGAAGGCGCAGAGGACATTCTGCCCCAAGGCCAATTCTCCATGGTCGGTGGAAGGCCCATCAGCGATGATGTCGCCGGGCTTGACCTTCTGGTTCCTCTTCACCAGAGGACGCTGATTGATGGCCGTGTCCTGGTTCGTACGCCAGAACTTCTTCAACCGGTAGCGATCGAATTGGGCCAGCTTCGCCAGAGGCTGCTCGGCCTTCGTGGGAGCCACCGAACCCGTATCCACCACGATCTCGTCCGCGGTGACATGAACCACCTCGCCACCGCGGCGGGCCGTGATGACCGCACCGGAATCCCGGGCGACCTTCGCCTCCAGCCCGGTTCCCACCAGGGGGGCGTCGGTGTGGAGCAGGGGCACGGCCTGCCGCTGCATGTTGGATCCCATGAGGGCTCGGTTGGCGTCGTCGTGCTCAAGGAACGGAATCAGTGCCGCCGCCACCGAGACCAATTGGTCCGGGGCCACGTCCATGTAATCGATGTCCTCCGGCCGAAGGAGAGGGAAATCCCCGCGCTCCCGGCAGAGCACGAACTCGTTTCGGAAGGTCCCGTCCTCGTTGAGAGGCGCGTTGGCCTGCGCGATCCGGGCCTCTTCCTCTTCATTGGCTGAAAGCCACTCGAGGTTATTCGTGACCTTCCCCTTCTCCACCTTTCGGTACGGCGTCTCCACGAACCCGAGCTCATTGATTCGGGAATAGGTGGTGAGTGAGGTGATGAGGCCGATGTTCGGTCCCTCCGGCGTCTCGATGGGACACATCCGGCCGTAGTGGGAGTAATGGACGTCCCTGACCTCAAACCCTGCCCGTTCCCTGGTGAGACCACCGGGCCCCAGGGCAGAGAGACGGCGTTTGTGGGTCATCTCCGCCAGAGGGTTGGTCTGGTCCATGAACTGGGAGAGCTGGCTCGATCCGAAGAAGGCCTGGATCACCGCGGAAACGGTCCGGGCATTCACCAGATCGTCGATGTTGATCTTCTCGGGATCGGTGTTGATGGACATCCGCTCTTTTACGAGCCTGGCCATCCTCGAGAGGCCGACGGAGAATTGGTTCGCGATGAGCTCGCCTACGGTCCTGACGCGCCGGTTCCCCAGGTGGTCGATGTCGTCCGTAAAGCCTGTGCCGCCACTCAGATCGATGAGGTAGCGCAGGATGGCAACGAAATCGTCCCTGGTGAGAACCGCGGTGCTGCGGGGCACGTCCAGGTGAAGGCGCTGGTTGATCTTGTACCGACCGACCCGACCCAGATCATACCGTTTCGGGTTGAAGAAAACCCGCTCCAGCGCCGTTCTGGCCGTGTCGATATTGGGCGGTTCTCCGGGGCGCAGGAGAGAGTAAATGGCTGAAAGCGCCTCGGCCTCGTCTGCCGTCGGGTCCTTCTTGATGGTGTTCTTGACGATGGGGCTTTCGCCTCGGGCTGGTTGGCCACCCTCTCGCCCATAGACCTTCACCTTAGAGATCTCGGCCCTCTTCAACAGATCCTGGGCCTCCTCGTCGAGTTCGGCGCCGGATTCAAGGAGAATCTCACCGGTTTCCGGGTCAACGATGTCGGCCGCCAGGACCGCACCTGTGAAATCACGCTGCCCCGGGCCTTGCTGTTCCGAGAGGTCGACGTCCACCACCACGAAGAAGAGCTGATAAATATCGGCATCGGTCCCGTACCCGAAGGCCCTAAGAAGGGCGGTGGCCGGAAACTTCTTCTTCTTGTCGATGTGGACGTAGCAGATGTTGTTGATATCGATGGTGAACTCCACCCAGGACCCCCGGAACGGGATAATACGGGCACTGTGGAGCTTCGTGCCGTTGGGGTGGATGTTCTCCTCGAAAATCACACCCGGAGACCGGTGAAGCTGGCTGACCACGACCCTCTCGGCACCGTTGATGATGAAGGTGCCCAGCTCCGTCAGGAGCGGCAGGTCGCCCAGGTAGACTTCCTTCTCGATAATGTCTCCCGGTCGCTTTTCACCGTCCTCCAGATCCTCCCAGACAATGAGCCTCAGCGTCGCCTTCAGAGGCGCCGCAAAGGTCATGTCCCGCTCGATGCACTCCTCCACGGAGTACTTCGGCTCCCCCAGGGCGGAGGACACGTACTCCAAGGTGAAGTTCTCGTTCACGTCACTTATGGGGAAAATCTCCCCGAAGACGCGGTCGAGGCCGAAATCCCACTGGTCTTCCAGAGGGACCTCGGTTTCGACGAGCTTTTCGAAGGAACGAAGCTGCACGTCCAGCAGGTTAGGCATCGGCATGACCGGCTTGAGCTTGGCGAAGCTCAAAACCGACCGACCATCGCTCCGAATATCCAACGGGACTTCCCCCTTTTGATCGAACCGACCTACTCGGATCGGGTTCGATTAGATGGAACGGGACAAATCACCAAGCGCAGACATCCCCGACGCGCCATGGGCTTTCACCCGGGGTGGTAGAGACCACACCCTTCGGCGACGGGGAGCTGCACTTGGTGCCTTGTGTTCAGCTTTTTCCAAGAAAGGCCTACTTACTTCAGTCCGACCGCTGCGCCCTGCTCTTCGAGCTTGGCCTTGATCTGCTCCGCCTCTTCTTTGGAAACCGCTTCCTTCACGGTCGTTCCAGGAGCGTTGTCCACCAGCTCCTTGGCTTCTTTCAGGCCGAGGCTCGTGACCTCGCGAACGACCTTGATGACCTGGATCTTCTTGTCGCCGACACCCTCGAGAATCACGTCGAACTCGGTCTGCTCTTCAGCAGCCTCTTCCGCGGCGCCGGCAGCGCCGGGGACGGCACCGGCCACGGGGGCCGCCGCAACTGCGGTGACGTTGAACTTCTCCTTGAAGGCTTCGACGAACTCCGACAGCTCGAGAACGGTCATATTGCCAATGGTCTCGAGAAGCTCCTCGTGGTTCACAGCCATGATGCAGATTCCTCCTTGAACTCTCCCGGTCAGTGCCGGCACTCTAGAAAAAGAAAAGCGTTGTTTCCGTTTCAATCGGGGGTGGGATCAACCCTCCCCGGCCTCCCGTTCTTCCTGGAGGGCTTTCATCAATCCGACCATCTCCTGGAGCTTCGCCTCCATGGCGCCCGCAAGGGCCGCCAGGGGGGCCTCGAAGGCACCAGCAAGCATGGCCAGCAGTTGATCTTTGGGTGGCAGCTTTGCCAGCTGCTCGATCTGGCCGGCATTCAAAAGGGCGTTGTCCAGAACCGCCACCTTGAAGGCGGGTCGGTCGTCGTGTTCCTTGGCGAAGTCCGTGATGGCCTTGGCAGCCTCTACCGGGCCTGAATGGCCAAGGACCACGCCTGTGGGCCCGGTCAACCAATCGCTGAGATCGGGAATCTCCATACCTTCCAGAGCACGGAAGAGCAGGCGATTCTTCACCACCAGGTACTCGGCACCATTCTTCTTGAGCTCCGCCCGGAGCACGGTCATGGACTTGACGTCCAAACCGGTGAAGTCGGTAAGGAAGATCGCGGGAGACTCTTGCAGGCGCTCCCGGAAATCTTCGACGAAGCCCTCTTTCTCCGTGCGGTTCATCAGGCGCTCCGTCGGTAGAGGTTGGGATCGATGGCCACGCCGGGACCCATGGTGCTGGAAATGCTCACACCTTTCAGATAAGTCCCCTTGGCCGACGCCGGCCGGGCGCGAATGATGGAATCCATGAAAGCTTCGAGGTTCTCCTGGAGCTTCTCCAATTCGAACGAAACCCGCCCGATGGGAGCATGGACGTTTCCAGTGCGGTCGACCCGGTATTCGATTTTTCCGGCTTTGATTTCCTGGACGGCTTTACCGATGTCGAAGGTGACCGTTCCGGCTTTTGGAGTCGGCATAAGGCCCCTCGGACCGAGGATCCGGCCCAACGGCCCTACCTTCCCCATCAGGTCGGGAGTGGCCACGGCGACGTCGAATTCGAGCCAGCCTTGCTGGATCTGGTCGAGGAATTCGGTCCCTACGTAGTCCGCTCCTGCCTCCTGAGCTTCCTTCTCCTTTTCACCCTGGGCGATCACCAGAACCCTCACGTCCTTCCCGGTCCCGTGGGGAAGGGCTACGGTGCCCCGCACCACCTGGTCCGCCTGTCTCGGATCGACACCCAGACGAGCCGCCACTTCGACGGTTTCATCGAATTTGGCGAAGGACAGGTCCTTGACGGCCTGAAGTGCATCCTGAGGGAGAAGTTTTCCGCCAACAGTCAGCTGAGACTTGGCGTCTTTGTAACGCTTTCCGCGTTTTGGCATAGTTCACGAGCCGGCTTGTCTCGCCCTCCCACCCTTGGCGGCTCACAACGGGTGGTTCTCCGGGCTTTATGGTGTTGGGCTGCTGCCTCGGGAGCTTCCCTCGCTCCCGCGCTGCGCTCCGAACGCTTTCGCGTTCGAGGGTCGCTCCGGGAAGTCTCCCGGACGCGCAGCCCCAACCTTCTAGTCTTTCTCGTCCCGCGCTAGAACTCCCGGGCGCGGGGCCCCGGTCACCTCTTTATCTTCAGGCCCTCATGGCCAACCTCGGCCGCGGGCCGTAGGCGCCGGACCGTCTCTTTCTAACCTTGTACCTCTATCCCCATGGACCGGGCGGTACCGGCCAGCATCTTCACCGCCGACTCAATCTCGTTGGTGTTGAGATCCGCCATTTTGATTTCGGCGATCTCCTCCAGCTGGGCCCGGGTCACCTTCCCGACCTTCTCCACATTGGGCTCGCCTGACGCCTTCTGCAGGCCAGCGGCCTTCTTGATCAGATAAGAAGCGGGTGGGGTCTTGGTGATGAAGGAGAAGCTTCGGTCTCCGTACACCGTGATCTCCACCGGCGTGATCACACCCTGCTGGGATTGGGTCTTGGCGTTGAACTGCTTGCAAAACTCCATGATGTTCACGCCGTGCTGACCCAGAGCAGGGCCGACAGGAGGTGCGGGGTTCGCCTGCCCTCCCGGCACGTGAAGCTTGATGAATCCGATGACCTTTTTCGCCATTCTTCTTCGCCGTTCCCGGCCCTCAGTATCCCTTCAGCTGGGTGAAGTCGAGCTCTACGGAAGTCGGTCTACCGAAGAGCGACACCTCGACCTTCACCTTCCCTTTGTCCCTGTAGATCTCCTGCACCGTCCCACTGAAGTCGGTGAAAGGCCCTGAGGTGATCTCTACGACCTGGTTGACGTAGAAGGGGATCTCCTCGTGCGACTCTTCCTCCGACTCCACCTCGATGCCGAGTATCTTGTTGATCTCGTCTTCCCGCAGCGGCTGGGGAGCCTTCCCCGAACCCACGAACTTGATCACACCCTGGATGTTGTTGATGATGTGCATGGTCCGATCGTTCAGAACCATAGCCACCAGCACATACCCCGGGTAAAGCCTTCGGGTGACGGTCACCCGCTTGCCATTCCGGATCTCCACCACGTCCTGGGTAGGGACCAGGGCGTTTTGGATTTCCTTTTCCTCCACCTCCTCGCCGGGCTCTTCCTCGATCTTCCGCTCAATGAGCTTCAGAACTTTGTTCTCGTGCCCCGAGTAGGTCTGGATGGCGTACCACCGGAGTCCTTCCATCAGGCCGAAAAACCTTTCATGCCCCGAAGATCCGGAGGATCGTGTTCACCACGGTCCGGGAAGCCACATCCATCACCCAGATTACGAGCGAGACAGCGACAGAGAACGCGATGATGACAAGAGTGGCGTTCTTGAGCTGCTCATAGTCAGGCCAGGTGACCCGCTGCAGCTCGGCCCACGACTCCTCGATGAAAGTCCTGGCGTCGGTGATCTTCTGGATCATGGGTATCGAGCCCGGTTACTTGGTTTCCTTGTGGACCGTGTGCGTCCGGCAACGGGGGCAGAACTTCTTGTACTCCACCCGGCCCGGATGCAGACGCTTGTTCTTGGTCTGGTTGTAGTTCCTCTCCTCACACTTGGTGCAGGCGAGGATGATCTTGTCCCGGGGCATGGCTGTTCCTTACTCGATGATCTCGGTGACGACGCCGGCGCCCACCGTCCGTCCACCCTCCCGGATGGCGAACCGCAGCTCCGGATCCATGGCGATGGGGCCGATCAGCTCCACTTCCATCTGGACGTTGTCCCCG
>JASFVN010000459.1:0-3450 GCA_050049805.1 Gemmatimonadota bacterium
GCCATCGGACTTCTCCGAAGGGCTCTTCAACTCCACCTGCCGGCCCGAGTCCAACGGCGACACTGTCGTCTGCGCCACCGAGGCCGACCAGGGAAACGCCGTCCCCATGGAGATGATGAAGCGACTCCTGAAGGCCAAGGGACTCCACCAGGCCGTCATGTTCCACGACGTGCGGTGGGGCGCCGAGCACGACGGCCGTTTCCTCTGGGTGCTCCTGAACTCGGGCTCCTGCGGCGCCTACGCCTTCAACCACGATCCAGACACCCTGGAGGGAGTGCACAGCTACCGGCAGCCCGCCGGCTACTTCCCCATACCCGGCGGGACCTTCGCCGGCGAGAGCCTGCCCGGGGAAATGACCTGGGCCCGATGCTACATCAAAGGTGACGCCCTATGGATGGACATCGGCAAGGGCGAGGTCGTTACCCTCCCTCCCGAGATCCGGGACGCATGGTGGGAGGGCACCACCCGGGAGTGGCCCTTCATGGCAGCCGACATGAGGATCGGCCGGGACACCGTGATGGCCCACTACCTCTCCAACCACGTGGCCGTGGCTTATGGAGACATCTTCCAGGAGATGGTGGCTCTGTCGAAGGAAATGGGGTTCAGAGTCCGGATTCTGCAGGAGAATCCGTAATCCGCAGGGGGAGGACGGGGAATTCGTAGGCTGGAGGTCGTGCGCGCGGTGACCTGACCATCGGGTCGTGCTAATGCTCCGGGGGCATCGGCTCCAGCCAACGGATTCCGAGATCCACCTCACCCCGTTCCACCCGGGCCCGCATGGAGTCGACCTGGGCTGCCGCCTGCTCGAGGAGGGCTCCGAACCTGGGATCGTCGGAGATGTTGTCGAGGCGGGGGTCCGTTGCGGTTTCGCGGTACCCCACACCGCCCCCTTCGTCCAACGCCTGCTCAAGCCAGACCAACGCTTCCTCGGTATTCCCGGACATGGCGTCCACCGTGGAAAAACAGTAGAGGATACCGATCTCGTCCTCGTTGTGGCCACGGGCCCCCTCCAACCATCGTCGAGCCTCGTTGAGGAGATCCGAAGCCCGCTGGTTCTCCCCTCCTTCCAGGAGAGCCCACGCCAATCCGGTTCGGATCTCCGCCGGGATTGAGCCAAGGCCCCATTCCGGAACATCCCGGTACAAAGACTCGAACTCCAGCTTCGCGGCTTCCACGTTCCGGACAAACATGGCAGCCAAAGCACTCAAATGTCGGGCGAAAAGGTTGTCAGGTTCATCCCTGACCCATGCAGCCGCCCGTCTTCGGGCCTCGTCCAGCCGCCCCCGGCTCCAATTCAGCCCGACCCAATATCCAGGCAACTCCGCGAACGGCGGCTCCACTCCCTCCAGCCTTTCCAACCATCGGACAGCTTCCTCATACATGCCCATGCACATGGCCGCATCGGCTAGATTGGCTATCTGGAAAGCCGCCAGTGGATTCACCTGGTGTGCCAGGGTGACCCACTCGTACGCCTCATCACAACGTCCCAGGTTCAGAGCATCGAACCCCAGGTTGTTCAGAGGACTGGAATAGCTCGGATTCAACTGCACGGCCCGAAGATAGGCCTCTCTGGCGAGGTCCGGCCTCCCCAGCATGGAGTGGGAGATGCCGAGGACGTTCTGTGCCAGGGGAAGCTCCGGGTCCAACTCAACTGCTCGGCGAGCCATCAAGAGGGCGGAGTCCGCCCATTCAATTGCAGCACCGTGGTACGCCAGCTTGCGATAGAAGGCGAAAGCCAACTCCGCGTAGGCAGAGGAAAAGAGTGAGTCGATGCGAATGGCCTGACGGTACAGCTCGATGGCGGTCTCCAGTTCGGCCGCGTCCCCGTTCTTCAGTTCCCTCCCCCGCAGCAGTAGCCCAAAGGCCACCGTGTCCCGGGTGGGAAGGGACCTGATCCTCGCCTCCTCCTCCGGCAGCAGAGTGGCGTGGAGGGCTCGGGCGATCTCCTCTGCCAGCTCGCTCTGAATGGCGAAGACCTCCTCCACCGAGTAGGGCCTGTCGTACGACTCCCCCCAGAGATGCTCGTCGGTGCGGGCATCAATGAGCTGGGCGTTGATGCGAATCCGGTCCCCGGCCTTCTGGACACCTCCCTCGAGAATCGCCTGGACCCCGAGCTCTTCCCCTACCCGACGGAGGTTCACCGCAGTATCCCGGTATTCCATCACCGAGGTCCGGGAGGTCACCCGGAGCGCACGAATCTTGGAGAGCTGGGTCAGGATGTCGTCATGGATTCCGCTGGTGAGGGCCTCCGCCTCCACAGCCCCGCTGAGGTTTGCGAAGGGCAGTACGGCGATGGGGACCCGCCCCTCCGGTACCGGCGAACCGCGATTCCGGGAGAAGACCAGGACCGCACCGGCAACGATCACGATCACGATCACCCCACCAAGAGCCCACGGAGCGAGGGCAGTCCCTCTTCCCGCAGCGGTGCCCACGTCCTTGTCGGACGGAGACGCCCTCTGGACACCGGACGGCGTCAGGTCAACCGCCCAAGCCAGGACCAAAGCCACGGGAAAGCCGAAGAGGACCAGGACGGTAAGGACCTGCCAAACCACATAGGGTATCTCCAGGGCCTCGAAGATGAGCTGAGCGCCCTCGATGACACCGATTCCCACAAGGGCGTACGCCACCGCAACGCGGGTCACCTTCCGCCGCTTCAACTCGGCCAGGAATTGAGAAAGCCTGGATGCCATCCAACGTGGCTCCGGAGAGAGGGTCCCCCCCCCAAACCTCCAGCCCCTCGCACCCAAGGTTTTAACCGGGTTCGGGAAAAGGCAAGGCGGGAGGATTTCCATCTTGTGCCCCGCTCATTGCCAACATGCCCCGTCTCGCAGCCAATGGTATCTTGCGAAGTGGCCTGGGAGGCTTTGCGTTCAAGGACACGCAACGGGGCGGCGGTGGCGTGCCACAATCGAACCGATGCCCTCGAAGGAGATGCCTCATGTCACCCAACGATCCAAACCGCCGACACTTCCTCTCGACACTCCTTGGGGGCGGGATCGCCCTCCCTCTCCTGAACCCGACCGCGGGCCATGGGGAGGCGGTTCCCCACAAGGCCACCAACCCCTCGCTCGACCCAAGCCGCCTCCAGGGCCAATCCATCAACCGTCCCCTGGTGGTTACCAGCAAGACCAACCAGGCGGTACGGGAAGAGATCACCCAGACAGCCTGGGACATCATGACGGCGGGGGGTTCGGCCATGGACGCCGCCGAAAAGGCCACCAATGTGTCGGAGGCCGATCCCCGGGATCGAACGGTAGGGTACGGAGGAGATCCGAACGAGGACGGATTCCACCAGCTCGACGCCTCGGTGATGAACGGAGCCGATAACAACAACATCGGCGCTGTGGCAGCCCTGGAGAACATCAAGACACCGTGCTCCGTGGCCCGTCTGGTCATGGACCGGACCGACCACTGGATGCTGGTGGGCAAGGGCGCTCTTCGGTTCGCCAA
>JASFVN010000137.1:0-10759 GCA_050049805.1 Gemmatimonadota bacterium
CGTAGGGCTCCAGACGCTTTCGTGCCGCTTCGATGGCCTCCGGATCCCTATCCACTCCGATGACGGTGCAAAGGGGCCAGCGGGCCAGCATCGCTTCCGTGTGACCGCCGCCGCCCATGGTGCCATCCAGAATCCGTCCTTCCTTGGCCACATCGAGAACCTCCAGGACCTCTTTCACCATCACCGGCCGATGAAAGGAATCGGCCCCCATCACCTTCCCCACTTCTACCGGCTCCTGCCCAAAAGAGGCCGCGGCCCCCATGGTTCGGGAGCCGCGGTCATCCGAAGATCTGGTGGCGGAAGCGCTTGCTCTCTTCCGCCCTGTCTTGGATGGCCTTGTCGAATTCCTCCGGATCCCACACCTCCACCCTGTCGATCACCCCGCTCAGGACCACCGTTCCCTTGAGGGAGGCCGCATCCTGGAGCCAGGCCGGAATCAGGATCCGGCCTTGTTTGTCCGGAGACACCTCCACGGCGTTGGCCGTGATCTCCCGCACGTAGTTCCAGGCGGCAGGTTCTTTTCTGCGGAATTCCAGTAAGCGCTCCTGGACGCTCTTCCACACCTCTTCCGGGAAGAGGGTCAGGTACGGCTTTTCCCACTGAACGAGGATGAAACGCTCTCCTCCCGCTTCCTTTCGGAAGGCGGCAGGAAGGGAAACGCGTCCCTTCTCGTCCATTTGATAGTCGTACCGACCGAGGAATCCGCTCACTTTGTGGGCACTCAGTGGGTAAAAGTGGTATAAAGTGGTACTGAAACCCATAATAGGGCGGGCAATAGAGGAGCGCAAGGGGTTTTTTTGCAAATATTCCTTCGGCCTCCCGCCGACTGGCTGCCTCCACGAGAACGCCGAATCTGCCTTTGTTTGCTGACTTTTCTGGAGACACCAGGTTAAATGCAGACGACAGTCTTCGGGTTATATTCGGGAAAAATTAGTCTTCCCACTTCTACCCACATCTGCTGATCAGCCTTTCGGTTCCCGGGAGGGTGGCCTGGCGGATAGCGAGTGGAGGAGGACAGCCCCGGGGATTGGCAGGGGCTCCGAGGGGGGGGAAAGCAAGCGGCGCCCCGGGGTCGAACCCCGGAGCGCCGCAACCATCAGGGAGAAGATAGGGGGGCGGTCACCGACCTCGTCGGATAATGGCGTCCTGGATCTCGATGAAGGTGTTGGTGGCCGTCAGAAGCTCCTGCCGGTTGGATTCCCGGTTGTTCCTTTGAGCATAGTCTCCGCATCCCTGCATGAGACGGAGGACTTCCTGGAACCGGGGCAGTGTGGCCCGGGCGGTCTCGAGGGTTTGGGGCTCCTGCTGCGCCCTGGCGCTGTTGAAGATGGCGTACCCGAGCCAGAAGTCGATCTTCTGACGAGTCAGGTCGCTCACCTCGAACTCTTTCGCCAGCCGGAGAACCGAGATTGCCAGAGGCCAATTCTGCTTCTGGATCCCTTCGGTGACTCCGTGTCCCCAAACCAGGTCCGCAACCGCGTCCGCGGACTGCTCACCCCTGCTCACAGCCCCCTGAAGGATCGGAATGGCATCGTCCACCCGTCCCTCTTGGAGAAGCCAGTTACCCTGGCGCATGGAAACATTGGGATACTCGGGATCAAGCTCCTTGACCCTCTCCAGCGCCTGGATTCCGTCGTCCAATCGACCCGCCCGTTGAAGGGCATCGGCATAGATCGACCAGATGGTGGCTTCCTCGCCGTGGGTTTCCAGGATGCGCTCGGCCAGCGTCACCGCCTCGTCGAACTCCTCGAGGTTGATGTGAGCCACCACCATGTTCCGCAGGAGGCCCACGTCCATCTCGGACCCCTCTACAGCATAGGCCTGATCGTAGGAGTTGAGAGCCTTCCGGAAAAGCTCCACGGCCTCGGGGGGCATTTCTTCCTGCCCCTGGTTCAACTCGGCGCCGGCGGTGAAGGCAAAGCCACCATGCTGCTTCAGGAGATCCACGTTTTCCGGATCTACCTCCAGCCCCTCCTCGATGAACTGCATGGCGCCATAGGCGTCACCAGCCTGAGCAAGGTCGTAAGCGACACGCATACGAACACCGGCGTTGGTCGGGTTCAGCTGGAGATACTGTTGGTAGTAGTCTCTGGCCTGGTCATCCATGCCGAGAGTAGCGGAGAGGTAGCCGGCCCACTGCATGGCCTCTTCATGGAGCTCGTCATACTCCAGAACCCTCTGGAACTCGGCCAACGCTTCTTCGGGGCGATCCGTCTCCTTGTAGACCACTCCCAAGGTGTACCGGGAACTCACAGCAGCGGGATTCAACTCGATGGCCTGAGTGCACATGTTCTCCGCGTCGGCCCACTGCTGACTGGAAGCGTAGTCGCCACAGAACTGGGCGAACCGAGCCTGGTCCGACTGGAGCTGGAGGGCGGCGAAGATGTGTTCCGCGGCCTCCCTTTGCCCCCGTTCGGGAACCGAGACCGGGTCCACCGGGAATTCCTCCCCGCTGGAGTCGATGAACTTGGTCTCGACCCTGTACCCCTCGCCTTCGGGGGTATACGTACCGCAGAAGACGACCTGGGCATTGATGAGGCCCGCCAATTGCTTGGCCCTCACGCAATCCAGGTCTTCCATGTCCACGTCATACTGGTCGAGCGACCTCCTCAGCTCCCTTTCCTCGATGGGCTGATGAGTGATCATCTCGTTGATGAGATCCCGAAGCTGATCGGCCAGACGCTCGCCGAATCTCTTCTCCGCCCCGTTCAGCGGCTGAATGTCCGGGACCATGACCCGAAAACGGGCCGTGGCTTCCTGGGCAGAAACCTGCTGAGGGTGGAGTGGGATAGCCGCAAGCCAGGCAGTGGCCAGGGCCAGAAGCCCAAGCCGGAGCCGTCCGTTCATGTTTCCTTCTCCCTAGAATGGGTCCAACAACGCGCCACCGGGGGAAGCCGCGCGAGCCGCGCGAGCGGAACGGAGGACCTTGTCGATCCCCCTCTTGCAGGCGAGCCACCCCCCCGGAAACCGGCACACTCCCCTGTTAAAGTCCGAAAATCTATATGGAGGCGGGAGTTAAGGTCAACCGCAGATCCCGAAGCCGCCCGGACTCAACGGTGCCCCTTCGAGGCCTCTGAAGAAGATACTCCCGGACCTCAACTTCTATTACAGATTTCGTAGGTGAAAAGATCCTCCAAGAGATCCTCTTGCGCTTGTGCCAACAGGATCAGGCTTTTCCGCCGGCTCCCAACGCCCTTCCCTCATGGGTCTGTATCGCCTCCGTGACCGCCGGCGGCACGGCCTTCGTGCTTCCGGCCTGGTAATCGAACATGACCATGGTGGTCTCGCCGGAGACCAACTCACCACCGTCTTCCGCCAGAGCCAGGTACTCCATGATGAAGTGTTTCCTCCCCAGCTTGGACACCCGGACCCCCACACGGAGCAGCTGGGGATAGAGGATTCGTTGGTGGTATCGAAGCCTCGCCTCGGCCAGGATGAAGTCCACCTCATCCAGGGAGCCCTTACCTACCACCTCCCGCCAGTAGGCGGCCCTCGCTTCCTCGAAATAGACAAGAGCGTTGGAGTGGTGAGCGTGTCCCCCCAAGTCGATGTCCTTGAAGCGTACCGGAACCGGGTGCCAATAGGTGAACAGGGCTGGGTCGGGACGCATCTGGGTGGATCCTCCTTCAGCGGCGGCTAACGGCCGCAGCTCGCGGTGGCTCACGGCCGCAACTCGCGGTGGCAGCTCGTGCCCGCAGCTCTGAGATGGGCGAAGTCGTCCGTGGAAGCTTCGCCCTTTCCGGGGAAAAGGAAAAGGGGAGGCAATGCCTCCCCCTTCCACCTGCTGGGTCCAGACCTGCCCCGACCGCTACCTGCCCATGAGGCGGATCCTGCCGGATCCGGTGTCCACATGGATGCGGCCCCTACCGTCTCCGAGAACGCCCTCCACGTGGTCCCGCTCCACTTCCTGAACCTCCAGAGGAAGCCCCAGGTCGATACTCCCCGAGCCGGTGTCCAGATCGACCTGGGCCCCCACGGAGTTGGGTACCCACACGGTCACGTCCCCGGAACCGGTATCGATCTCCAGGACCTCAACGTCCTGCGTGAGCTCCACCTCGACCGTCCCGCTTCCGGTGTCCAGGGTGACATCGGGCGAGGCCACACCCTCCAACTCGATCTCTCCCGACCCAGTATCCACTTCGAACCTTGCGGCTTGGATTCCGGAGGCCCTCACAGATCCACTCCCGGTGTCCACCATTACGTCGTTTCCCCTCACGTCACGGAGCTCCACCTCACCGGATCCGGTATCCAGATTCACATCCCCATCGTAGCCGTCGACGGTGATCGTACCCGACCCGGTATCGATGGACAGTTCGCCGGATGAGGCCTGGGCTCCGGCGTTACCGGAGGCCAAATCCATGAGGATGGTGCCCTCGACATCCCTCATGTTCGCCTCACCCACGGCCTGGTACACCGCCAGATCCCCGCCCCGGGGAACGGAGATCCGTAGGTCGGCCCAAGCCTCCATCCCGTCTCCGGATCCCATGATCCGGACCTCGTCACCCCGGGACAAGCCCCAGTCTCCGAAGAACGTCCCGTCGTCCCGGACCCGAATCTCGGTCCGGGAGCCGCGCCCCAGATCTGGATAGACCACCCGTTCCGCCGGATAGCGGATCACGAGAGCCTCCCGCCCTGCGACTTCCCTCACACCGATTTCCAGCTGTCCGGCGTCCCCGCCACCCCGGATTACTTCAACGACTACGTCGCTGCCTGCCCCGGGGACGATCTCCACGGTGCCGGCCAGGTTGTACACCGCCACCTCGTCCCCCTGAAGCCGATGCTCCTCCTGAGAAGACCCGTTGGCGGGGACCAACAAAAGACTCGCCACCAGCGGGATCAGATACGGCACCGTCCGCCCAAAGAATCGGGTTTCCATTCTCGTTTCACTCCTATCTGAGAAACCTTGTGGACCTGTCCTGTCCTTACTCACCTATCCTTATTCATTCAACTCTTGTCCTCACCCATCTCTCGTCCTTACTCGTGCCCCGGAGCCCTCATGAGAAGTACCGGGCCACTGAAGGTCTCGACGACCACACGAGCACCCCCGGAACCCACGCTGAAATCGAGGCTCTCCCCGGAGCGAAACCCAGCCGCCCGAACGGGAAACTCCGATTCGAACCGGCCGCCGTAGGAGAGGATGGACGCATCGAAATCCGCCGGCGGCTCAATGCGGAGGGTGATGTCCCCGTCATGAGAGAAAAAACCGTAGTTCCCCCCTGGAAGAATGCCGCCGGTGAAGGTGATATCACCGTCCGTAGACCTTGCTGAGATGTGGCGGCCTCCCACGTCTTCCAGCCGGATATCACCATCGACGGTTTCAAGGTTCAGGGAAGCTGTGGAAGAAGAGACCCGGATATCGTCCTCGCCGGTCCTGAGGCGGGCCGTTCCGGTGAGGTCCCGGGCCTCGATCCTTCCCTCCACTGATCTCGCCTCCACCACACCGCCCATGTCGGCGAAGGTCAGGTCGCCCCGGAGGTTCCGGATCTCCACGTTTCCGTGGATACCCTCCACCTCCACCTCGACCTCATTCCCGGACAACTCCAGGCTGATCCAGGTCGGAAGAGTCAACCGGAGGTCCTCTCTTCGTTCCCTGTGAGCCCTCTCCTCCAGACCCAGCTCCAATTCGCTTCCGGACCTCCGGATCAGAAACCTCCTGGACTCCTTGGTATCCAAACTGGCCCGGAGTTGGCTACGATCCCAACTGTCCACCACCACCGTGCCCCGGAAATCCCGAATGACCAGGCGATCGCCCTGTCGAACGTCCAGGACCGTGTCCGCTGGCGACAGGGAAGCGTTCGCCAGGAGTAGCAGCCCGATGGCACTCTGGAGAAGCATCGATCAGGTCCTGGGAGTGAGGATCTGGGTAGCGTCTCGGAGGTAGTCCGCACGGGCGGACACCGCCCGTTCGATGTTATCCAAGAGGAACCGGTTCCCCGGATCAGCCTGAAGTGCCGCAACGGATTCCTGGATGGCCCGGTCGATGGCAGCCAGGTTTCGCTCCAACACCTCCACCGTCAACGAATCCAGCCTCTCACGCTGAATGGTCAGTGCCGATTCGAGTTGGGCGACTTCCCGGACCGTGCCTTCCAGGGCTGGGGCCGCCTCTGCCACCATGGACACCCACGGAGGGTCGACCACGCCTTTTTCCGCCATGGGCACACCGCCATGACCCAGCCAGGCTCCGACGGTCCCGGAAAAGAGAGCCAGCACCACACCGGCCGCTGCGGCCTGGGGCATGGAAAGCCGGAAGGGGTGGCCGGTGGTCCGGTAGTTGACCGGGACGTTCGGGTGCAGGTGAATTATGTCGGGATCCCGCGGACTTTCCTGTATGGCCTGGGATATTCCGGGCCAGAGATCCCTGGCCGGAGTCCGATCCGGGAGGTGAGCGGCCATCTCCCTGACCGCCGCAAGGTCCTGGAGGAGGGCGGAACAGGCCTCGCACATCTGAAGGTGCTCCTCCAGAGCCCTACGCTCCGAGGAGGGAAGGTCCTCGTCCAGGAAGGCGGAAAGTTCTTGAGGATGGGGATGCCTCATTTCGTGTACTTCATCCTTTCCAATACTCTCTCAACTCAAATGCTCTCTCAACATCATGCGGGCCCGATGGAGCTGGGACTTCGAGGTCCCGGGGCTGATTCCCATGAGGCCGGCGATCTCCTCGTGGCGGTATCCTTCCACATCGAACAGCACGAACACCTGCCGAGCACCCTCTGGAAGACGTTGAATCGCGCCTTCGAAGTCCAACCCGACTCCAGGATCACCCTCTCGGGAAGACAGTCGGCCAAGAAGTTCCGGATCGTTTCGATGTCTCTGCTCCCGCTTCCTGAGGGTCTGACGACGGGACAAGATCAAGTTCACCGCCAGTCGGTGAAGCCAGGTCCCGAAGGCCGACCTTCCCTGGAAGGTTTCCAGCTTTGTCCACGCTCGGATGAAGACCTCCTGGGTCAGGTCTTCCGCCCACACAGGCCCCACCATGCGCAGAGCCAGCGAGAACACACGTCCGTGATGGCACCGGTAGAGGCGCTCGAAAGCCCTCGAATCACCTCCGACGGCCAAGGCGACGTCCCGCCCTTCCTCTTCAGGGCTCTGTATCACGACCCGCTCGATAATGGTTCCTCCACCTGACCACCCTTTCACCTCTGTATGACGAGCTCCACCCTGCAAAGGTTCGAAGGCTTGACGATCCTTGCGCTAAAGGAAGGCTGTGGCCACCATTTCAAAGCCCCAAACGGCATGGCCGCCGGTTCGGGGCTCCGTCGATAATGGAGGCCCTGGAGAATCCATGAAGAGACTAAAAGAGGCCTCGAAATACCATGCCCAGCTTCGATCCGATTCGGATCCACGAAAAGAGTGGCTGCTCTCTCCATGAACTCCCGGCCTACTCCCGAGATTATCGCCCACCGAGGCTTCAGCGCGAAGGCCCCTGAAAACACGCTGATTTCCCTGGAAGCCGCCATCGAGACAGGCGTGGAGGCGGTGGAGTTCGACCTTCATACGGCTGCATGCGGTACCCCCGTTCTTTTCCACGATACGATGCTCGGGCGCACGACCAACGGAGTCGGTCCTCTACGTCGGCGCCCCCTGGCCCACCTCAAGGCCCTCGATGCAGGCAGCTGGTTCGGGCCGCAGTTCGCCGGCGAGAGAATTCCCACGCAGGACGAAGCGTTGAGCAACATCAAGGACAGGGTTTTCCGGGTATATCAGGACATCAAAGGTTACCGGGAGATGGAGGATCTGGACCGGATGGTGGACATCGTGCGGAATAGGCAGATGGCCGACCATACGGTCTTCACCTCGTCCGATTGGGTGATCATGAACCGATTGAGGCGGTATGCCCCGGAGATAAGCCGGGCCTACCTGGTGGATGACCCATCAAAGCTCAAAGGGGGGGTAGACCGGGCGATCCTGGACCAAGGTGCTGTTTTGAACGTCGGATTGGCCATCGCCCTCCAGGCCCCGGAGATGATCGAAGAGGCGATC
Source organism: Gemmatimonadota bacterium (assembly GCA_050049805.1). Classification (GTDB taxonomy): domain Bacteria; phylum Gemmatimonadota; class Gemmatimonadetes; order Longimicrobiales; family Gaopeijiaceae; genus JABDNZ01. The sequence continues at coordinate 7,978 of JASFVN010000137.1, forward strand.
AGCGAGGGCGTGGACGTCATGGCCTGGACCCTCAACGACGAGGCCGAGGCGTCTCAGGCTCTGGAGATGGGTATCACCCGCCTGGTCACCGACCAGGTGGAGCGACTTCTGACATGGAGGGTGGGTCTTCCCTAGGCCTTCGTCTCCTCCTCCTTAGGCCTCCGTCTCCTCCTCCCCGTTTTTCTTCCCTGGAAGTGAGAACCAGAAGGTGCTTCCCCCACCTTCCCTGCTCTCCAGCCACACCTCACCCCCGTGGGCCTCCACAATCCCCTTCACGATCGAGAGCCCCAGGCCAGCGCCGCCTTTCTTCTTCCGGCTCACCTGCCAGAACCGGTCGAAAAGCCTTTTCTGAGCTTCCGGGGGAATGCCGGGCCCGGTGTCCATTACGAAGAAGCTCAGACCGTCCCCGGCCCCCATCTCCACGACACCCACCGCCACCAGTCCCCCCTCGGGAGTCTCCCGAACGGCGTTTTCCAGGAGGTTGGTGAGGGCCTGTATCACGCGATGCCGGTCGCCCCACGCCCTCGGGAGGCCGGGAGGAACCCGAACCTCGAGGTTGAGTCCCTTGACCTCGGCATTCTGCTGATGCCCTGCCACGAGTTCCTCCAGGACACTCCCGGGGTCGAAGGAAGCCGGATGAACCGGCATTACGCCGGCTTCCAGGCGGGCCACATCCAGAAGGTCCTGGATCAAGCGGTTCATCCGTTTGGCCGAGCGCTTGATGGCAAGGAGGTGTTCCCGTCGCTTCTCCGGGGGCGGATCCAGGGTAAGGAGGAGGCTCGCCGCCGAGAAGATGGTCCCCACCGGATTCCTGAGGTCGTGGGAGACCACGGCCAACACCTCGTCTCTGGCCTGCACGGCCTGACGCAGTGAATCCTCCGCGGCCCTGGTCTCGGTCATATCCGTAAAACTCAGGACCGCGCCTCGAATGTCGATGCCGTCCTTCATGGCCCGAAGGGAAACCTGGACCGGGAACGGCTCCCGACCGGCCCGCCACAGCGTCTCATTTCGACCCGAGATGGGCTTTCCCTCCCGGAGGCTCGTGATGATGGCACAGTCTTCCCGCGGAAACGGGGTTCCGTCGGGGCGGGAATGGTGGAGCATCTCGTGGACGCTTCGGCCCACCACGGCCCTGGCAGAATACCCGAGGAGCTCGGCGCCGGCCCGGTTGAGGAAGGTGCACTTGCCGTCCATGTCCATCCCCAGCACACCGTCCCCGGTGGCCCTCAGGAGACCATCGGCTTCCCGGCGTGCCCGAAGAGCCGCCTGCCTTCGCGCTTCCGATTCCCTCATCAGAACACGAAGGCGCCAGGCCAGCACCAGGACCACCACTGTGGCCCCCAAGCCCAGGATCACCAGGATCTGAGCGTATTGAGCTTGGAGGAATCGGGCTCGGGCCAGGGCACGCTCGTTCGCCACCCGCTCCACCGCCAGAGCATCCATCAGATCTTCTCCGGCAGCCAGGACCTCCGTATAGGCCGCCCGTTCGGTCCTGAGCCTCTCCGCCGACACTTCCCCGGAGGGAGGCAAGGGATCGGCGGTGAGCTCCCGGCTCAACATTTCCTGGTGGCCGAGATGCCAGGAGAAGGAGAGCGGTACCAGGTTCGCCATCTCCTCCCTCACCCCGATAGACATCTCTTCCGTAAGGGTGGAGAGGGTGTCCAGCGCCGCTTCTTCCGCTTCCATGGCTTCCCGATACCTCAACCGCGAGTCGGCGTCCCCCAGGAGCAGGAAGGAGAAGAAAGCCTCCATCTCGCGGGCCTGGGAAAACTGGATCTTCGCCGTCAGTCGCTCGGCGGGGTCGAGGACTTCCCTCACCTGGTCCCGGAGGTCCTGGACATCCTCCTCCCAACGCGACGGGAGCAGGACCAAAGCCAGCAGGGAAAGAAACAGAAAGAGAAGAGCGAAGCCGGTGGCCCAGGCTGCACCCCGGCCCGGTTGAGACGGATCGAAACCACGGCGCCGCTTCTCAACCGACCTGACCTTCCTCCCCTTTACTCCAGTCGACCTAGGGCTCATGGTCAAATCTTGATGAAGATCCGTCGTCGGTAGAGGATCCACATGACGGCCAGCCAAACCAGCACATAGGAGAAGGCGAAGGCCAGAGAGCCATTCAGCGGTCCGGCCCAGGAGGCGAAGAGCTCCTCGTAGATCCAGCTCTTGAGCGTGACTCCTTCTGATCCTACCCTGGTGGAGCCCATTTGCTTCGCCACCATCCCTGAAGCGACGAAGACGGCGATGGCATTCATGCCGTAGACCACGAGGGGCTGGGCCCACTTCCTCCAGCCCTTGAGCTCCATGGCCCAGAAGAAAGTCCCCAGCAGGACCAGCCCCGCACCCGCTGTAAAGACCACGTAGGAACTGGTCCAGATCCCCTTGTTGATGGGAAACGCGAGGTCCCAGAGGAGACCGAGGAGGATCCCAGCCACCCCCGCCGCCCACATCCCTCCCACTTTCCTCTCCTGCGACATCTCCGAACGAAGCCACTCGCCCGTGAAGATCCCCAGGAGGGCCGTGCCCACGGCGGGAAGTGTGCTCAGAAGACCTTCCGGGTCCCAGGTCCCCGCCCACAGGCGGTCACCGAAAACGAGCCGATCCAGGTAGGCGGCGAGGTTTCCGTCGGGAGAAAGGTCACCGGCCCCGTAGCCCGGCACCGGGACCAGGGTCATGAGTGCCCAATAACCCAGGAGCAGCAGTGCCGTGACCAGAAAACGCCCCCGGCGGCTCAGGAACAGGTAAGCCGGAGCGGCGAAGAGATAGACCAGGCCAATGCGCTGAAGTA
>JASFVN010000460.1:0-3447 GCA_050049805.1 Gemmatimonadota bacterium
CCACCGGAGGATATCCAACTCCGCGTACGCCGCAGCGAGGTGGAGCGGCGTATACCCAACGGTATCGACAACTGCCAGTTTGCTTGGATCGACTCTGACAATCTCCTGGACCAATTCGAGCATTCCAGCTCGAACCGCCTCCAAGATCCCGATTTCTTGAGAGACCCCCCCGGAGAACATCACTGGCAAAACCAGAAACAGTCGAATCATGATTGATCCCTTCTCCTTCCCAACAAGTCGAGCCTTCTGTTCAGGACGTCTCCTTCCGTTACTCACCACAGATCAAACCGGAAGAACTCGGTCTGAGACATACTCCACGGCAGGTTCAGGCACCTTCGTCTCACGATCAATCCAACCCTCCTCAGTCATGCTTGAGGACTCTCGCCGGATCGAGGCCCGAGGCTCGTTTTGCTGGAAACAGTGTGGCAGCCACCACCGCCAAGAGTGCCATCAGCCCCACTCCGAAATAGACCCTGGGCTCAAAGGGGCTGATGCCGAAGAGGAAGTGGGAGAGGCCACGGGACGCAACTGCAGCCAGCAGCAACCCGGCTGAGATTCCGATCGCACCCAGCCGAGCGCCTTGTCCCAACACCAAGGTAAACAAGGCCCTCCTGTCGGCTCCGACTGCCATGCGGACCCCCATCTCTCGTGTCCGCTGAGCCACCGCGTATGAAACAACCCCGAAGGTCCCACCAAAGGAAAGAAAGAAGGCCAGGAGGCCCAGACAGCTCACGACTCTTGCCATGACGGTGTTGCCACTCACAGCCTCCTCCAGCATCTCTCGCATGGTGCTGACATCGTGAATCGGCAGGTAGCTATCGATGGAACCCACCACAGCCCGGACTTCGGACAGGGTCCGATCCGAGCTTCCCGCCGGAATGACGGCAAAATCCAGATCACGGACACCGGTTTGGAAGGCCGCCGAATACACCATCGGTAGAGGTTCTCTGGCTGGCCCCCAAATGCGAGTGTCACCCACGATCCCGACTACCTCGTGGGCCTCCGAGCCGAACGCGATCACCTTCCCTATTGGGTCGCCGCCTGGCCAGTGCCGGTCCGCCATGGATTTGTTGAGGACCACCATGCGGGGAGCGTCTTTATCATCGGCGTCGTTGGGGAAACGCCCCCGAATCAGCGGGATCTCCATGGTTTCGAAATAACCCGGGGTCACCATGCGAAAGCTGACGATCGTCTCGGTACCCGGAGGTCCAGGCTCTGCTCCCGGTATCTGAAACCCGATCCACGGGTTTCCTTTCGTGGGCAACACAGACGTCCCCCCGGCCGCCGCGGCCGCCTGAAGGGAGCCGAGACGGCCCAGAAATTCCCGGAAGAAACCAACGGTCTTATCAAGCTCCGGGTAGCGGGACTCGGGCAAGTGGAGGCGAAAGGTGAGCACGTCTTCGGTCCGATACCCCACATCGAACGACCCTATCTCGAGATACGCTCCAACGAGGAGGGTGGCCGGCACCAGAAGAGTACAAGCCAGCGAAACCTCCGCAGCGGCCAATGCCGCCCGGAGTTTTTCGGACCTTCTGGTTGACCCTCCGGCCCTTGTCCCACCATGAAGGGCGGGGCCTGTGCACTTTCCGGCCATGCCAAAGGCTGGCCCCAAGCCGAAGAGGAGAGAGGAGAGAAGAGACACAATTCCAGTGAACAAGAGAACCCTTCGGTTCACGGAGATCTCCTCCACCAAGGGGAAAGACGGAGGAAGAAGAGCGGTTAGGCCTCGAACACCCAGCCAAGCCAGAGCCAGGCCGAGGAGACCCCCTAGCAAAGCGAGGGCAAGGTTCTCTGCCAGGAGTTGCTGAAGGATTCTCCCCCTCGACGCTCCGAGCGCGATGCGAAGAGAGATTTCCCGATCACGGCCAGCGCCTCTTATCAGGAGGAGGTTCGCAACGTTCACACAGCACAGTAGGAGTAGGAAAGCGGCGGCGGCGGAAGCGATCCTACTCCCTTCCCTGAAGCCTTGATCCACCCACTGATCCCGCAATCTCCTGAGCTGGGCGCTTGTGCCTCCGGGCTCCTCCAGGTTGGCCCGGCTGACCCGTTCCGCCAGGCTGGCCATCCTTCGATCGGCCTCTTCGAAAGACAAGCCGTCCTCAACGCGACCGATGACGGTCCACACTCGATCTCCCCGGCTCTCCTCGCCCGTGGGTTGAATCGGAATCCAAACCTCTGGATTCTTGGATCCTGGCCCGAAACGAAACCCATGCGGCATGATGCCCACAACCGTGAAAACCCGACCGTCGAGAGTCAGCGTCTTTCCCAGAACCTCGGTGTCACCCTCGAACAGCCGCCTCTGCAGCCCGTCACTGAGAATGGCGACTGAGTTTCCCCCCGGTACTTCTTCCTCCAGATGGAACGGCCGCCCCACAATGGGATGGACCCCGATCACGCTGAAGAAATCCCGAGAAACCTCACAGGATTCCAGATACTGAGGTTCTCCAGCAAACTGAAGGTGCAGGCCCCCTTTTCTGAAGGCCGCCAGCCTCACCGCACTGCCTCCTTCCCGCCAATCCAGAAAGTCGGGAAGGGAGTTGGAGGAATCCCTCCACCCTTCCTCAGGATTCGTCGTCCAGACGTAGACCAGGCGATGAGCTTCGGGCAGCGGTATCGGCCGGAGCAGGAACACGTCCACGCCCGAAAAGACCGTGGCGCTGGCACCGATTCCGAGGCCCAGGGTGATTATCGCTCCTGCGATGAGGAGAGGTGCCTTTCGCCAAGATCTGAGGGCGAATCGGAGGTCTCGTCCCAGAGAAGCGGATTGCCCCCCCATCGCTCAACTCCCCGACCTTCCTGGCAACCTTCCCAGACGCCTCGCTTTCCCAAGGGTCCGGAGTATGCCTTGGATGACCTGCTCCGGCGCATCCGCGTGAAGGTTGTGGGAGCTATCTTCGACCAGGATGAGCTCTCCCTCCGTCGACTTCCTGGAAAGAGCCAGGCTTTCTCCCGCCCAGAAGCGCTGGTACTCCTGGGCCACCTCACCGAAACCCGGATTCGACCGGCCCGAGGCGAACACGAGCGTAGGTAAAGCTCCGAAAGATCCAATGGCAGCGGCTTCACGGGCGCTAGCCCCAAACATCTCCCGGTGTTCTGAAGCCAGTGTCTCCAAGAACAAGGCCTGGATGTGAGCTTCTGCGTTCGCCTCCTCTTTCAAGCGGGCCGCTTCGTTCTCCCACTCTTCCGTCACCCCCCCTGCCATCTCCCGGAGACCGGAGTACCCCTCCCCCGTAATCCATGACAAAGGCGGAGGATCCAGGAGGACGAGCCCCGCGGTTTCCCCAGGATAGCGTGCGAAAAACACCTGTACGTTCAGCCCGCCGATAGAATGACCAACGAGCAGGTACGGTCCGCCAACTTCAGCGCCGTGCAGAGCGGCATGAAGCTCCTGAGCTATTCTTCGACTGTGGCGGGGAATCGGGCCTGGGTCACTCCCTGGGTACCCTG
>JASFVN010000461.1:0-3445 GCA_050049805.1 Gemmatimonadota bacterium
CAGTCGTCCCCACCAGGACGGCACTGGGAAGGAGGACCGCCGCCAGGAAAAGGACTGCCCGCTTTCGATGGTTTCGTTTCGGCACCGTAGCCCCCGAGAGGGATCAGGTCTTCGCCCTAGCCTCTGGGTTCAATCCTCAATGTAAGGAGTGGCCGGCTTCGGTGTGTCATCAAAATGTACGGGTCGGGGTTGCTCTCGGAGGCGTCGGGCATCTACTCCGGCCGCAGCGAAGTGGCCAGATCGGATCGCAGAGGAACGAATCGTTACGTTGGGCGCGACAGGACGTTACGCCGCAGCTCGTCTCCGCGGAGCTCGGAGATGATACCCGCGGCCACCGCCACCACGAAGCCCAGGCACAGGATACCGCAGGCCGATGCGACGCCCAGCACGAGGACGTCCAAAGCCAGTTGCATCGCCTGTTCCGCCACGGCCTCCAGAAAAGGTTCGGCATTTTGCACGGGGCGGTCCTCCTCGGTGATTACGGGAAAGAGTCGATTCCCCCGCCGCTGACAACATGGCGCATTCGGCTCCGTTCGTTGTCACGGCGACCCTGAATAGAGGCAAAGATCGTGCACATTCTTCCCAATGCTCGCGTCTGCCGGATGTCGGCAGATTGTCATGATAGGAGGCCATAGCCGATGCCAGCTTCCCTCTCTATCGATTCTCCTCCAGCGACTCCAGAGCCGTCCTCAGATTCTCCATGATGTAGTAGTCCCCTTCATTCTCACCAATTGTGAACGCCACCCGGATGCCCGTGGGGCTGATGGTGAGTTCACCGATTCGTTCGCGGGTTACCCACACTACTTCTGGATCCCCACCTGCGATGGGAACCCGTTTCAGGGCCACGCCTTCTTCGAAGGGCCTCTGCGTGAAGTAGACATAGCGTCCTTCGGGCCCCCATTGGGCATTCTGGAGTCTAGAACCCTGCGCGAGATCCACCGCCAACAGCTCTTCAATCTCACCGGCCGGCAGCCGGGCCACCATTAATCTCACCGTTCCACTTCTCAGGCCAGTCGCTGTTCCGGGTTCAAGTCCGGACGTGGTGGAGTCCTGGCGAACCACAAACAACAGGTTTTGGCCGTCTCGCGAGGACTTCAAAGGACCGTCCGTCAGACCGGGGTGGCGAAAGAGTTCGGTTGCCTCCCCGGAGGCCACATCGTGGAGTATCAGTCGCCCCTCTCTGACGTACACCAAGTCTCGGCCGTTGGGTGGCTGGGCCACGTTGATGCTCCAGTACCACTCGGGATCGACAACGGGTGACAGGCTTAGAACCTCCGAGGCCTCCCCTGTTTCCGGATCGATGCTGAAAAAGGAAGGGGCATTCGTCCTTCTCCGATCCCTCTCCACGGCCACAGTCATGATGGATTGGCCGTCCAGGGACCATCGTGGGCGGCTGACCTCAAGGTGGGCCGCCAGCTCCCGTTCCTCTCCGGTTTCGACATCGGTGACGCCCAGGACCTGGTCGTAATGGCCAGCTCCCGTTGGGCGATCTTTCTTATGCCAATATGTCAGATATCGTCCCTCCGGGGACCAATCGGGGTGAACCTTCGAACCCAGGAGAGGCCGGGCTGCTTCCGCGTCGACCGCGCCGGTTTGAGCGTTGAACGGGGCTACATTGATGTGATTTCTTAGGGTGTAGACCCAATAGAAGAGGTCTCCGTCCTGGGTGAACCCCATGGGCCCCAGATGACCCACATCTCGGTGGACGATCTTCGGATCCCCTCGAACCTCTCCGCCCTCCACCTCCACGGCATAGAGATCTTGCGTGCCACCGCGATCGCTCACAAAGAGGAGAGCGTCCGTGCCTGGGACCCACCCGACGACCCGGTCGTTGGCCGGATGCCGGACGACGCTGATCGCAGGACCACCGGCGATGGGAATCATGCTGATGTCCCGGCGGTCCGAATCCTCCTCAACTGCGAAGTCAAAAGCCAGATAGCGCTCGTCCGGTGAAAGGGGCCCCAAACCCCGCTCCGGCTCTTCGTCGGGAAAGGTGTGGAATACGTTGAACGATCCGTCCTCCAGAGATACCCAACCGAACTCCAGCACCCCCTCCGGACGTCCTCTACTGACGACCAGGCTCTGACCATCCCTCCTCCAGGGACCGGGCACGTAGAAAAAGCCCGAATCCGCGCAGAGGGTCCGTGGCGGCGAGCCATCACGGTAGACGAGACGGACTTCCGCCGAACTCTCATCAGCTGCCATCCAATGGTACGAAATGGTATTACCATCCGGGGAAAAACCCGCGCTCAGGGCCATCCCCTCATCATAGTCAGGGTGGTCGGTTAGCAGTTGGGTTTGCCCAGTGACCAGGTCCCGAACTGCGATGTTCGAAGCAGTCCAGCCCCAAATGACCCCCGCCAGGTAACGGCCGTCGGGAGAAGGCTCGCCCGTTGCGTCGAGGTCGTCCTCGTAATCTCCGCCGAAGAGGTGTCGTACCACGATCCCACGGCTGGAAGCTGTTTCGTAGGACGCTTCCACCCTCGCCAGCCCCTGAAGCGACGCCAACCGAACCCGGGCTCGATCCGCCACCGAGATCTGGTCCGCGTACTCCCGAAGCAAACGCTGGTAGGCCCTCTGCGCCTCTTGATTTCCAAGCTTCTCATGACACAAGCCGATGTGCATGAGAGCGTTGGCCGCCACCGAGCGGTTGGACGGAAACTCTTCGACGATGCGGCCGAACAGATCGATGGCCCGCCCCAGATTCCCCTGGACCTCCTCCTGGTATAGGCCGGCCTGGTAGATCTCTTCGGCGGTTTCCTGGGCGAGAACGGGCGGTACCCCGAGACCGAAAAGGAGGAAGCCCAGGAGGCCGAATGTGAACGCCGCACGGTAGGTCCGTTGCGCTTTCATCGTCCCACCTCCTCCGGCAGAAAGTCGCCGATGAGCCAGAATTCGACTTCCCTTGCGGTCCTACGACCGGTGAACGCGATCCGTCTCCCATCCGGAGACCAGCTCACCGAGAAATACCCCATGTCCGAGGGGAGGCCCGTTTCCAGTTCCATGCTCTGACCGGTCTCCAGCGAACCAATCCAGATCTTCCGGTCCTCGCCGGGGGTGTACACGATCTTCTTTCCGTCGGGGGACCAGCTCAGCTGGGGAAATTGACCCACGTCGTCAATCGGCACTACCAGGCTCGCGGCGCCACCTTCCAAGGGTGCCAATTTGATTCCGTCCTCTGAGAAGAATGCCACGGCCCCGCCATCGGGAGAGAATGCTACCATACCCGGCTCAACAGGATCCCGGGCCGAAGTGAGCTGCCGCGCCTCACCACCGTCGGCGGGAACCAGGAAGATGTGGCCGGAATCGTAGTCGTCTTCTTCGGACAATCTCAGGAACGCGATCCATTGTCCGTCCGGAGACCAGCTCGAATAGCTGTCGAAGTGTGGTCCCCCGGTGAGTTCAGAATGGGCTGACCCGTCCATAGAGGCAGTCCAAATGCCAA
>JASFVN010000462.1:0-3441 GCA_050049805.1 Gemmatimonadota bacterium
GTTATTGTTGCTCTACTGCTCCAACGGAGAGAAGCTCACCGATTGATCCTTTGGAGGCGCCGCCAGCTCATCTGAGCCTGAAATGGCAGATCCGCCGGAAGCGATTCGTGCAGCCCGCAGGAAGACTCTCTGTCGAAGCGCCGGTTATCCTTTCACCTCGCACAACTGCCCGAACAAGGGGTGATCCCAGAGCGGCTCCAGCAAGAGGTCCCGAGGGTCCGGCTCCCCACCGCCAGCCTCCAGAAGCTGCCTGAGAAATTCGATAGCCCTCTCGAGCTGGCCAAGGTGCGCGGCAACAGCGGCCTGCCAGTACACCTTCTTTTGCCTGAATGTGGGCACGGGTGGATCGAGCTCTTCCAGATGGAGGATAACCCGCTCCGCTTCTTCTTTGTTACCGTCCAGCGCCTCTAGTACCCCTAGTGGTCCCATGACCCAAGGATTGTCGGCCCTGGTTTCAGCCAGAAGCTCGAGGTGTGTGCGGGCCTCTGCCAGCCGTCCCGCCAGCACCAGGGAATTGCCCAGCCGGAGCCGCGCTGCGTCACCGCTGACCTCCAGATGCTCAATGTCCCATTGGATGCACCGGTCGAGGAGCGCATCTCCCGTTTCCACATGACCTTGGCTTAAGGATTCGTTCGCAGCCATGCACAAGGCCTCACCCCTCTGGTAAGGAGAATCCGCCCGTGCGAGGATTTCCTCCAACCGGCTCTCCAACTCCGGTCTTCCCAACTCCGCCAGAGCCCGGATTTCCGGCATCTGCAAAAGGATATTGGCCGGGGCATCCCGAGCTGTTCGACGCGCCGCCTCCAGCTCCAGTTCGTGCATCCCGAGGGCATGGTAAGCAAAGGCAAGGGACATGTAGTACTGACCCCAGTAAGCCGCCCAGCCACGCGCGGTGTCCGCTTCGGTCATCCAACGCAACGCTTCCCCGTGGTGTCCCGCATTCAGGGCTGCCAGGACGGCCAGCGGCATATATTCGCCTTCAGGAGACAGGATCATGGCACGGCGGATAACCTCCAGCGCTCGCCCGGTCCGACCTTCCCGGGAGGCGATCGAGGACTCGAGGACGTATCGGTCCGTAAGAGGAAGCCGATGAGAGATGCTCTGCAGCTCCGTCGCCAGCGAGTCCGCCAACTCCAGGTTGTACATGTAGAAATGGGCGATCACCGACCAGATCCGAGGCGCGAAAAAGGTGGAGTCCAGCCGGGTCGCCCTATCGAAATACTCGATGGCGCCTTCGGGTTGACGGAATCCTGCCGATCCGAGATAGGTCTCGACGCCTTCCACGAACTGTAGGTACGCGTCAAAACGGGGTTTTCTGTCCGCCAGTCGCTCCCAGCCGTCGAGCCGCGGATCCCTGCGACGGCCCACAGCCCACGCAATCTCTTGCGAGAAGTCGTCGATAGCTTCCTCGACGTACGATGTGGAGACCACCCTTGCCCCACCCCCCCAGACTACCGCTCCGGTCGCCACATCGACGACCTGTGCCCGGAGGCTCAACGAGTCGCCGGCCGAGTCGAGGGAGCAAAGAACCACCGTGCCGGCACCCACCTTTCGGGCGGCATTCAGCAAAGAGGCATTCTGCGATCCGTCAGCGTTGAATCCACGCCCGCCCCGATTCAGATCAGGACCGGTTGCCAGGATCGGCGGCACGAAGTCCAGCAGGGAAAGGGACCCAACGACCCGCTCCACCATCACCGTGGCGACCCGATCGAATGAAGCTCCCGATGGGTGGGCCAAGCCTCCCACGAGCACCTGGTCGGGGTTCAGGGGTGTGGAGCCACGGCCCCAGACAGCCAGAGCCACCGCGGCGACGATGGCCGTTGCACCGAGGCCGATCGTTGGTCTCCTCAGCCCGGCTCGGCGAGGAGACGTTTTGCTTTTTTCTTCAGCCCCGAACCCGGGCGGGATCGCCACGCCGGCTGTAGCCCCCCGGTTCGGCCATCGCTCATCCATCTCCGAAGCCGGTTGATTTCCCTCGGTCCGGAGTTTGACCCTTTCGGCGAACTCCTTGGTCTCGGGTGAGGGGTCCACATCCAGCTCAGCCCGGAGGTGCGCCGCAAAGCGCTCGTAGGCGCTGAGGGCCAGGGACCGATCTCCTTTCCCGTCGAAGAGTCGCATCAGGTGCCGGACGGCCGTTTCGTCAAACGGACTCAGGTCCAGGGCACGAGCCGCAAATCGAATGGCCTCGTCCAGGTCACCCGCCTGTTCCCTCTCTTGGGCCAAGTCTCTGGCGGTGGCGACGGCCCTCTCCTGAAGCCGGTTTCTGGTCTGGGAAAGCCAGTGGTCGAACGGCTCATTATCGGATAGATGGAAGCCTTCCAGGAAGGGTCCCTCGTACAAGGCCAGGGCATCCCTGGAACGGCCCTCGTCGAGGGCTGACTGAAACTCCGCTACGTCGCACCAGACCGCGTCGTTGTCCACGCACACAACATCCTGGCCGCGCGTCAAAACCGCTCGAGACCCAAGCTCCTGTTTGAGCCGATAGAGGGTCTGACTGAGCCCCGCCCGGGCTCGGTGATCCGGCCGTTCCGGCCAGAGCAGCCCAATCAGCTCGTCGCGCCGGCGGTGACCGTGAGGGCATTCGACCGAAAGGTAAGCCAGGAGAGCCAACGGCTTCGGCGCAAGTTGGATTGAGCGACGCTTCGGCTCAGACCAGACGGTTAGGGTCACCCCCCCCAGGGTGTGGAGTTCGATGACGCCGCCATCGGCGTCGGAGTCCTGCATGATTCTTCCGAGAAAGAAGGTGCGCTCGATAGGGGGCGGTGAGCCCCCGGTGAGAGTTTAATGAGACGTTCGGTCTATCCTTGAGCCAATGTCAAGACTTATCGCACCGCAAAAAATATCGCGCTGCAAGAATTCTTTCGACGCAAAGTCATCGCGCGAAGGTTTTGTGCAGTTGGAGAAGCAAGGATGCATGAAATGAAAAATCGTTACTGGCTCATCGCTCTGGCGGTATTTGCCGTCACGGCGTGCCATGAACGGCCGACGGGGCCGGAGGTAAGGGATCTCGCTTTCGAGCCGGTCTTAGGAAGGCCTGCCGCAAAGCCCCCCGTAGTTGGCAAGCCGAGCCCTGACCTTCCACTGACTGTGGTCTTCACCGACGAAGGGAACGGAATCCGGTCCGATCTTGTCCGGTTGGGAGTCGAGTGGCCATTCGCAAGCGAAACCTATGTCGATGGTGGAGACGATTTCGTCTCGGCCCGGCTCAAGAGCAGTGGCCAGTTCTACTTCCAGGCATTCGCAGGAAAGAGGAAAGACCCGGTGCGCAGGGGAGTCACCGTCGACCTGACCGAACAAGTCGGCGAGGCCATGAGCCAAACTGACCTCGAAGAGTTCCAGGCGGCGGTGGGTCCGGATTGGCCCGTTTTTACCTCCGATGTCACCCTTCACACGAGGGACTACGACGGGAGGATCTACGCCTTGGACGAAGGCTCCACTTTG
>JASFVN010000138.1:0-10730 GCA_050049805.1 Gemmatimonadota bacterium
CGTCAGCATGGCTCCGATGCTTGTGGCCAGGTCGACCTGCTGGTATCGCTCTTCGATCCGGCGTGCCCCTGGGTGGGCCGGGTCCGCGATGATGAAGGGTACCAGAGCCCGGGCCTCTTCCCCGAACAGCTCCAGCTCATGGGGTCGAACGGGCGTCATGGTTCGGTGGTCCGAGGCCACGACGAAGAGAGTGGAGTCGAGCCAACCTCTCGCCACCAAGGCGTCATAGAAAAACCCCAGCTGTCGGTCCGCATATCTGAACACGGCCTCTTCCGACTTTGTTCGGGTTTCGGGCTCGATGAACGGGTGGTGGGAGCTGACCGTCTCGAGGACCAGAAAGAAGGGCCTGCCGGATGGGGGGTCTTCCAGCCAACGCAGGGCCCGGGCATAGAGAGCCGAATCCGGTGCCGCGCTGAAATGCAATCGCGGCCACCCTGCATAGAAAGGGTCGTCGTGACCCCACAATTCGTCAAACCCCAGTGCCTCCAGCCAAGCCCCTTTGCCGGAGAACGCAAGATCCCCCGTGGTGAGAAACGCGGTGTGGTAACCGTGGGCCTCGAGCCGTCGAGGCAGGCTTCCCGGCAGATCGAAGGAACCTTCGAAGGCGAAGCCGCCGCCGAACGCCAGAAGATCCGGACGGGGAAGGGGTACCTGTCCCCCAAGCAACGCCAGGAGACCGTTCTCGGTGGTGAAGCCGTTGGCCCAGAATCGGGTGAAGGCGGTGTGGTTCGAGGCGATGCGGTCGAGGTTCGGAGTGTTGTCGGCCAGGCCCGAGAAAAACCGACTGTGGTACATCGAAAAGCCCTCCAGTACCACCATCACGATGTCCGGGCGCGCCGATGGTCGAGGGCTGCACGCCTCACCGATCCGCAGGTCCCGGTGCTCGGCCAGTAATGTCTCGGTGAACTCCCCGCTATAGGACGACAGAATCTCCCTATCCAGGTTGACTCCGAACACGTTCCGGTATGCCCAGGAGTGGGCGAACACCCGGCGGGTCGGAATCAACCCGATGGCCAGGAGGGCGAAACCTGAGAAAAGCAGGGTGACAAGGGCCTTCCGGTTGAGACGAACGTCCGACCGCAGAAAAGCTGCCATGACAGCCACCAACAGCAGCATCCCCAGGAGCATGCCGATACCCTGGGGAGTTTCCAACATGTGCCGGGCAATGGTGAGAACTCCACCCACTTCCCGGCCGTACTTGAGGAAATCCTCGACGATCAAGCGCATGTCATAGAGAAAAACCGTGAGGAGATCCAGGCCGTAGAGCACAATCACGATGCAGATGAAGGCTTTGAGACCCCTCCGCAGCACCCTGGCTTTCGCCAGGTGCGCAACGCCAAAGGCCAGGAGCACGACGCCCAGGACCCCAGCATCGTGTTGAAGGGTGAGCAGGGCCATGCAGCCGCGGCAGGCCGCCAGGGCCCGCATCCGTGAGTCCAGGAGGAGGGCTCGAAGCACGGCCATGGCGAGGAACGCCAGGAGGATGCCCCCGTACGAAAGCAGGGGGGGAGGATCCAGGATACGACTGCGAACGGCCCCCTTCATGGCTCCGCTGAGAGTAGGCTGATGTTCGCTCCCGGCCCGTCAGCCAGCCCCACCCCCGTCAGCCTCGGAAGAATAATGATGATGTGGTTCAGGCGGGGGCAACAAAACAAAGCCTTGTCCCCGCAGCGGGAAGGTTTCGCCTTCGCTTCATTCGGAAGTGTCGCGAGCCTCCTTCTCGGGCCGATACACGCGCCGGGATCCCGCCGGTTCCCTCCAGAGCACCTCCCGACCCCGATAGCGGATCGTCGCTTCATTTCCCAGACGAGAAAGGATGGTCGCCTCCTCCAGAACCCCACTACTCCACACCATGTCGATCTCGAATCCTCCTCGGGCCCGGAGCCCCCCTACCCGCCCCTCGGACCATGCAGAGGGAAGGGCAGGAAGGAGGTGGATCACGCCGGTATGGCTCTGCAGGAGCATCTCGGCGATGCCCGCGGTGCCCCCGAAGTTCCCGTCGATCTGAAAGGGCGGGTGGGTGTCGAAGAGGTTCGGCAAGGTGGACTGGGCCAGGAGCTCTCGAAGGTGCTGGTGGGCCACGTCTCCCTCCCCCAGCCGGGCGTAGAAGTTGATCATCCAGGCCCGGCTCCACCCCGTATGGCCGCCCCCGTGCTCGAGGCGGAATGCCAGGGACCTTCGGGCGGCCTCCACCACTTCCGGCGTTTCCTCCAGGGAGAACTGTCGCCCCGGATGAAGGCCGAAGAGATGGGACATGTGCCGGTGGCCGGGCTCGGCTTCGCCGAAAGGCCGGGACCATTCCATGAGCCGGCCGTCGGCCCCGATCATGGGGCCCTGAAGCCGATCCCTGGCGACCGTCGCCTGATCCACAACCTCGTCGCCATTGATTCCCAGGGCTTCGGCAGCTTCCAGGAGGTTCGTGAAGAGGTCCCAGATTATCTGCTGATCCATGGCGTTGCCCATCCCCACGTCGGCCCTCTGCCCCCCTTCCGTAACGAAGACGTTCTCCGGACTGGTGGAGGGGCCGCTCACCAGGAGGCCGGTCTCCGGGTCCTCAGCCAGGTAATCCAGGAAGAAGAGGGCAGCCTCCCGCATGACGGGAAAAGCCCGCTCCCGCAGGAAGCCGGCGTCTCCGGTGAACCTCCAGTGCTCGAAGAGATGTCGAGACACCCAAGCTCCCCCCAGGGGCCACATCCCCCAGACCGTCTGCCCTACGGGAACCGTGAACCACCAGGCGTCTGTGGTGTGGTGGGCCACCCAACCTCGGGCACCGTACAGCTCCCGGGCCGTCTTCCGGCCCCGCTCCACCAGACGGTCCACCATGTAGAAGAAGGGCTCGTGGCACTCCGAGAGGTTCGTGACCTCCGCCGGCCAGTAATTCATCTGGACGTTGATGTTCGTGTGGTAGTCCACGTTCCAGGGGCCGGCGATGTGCTCGTTCCAGATCCCCTGGAGGTTGGCCGGGAGGGTCCCGGGGCGGGACGACCCCATGAGAAGGTATCGGCCATACTGAAAGTAGAGCGCGTACAGAGCCGGATCGTCGGCACCCTCCCGGAGCTCGGCCAAGCGGACATCGGTGGGTTTCTCGGCCTGGGCCTCGGTCTGGATGTCGGCCTGGGCTTCGGTCTGGGCTTCGGCCGCGGCTTCGGCCCGGGCTTCCGTCTCCCCTTCGGCCTCTGCCTCAGTTCCAAGTTCCAGGGAGACTCGCTCGAAGAGTGAGCGCTGGTCGGCGAGGTGGGAATCCTTCAACTCGGCATAATCCAGCCGGGACGCCTGCTCCACCTGGGCCGATGCTACCTCCAGGGGATCTTCGCCGTAGTAGTCCGTGGCGCCACCGACAAGAAGGGTGGTGCTCCCCTCCCCCTCGGGACGGATTCCTACCACGCAGGCAAACCGGACCCCGGGATGGCCCTCGTTCACCGCCCTCCCGGTCATGACAATCCGATTCCCCTCCCGGCTCACCGAGCCCTCGGGAAGCTCCGGCCGGGTAAGCCGGATCTCCTGATCCAGTTCGTCTCCGCCCCCCCCGCCACCGGTTCCTTCCAACCGAACCACGATGACCCTATCCGGCACCGAGGCGAACACCTCACGGACTACGGCCCTCCCATCCACCGTCCACTCGGTCCGGACGATCCCGTCCCGGAGGTCCAGGGATCTGCGATATCCTGCGATGCCGGCCACCGGAGATACCGCTATGAAGAGGTCCCCAAGGGTCTGATGGCTCCGCACCAGGCGCTCGCTCATGAACTCGTCCTGCATAATGCGCTGGGCCTCCGCCACCTCTCCGGCGAACCACAGCTCCCGGGCACGGTCCAAGCGTCCGGGGGCCACCGACCTCTCCCGGTCGAGAGGGGTGCCGGCCCAGAGGGAGTCCAGGTTGAGCTGGATCCGCTCCTCCTCCATCCCTCCGAAGATCATGGCTCCCAGCCGCCCGTTCCCCACCGGCAAAGCCTCGGTCCATGCTCCAGCGGGCTTCGTGTACCAGAGGGTAGGTCCTGGACCCTCATGGCTGCGTCCGGCGCTCCGGGATTGGCAGCCGCCCAGGGTCCCGGCCGTGCCACCCAGACCAAAGGCGGCTCCGCCCAACAAAGTGGCCTGGATGAAATCCCGACGAGTCACATCCATGGATCCGGCTCTCCGCGAAAGGAGGGTGACGGCGGTGATCCTGATTCGAACTGTCAGGTCCGGAAATCGCAATGCCTTCATTGGGGTTCTGCCATGGCCAACCGGCCCGCCCCTCCTCGCGAAGAACCCCTCGCCCCTTTAACATTCCCTCTTCGTTTCAGGTGTAACGGTACCCACGTCCCACCGGAGGCATACCATGGGATCGCGCATCCTACGCGCCTTGGGCGCTCTGGCCATCATTCAGGGGGTGCTGACCACTCCCCCCCTCCTGGGCCAAGCGACAGACCAAATTCCCGTCGCTGAAGAATTCGACTCTCTTCACTTCCGCTCCATCGGCCCCGCCACCATGTCCGGGCGGATCTCCGACCTTGCGGTCTACGAGAGGAACCCTGCGGTCTATTACGTCGGCACCGCCCACGGCGGCCTCTTCAAGACCACCAGCAATGGCGCCCTGTACACGCCCCAGTTCCAGAACGAAGGCCTGATCTCCATCGGGGACGTCACCATCTCCCAGAGGAATCCGGATCTCGTCTGGGTCGGATCAGGCGAGTCCAACAACCGGCAGAGTACTTCATGGGGCGGTGGTGTCTGGAAGTCCACCGACGGAGGGGAAACCTTCGAGCACATGGGCCTGGCCGATTCCCGGCACATCAATCGGATCCTGATTGATCCCACGGATGAGGACATTGTTCTCGTGGCAGCCACAGGCTCCCTTTTCGGCCCGGGAGGCGCCCGCGGCATTTTCAAGACCACAGACGGGGGCGCCACCTGGACGGAGGTGCTGAGCGTCGATGAAGACACGGGAGCCAATGATCTCGTGGCGGCCCGTACCGAACCGGGCACCCTCTACGCCTCCACCTATCAACGCCGCCGCAACGCGTGCTGCATGAACGGAGGCGGTCCGGGCAGTGGCATCTGGAAGTCCACCGACAACGGCGATACGTGGACCCGTCTCACCGGCAACGGCCTCCCGGACGGCCCCCTGGGGCGCATCGCCCTGGACGTGTTCCAGCAGGACGCAAACGTGGTTTACGCCCTCATCGAGGGCCCGAGTCCCGAGCGGGGAGCTGGAGGCGGGATGCCGCCCCAGCAGGCCGACACGACAGAGGCCGAGGAAGAAACCCCTCCGCCCACCACCGGCGTCTTCCGATCGGAGGACGGGGGCCAAACCTGGACCCACATGAGCGACACCAACCCTCGCCCCATGTATTTCAGCCAGCTTCGTATCGACCCGTCAAACTCCGACCGCATCTACCTGGGGGGCGTCGGGCTGCACATGTCCATCGACGGCGGTGAGACCTTCGTCACCGACGCCGCTCGCACCACCCATGACGACGTGCACGCCCTCTGGATCAACCCGGCCAACCCAGACCACATCCTCATGGGCAACGACGGCGGCGTCGCCGTGTCGTACGACATGAGCAAGACCTGGACCTTCATCCCCAACCTTCCGGCGGGGCTCTTCTATCATGTGAGCTTCGACATGGAGAGGCCGTACAACATCTGCGGCGGCATGCAGGACAACTACAACTGGTGCGGTCCCAGCGCTTCCCGGTTCAGGCTGGGCATCACGAACTACGACTGGTTCCAGATCCAGGGGGGCGATGGATTCGTCGCCATTCCCGACCTGCGGGATCCCCGCATCGTCTACACGGAGTCCCAGGGCGGGAACATGGTCCGGCGCAACACGGTGACCGGGGAGTCGAAAAGCATACGGCCCTCCACATCCAACGTGACGAACGCCGAGGAGGGAGCGTCGTACCGCTTCAACTGGGACACTCCCATGATCCGGTCGCCTCATGACCCCGGCGTGCTCCTGGCGGCGGCCGATCGCGTATTCCGATCCACGGACGGGGGCGATTCCTGGACCGCCATCAGCCCGGATCTCACCAACAACCCCAATCGCGACGAGATCGTGACCATGGGTGTCAGAAACGATGAGATTCGCATCTCCCGAAACGACGGGATCTCGAATTGGGGCACCATCGTATCCCTGGCTGAGTCACCGGCCCAGCCCGGCGTCTACTACACGGGGACGGACGACGGTGTCGTGAGCGCCTCCCAGGACGGCGGCGGCTCGTGGCAAAACGTCACTGCGAATCTGCCCGGGTTCCCCGAAGGAGCCTGGATCTCCGAGGTCGTGCCCTCCTGGGCGGCTGGCGGGCGAGTCTACGTCACCGCAGACAACCATCTGAGCGATGACTACGAGCCCTACATCTGGGTGAGCGAAGACTACGGCGCCACCTTCCGACCCATCAACTCGGGGTTGGCTGGCCAGAACGTGCGCACTTTGACCGAAGACCTTCGCAATCCGGATGTCCTTTATATCGGCACGGAGACCGGGATCTTCCTGTCCCTCGATCGGGGCCAGAGCTGGCGCCGGCTCAGAGCGAACCTCCCCACGGTCAGGGTCGACGAGATCACCCTGCACCCCAGGGACAACGCGATGCTGGTGGCCACACACGGTCGCTCCCTCTTCGTCCTCGATCACCTGGAGCCGATCCAGGAATTCCAGAGCGCCCAGGCATCCGCGGGGGACGCATTCCTCTTCTCGGTGCCCTCGGCGCTGCAGTGGAAGTCCAAAGACGACCGCAACGACGAGTTCTGGGGCCACCAATTCTTCGTCGGAGAGAACCCGCCGACGGACGCCGTGATCCGGTACCACCTCAAAGGTGCGGTGGACGAGCTGTCGCTCCGCGTTTCAGATGCCCAGGGGAAGACGATCCGTGAGGTAACCGCACCGGAGAGCCGGCGCCAGGCCGGAATAAGGGCACTATGCTGGGACATGCGCTATGAGCCCATCGAGGCGGCGCAGTCTGCGGCGGCCACGCCCGAAGGAGGCGCAGCCGGAGGGGCTCCCGGCGGCTTTGGCCGCGGGGGCGGCGGCGCGGAAATCCCTGGCGTACCCACGCCTCTTTCCGACCCGGGGTATCTGCCGGTCAATCCATGCGACTTGAGTGGGGGTGAGGCCGGAGGCGGAGGATTCGGCGGATTCGGTGGCGGGGGCAACGCCGGGCCCTACGTCACGCCAGGGCTGTACAACGTCTCGTTGATCGTGAACGGCAACACCGTCGATACCAAGCCGATGGAAATCATCAAAGACCCGGCCATCGAGCTTTCCGGAGTGGAACGGGTTGCCTACGACGAGATGCTTCTCGGCCTCCACCAGCTCGAGGGCCTTGGAAACCAGATGGCCACCCACCTCGACGCTCTGTACGCCCAGGTCGTGGAGATCTCAGGAACCATCGACGATATGGAGGACGTCCCCGATGAGATGAAGGCAGATTTCTCCGAGTACCAGGAAGCCTTCGATGAGCTGCGAGTGAAGTTCGGCGTCCCGATTCCTGCGGGTGGCGGGGGACGGCGTTTCGGACGGCGGGGCGGTGGCGATCCGGCCAACGTCCTGTCCCAGGCATCCGCCCTGAAGAACAACATCATGTCCTTCTGGGAGGCCCCCAGTAGCGCCCTGGTGACCCAATTCTACGACGTCACGGTGCTCCTGGATTCCGCCATCCAGGAGGCCGAGGAGTCCCTCGACCAGGCCCGGGCCCTCGCGGATGCCTTGGAGCCCTACAACGTTACCCTGGAAGTTCCGGGCTCCGGCGGGTAGGACCGCGGCCCCGAGGTAGGACAGGCCAGCGTCACCGGACAGGGGTAGGGCAGCAGCCGTGGGATCAGCGCCACGGCTTCCGCCCTACCCCCTCGAGGGAATCCGGGAAAAGAAATCCAGCAAGAGGACCATATGGCGAAGCCCAACGGCTCCAGCAAGGTGATTCCCACCGGGATTCTCCTTCCCTTCATCCTCGTCACGCTCCTCTTCCCCCTCTGGGGGTTCGCCAACGATGTCACCAACCCCATGGTGAAGGCGTTCTCCCGGATCCTTCAGATGAGCAACTTCGAGGGGTCCCTGGTGCAGTTCGCCTTCTATGGCGGCTATTTCGCCATGGCGTTTCCGGCGGCCCTCTTCATCAAGCGCTACTCCTACAAAGCCGGGATTCTGGTCGGTCTGGGTCTTTACGCCTTCGGCGCCCTTCTTTTCATTCCCGGCAGCAAGATGATGGTGTTCTGGCCCTTCCTGGTGGCCTACTTCATCCTCACCTGCGGCCTGTCCTTCCTGGAGACGAGCGCCAATCCCTACATCCTGGCCATGGGCCCCGAAGAGACAGCGACGCAGCGCCTGAACCTGGCCCAGTCCTTCAATCCCATGGGTTCCCTCCTGGGGATGCTCGTGGCCCAGCAGTTCATTCTGGCCCGCCTGGACCCGGCGACGGCAGCGGAAAGAGGGGCCATGGGCGCACAGGAGCTGGCGGTTCTCACCGCCCGGGACCTGGGAGTGGTCCGGACGCCGTATATCGGGATCGCCCTGGTCCTGGCGGTGGTCTTCGTCACCATAGCCCTGACACGTATGCCGGCCCACGGTGAAGAGGAGCGGTCCCTGAATGTCGGTCCCACTCTGCGGCGTCTGGCCAGGAACCGTCGCTACGTGGAGGGGGTGGTGGCCCAATTCTTCTATGTGGGTGCCCAGATCATGTGCTGGACCTTCATCATCCACTATGGGACGATGGAGTTGGGCCTCACCGAGGTTCAGGCCCAGGGGTATAACATGGTGGCCATGGTCATCTTCGTGACCAGCCGCTTCATTTGCACATTTCTCCTGAAGTACGTGAGCCCCGGGGGGCTCCTCATGGTTCTGGCCCTCGGGGGGGCAGGCCTGACGGTGGGAACCATCCTCATGCAGGGTATGGCGGGCCTGTACTGCCTGGTGGGGGTCTCGGCTTGTATGTCCCTGATGTTCCCCACTATCTACGGAATCGCCCTCAAGGGGGTGGGTGAGGACGCGAAGATCGGCGCCGCCGGGCTGATCATGGCCATTCTGGGGGGATCGGTGATGCCTCCTCTCCAGGGTGCCATGATCGACCTTCAGACCGTGGGGATCGGTGGATTGGAGTTCCCCGCCGTACGGGCGTCTTTCGTTTTGCCCCTGATCTGTTTCGCCGTCATTGCCACGTATGGCAGGCGATCCGCCACCTCCGAGGTTTTGGAATAATGAAGCGGACTTCATTCAAAATTGGAATTGTTGTTCTAGTCCTCGTTTTTGCAGCGGCCTACTGGGGAATCCATGCCCTTCGCACCGGCCCCGAGCTCCGCTCCGAGACCCTCACGATCGCGGGACTCAGGGAACCGGTGGAGGTCTTGTACGACTCCATGGGGGTGCCCCACATCTATGCGCAGTCCATGCCCGACCTCTATCTCGCCCAGGGGTACGTCCACGCCCGGCAGCGCCTGTGGCAGATGGAGATGTCCCGGCGGGTTCTGCAGGGAAGGCTGAGTGAGATCTTCGGGGAAGCCACCGTGGAGACGGATCGCTTCCTCAGAACCATCGGCATGGAAAGGGCAGCGGTAGCCGGCCTGCCTTCCCGAAACACCCCCATCTATCAACGCATGGGAGCCTATGCAGTGGGCGTGAACGCGGCCATCGAGGGGTGGAAAGGGCTGCTGCCACCGGAGTTCGTCCTGCTGCGCTTCAAGCCGGAGCCCTGGCACCCGGTCCTGAGTCAGGGAATGGAAAAGCTCATGGCCTGGGACCTTTCGGACTATCAAACCGGCCTGAACCTGGCCGTGGCAAGGGAAAAGCTGGGCGACGAGGGGTTGGGCCCCCTCATGCCCAAATACCCGGAATGGGGTGTGACCATCGTCGAGGGTTGGCCGGACGGGCTCGATGCATCCGTCGCAGAGGGTCCAATCGGCTTGGCGGCAGAGGGAAGCAAGGCCCCACCGGTAGAACTTCCACCGGCAGTTTCCCTGGATCTGGCGACCCAGGCTTCACTTTCCCGGGACATCGCCGAGATCCTGGAGATGGGTAGCATGGTCAGGGCTTCGAATTCCTGGGTTGTGGGCGGGCAGCGGTCCCGCTCCGGAAAGCCGCTCCTGGCCAATGACATGCACCTGGGGATGAATGCACCGAACATCTGGTTTCTGGTGGGGCTCCATGCCCCCGGATTCGACGTGGTGGGCATGAGCATACCGGGTGCGCCGGGGGTGGTGGCGGGCCACTCCAAAGCCGTGGCTTGGGGCTACACCAACGCCATGGTGGACGACTCGGACTTTTTCATCGAAGAGGTGAATCCGGAAAATCCCGATGAATACCTGGCTCCCGGCGGCTTCGGAACGTTCCAGACCCGAGAGGAGATCATCGGGGTGAGGGGGAAGGACCCCGTGATCCTGGAGGTCACCGCCACCCATCACGGGCCTATCATCACGCCCGTGGAGGACCGGGCCGGGCAACAGCTCCTCGCCTTCGAGTGGGTGGCCCACACGCCCGCTGGCACCTTTCAGGCCCTGGAGGACATGGGCCGGGCCCGAAACGTGGAAGAGTTCATCCGAGCCATGCGGCAATTCGACAACCCCCACCAGAACGTGGTGTTTGCCGACACGGCGGGAGCGTGGGGCTACTGGATGGGGGGCCAGATTCCAAACCGTGCTTCCTATCCGCCTCCGCACCTGCCCGTCCCTGGCTGGACCGGAGAGCATGACTGGAATGAATGGGTCCCCTTCGAGGACAAACCCCACGTACTAGAGCCGGATCGGGGCTACATCGCTACCGC
>JASFVN010000004.1:0-47668 GCA_050049805.1 Gemmatimonadota bacterium
GATCCAGGGACGATTGGACCGCTTGGACTCCGGTATCCACGTCGGAGCGGATCGGTTCGGCGGAAAGGGGAATGACCGGGAGGTCCCGTCGCTTCATTTCAGGTCCCCGAAACGATTGTGGAGAAGGGGTGGTATACCAGGGCCGGCGAATCTTGGCTCATCAATCTCTGCGAATGACCTGAGCCCCATCGGGAGGAGTGAACCGAAAACGGGCAGGGTCCTCGGGCGGGTTGAGGACGATATCCGATAGGGTCACCGTTCGAACGGACCCGTTCTCCATCTCAACACGGGCCTTCACGATGAGGGACCGAGTCGGATCCAGCCAAATCCGCGCCGCTTCGAACCCGACTGAAGCAACGGGGGTGAGTGAGATGACGTGCGCCGGCCGCCCGGACACGGCCTCCTCGCCCAGGTACTCCATCTGGTATTTCTCACCGGGAGACTCCAGGAACTCTCGATGGAAGTCCACCCCTCCAGGCTGGGATTGCATGTCGAACTGGAGAACCTGCCGGGGATCCGAGCTGGGATAGTACACCCAGAACCAGGACCCATCGGAAACCAACAGGTCGCCCTCGGGATCGCTGAACCGCATGGCGAAGAGGTTCGGCTTTTCCTGGCATAGGGACCCCCGCGATTCGTTGACCTCTTGAAGAAGGGGTACCTCCAGGATCTGGTGGAATCCGGCGCAAAACCCGCGTATGGCCTGGTATTCACGCCCAGCCTCCTGCAGGAGGGCAAGAGCCCGTGAGTCCTGGGCGGAAAGGGCACCCATCCATGAGATGGAGAGCACAAGGTTGGACAGGAGGATCCACGCCCTCCAGAATCGACGTACACTCGTCACAAACGCTCCTCCTCTTCCTCCTCTTCACCCCGCCGCAGAAATTCCAGATCCGAGAGAGTCATCAAGACCTCGCGTGCTTTTGACCCGTCCGGCGGCCCGAGGATCCCAGCCTCGTGAAGCTGGTCCACCACTCGAGCCGCACGCCCGTAGCCGATCTTGAGGCGCCGCTGGAGGAGGGAAGTAGACCCCTGGTTCTGCTGGATGCAGACCTCGGCCGCCTCCCAGAAGCGCTCGTCCCGATCGAGGTCTTCGGCCAACCCACCCTCTTCCAGGCCGGCTTCCGCCTCCAGGCTTCGAACCACTTCCAGGATGTCGTCCTCCTCCGGCCACTTCTCTTCTTTGGCTCCCCCATCGGCCCGGAGGGTTGTCTGATCCCGGTACCAGGAGGTAAGGCGCTCGGTCTCATCCGTGCCGATATAGGCTCCCTGGATCCGAACGGGTTCGGATGTCCCTGGGGGAAGGAAGAGCATGTCACCGTTGCCCAGAAGGGCATCGGCGCCGTTCTGGTCGATGATGGTCCTTGAATCCACCTTGGACGCCACACGAAACGCCACCCGGGTGGGAAAGTTCGCCTTGATGAGCCCGGTGATGACGTTGACGCTGGGCCGCTGGGTCGCCACCAGAAGATGGATACCGATGGCTCTCGCCTTTTGGGCCAGAAGGGTCAGGGGCTTCTCCACCTCGCTCTGGACGGTCATCATGAGGTCCGCCAGCTCGTCCACCACGAGGACCACGTAGGGAACCGGCCCGTCCCGCCAGAGCCACCGGTCGGGATCACCCTCCGGCCCCTTGGGACGGACGCGTTTCATTGGCAGGCCCTGCTTTAGCTTCTTGTTGAACTCCCCGATGGACCGGACCGTGTTGGCGTGAAGCAGCTCGTAACGCCGCTCCATTTCGTACACCGCCCACTTAAGAGCCCCAGCGGCCTCCCGTGGATCGGTAACCACGGGATGACGGAGGTGGGGAAGATCAACGTAGGCGCTCAGCTCCACCATCTTCGGGTCGATGAGGAGAAACCGGAGGGTTTCGGGAGTGTGACGGTAGACCAGGCTGGTGATGAAGGCGTTCAAGCATACAGATTTTCCCGATCCCGTCGCACCGGCAATCAGGGCGTGGGGCATTCTGGCCAGGTCCGCTACGAACGGCCGTCCGGTCAGATCCCGACCCAGAGCGAGGGGGAGATCCGCCTTGGATCGACGGAACTGACCTGACTCCAGAATCTCTCGGAGATAGACCATCTCCGCTTTCGGGTTCGGAATCTCGACCCCAACGGCACCCTTCCCGGGAATCGGCGCCACGATCCGGATACTTCTGGCCTTCATGGCCAAGGCGAGGTCGGCGTCAAGGTTCGCTATGCGGTTGACCTTCACGCCAGGAGCAGGCACCACCTCGAACTGGGTCACCACCGGGCCCGTGGTTCGACCTCCTATGGCGCAGTCTACGTTGAAGGTCTGGAGTTTTTGAACCAGGACCTCCCCCAGGCGATCCAGCTCACGCTCCATCCCCTCCCGATCCGAAAGATCGGGCTCGTCCAGGTGTTCCAGTGAGGGAAGCTCGTGGGGCCGATCATGGGCCGGCGGATGGGGATCTTCCATCTCCTGAGGGTCCTCCTGGGAGTCCTCTTCGGCCTCGTCCAGCGAACTCTCCTCGCCAGTATCCTCGGCTCCTTGACCAGGAATCTCTTCCAGCTCGTCGGTGAAGGAGAACAGGTCGGAATCCTGGGGGGCCTCCATAAGCTCCTTCTGAGCGGACGCTCTCGCTCTCCGATGCTCGGCGATCTCCGCCAGCCATCCCTTGAGCCCGGTTCCGGCCCGCTGGGCCCCCCTTCCCAGGAGTTCAGCTCCCTGAACCGCCCCTCGCCCTACGGGGAGCAGCGGATTCCATCCGAGGGTCCCCACCAGGAGGAGGAGTGTTAGAGCCGCCAGCAAAAAGAGGGTCCCGAATCCCCCCAGAGCATTCAGAAGCACGCCACCCAACCAGGATCCCAGGGCCCCGGAGGCGGAACCAGCTGGAAGAAGTACATGAAGTCCGGGAGGGAGAACCAGGAAAAGGCCACCCAGAAGGATGGAAAGCCGGAGCGCCCAGTTGGTGGAAAGCCACCATCCCAGGCGAAGGCCACCCACCGTCATCAAACCCGGGACCAGTATGGCCGTGAGGCCAAAGGCATAGTAGAGAACCGCCTGAACCGCAGCTCCAACGGTGCCCATGAGATTTCCGGAGGGGAACCAACCCTCTCCCAGGCCCCCGAGAACGGCCGCGGGAAACAACACGAGAAAGAGGAACAGGGCCAAGGCCAAAACACCCAGGGCCATGATTTCCTGCTGTTGGTCCTGGCTCGGAAAGCCCTTCTTTCCCCTTCCTTTTCCCTTCTTCTTTCGACCGGCCACGGCTGATCCAATCCCCGCTCGTAACGCGGCTCGCACCCCTGTGGATAAACCCTTTACTGGTCTGGACCGTTCCGGGGAGGGATGGTGATTCGCCTTTCCTTCATCTCCGGCACCAGCGAGTGTCGGTCGACAGAAGCGCAAAGCTCCAGATCGGCCTCCAATCCAACGCTCAAGAGACTCTTCCCGGCGCCCGTCGAAGAAAGGAACTCGGCGTCAATCTCATAAATAGCAGCCAGGTCCATGGCGACCCGGCCAGCGTCGTTCAATGTCATCTCCTCCGCGGCGTTGGATCCGAGACCCCTCAGAAGCATGCCCGCGCAGAGGGCATCGTCCAGGGAGAACCGATTCTCTCGTCCGGAGCAAACCACCACAAGACTGGAAACGCCCTCCAATGCCCTGGTCACCGCGGACAGGTTCATGAAGGAGGCGGCAAGCACTCGTTCGGCACCGTCCACGGCGGCAAAGGCCCGGGTCCCGTTGGTCGTGGTCATGACGATTTGCTTCCCACCCACCCTTTCGGCTGAGAACTCCCCCGGAGAGTTCCCAAGGTCGAATCCCTCGACCTTCAGCCCCTTCCGCTCGCCACAGAGAAGCGTGTCCTCCCTGCCCAGGGAAGAGGCCAGCTTCACCGCCTCTTCCGTGGATATCGTGGGGAAGATGGCCTTCGCACCATTCGCCAGGGCCTCCACGACCGTGGAAGTGGCACGGATCACATCGATGACCACGGCCGTGCGGCCTTCCACCGAGGATTCTTCCACCACCCCCGGGGAGAAGAAAACGTCAACGGTCATGCCGACTCCTTTTCCGTAGCGAGAAAGCGGCCTACAAAACCCGTATCCACTTCTCCCGATACGAAATGGGAATCCCTGGTGATTCGGGCAAGGAGTCCAATGGTGGTGGCAACCCCCTCGATCACGAAACTATCCAGGGCATGCTGGGCCCGGACCAAGGCTTCTTCTCTGGTGTTTCCGCTGACGATGAGCTTGGCCAGGAGGGAGTCGTAATATGGCGGTATGTGATAGCCCGTATAAACATGGGTGTCCATACGGATCCCCGGACCCCCAGGGGCATGAAAGGTCGTGATCTGGCCAGGGGACGGGGTGAAATTCCGCTCCGGATCCTCGGCGTTGATTCGGAATTCGATGGCATGTCGGCTGTGGATCACCTGCTCCTTCGGAAAGGAGAGCGGTTCACCTGCCGCGACCCGAATCTGCTCCTTCAGAAGGTCGAATCCAGTAGTCACCTCTGTGACCGGATGTTCCACCTGGATTCGCGTATTCATCTCGATGAAATAGAAACGACCGTCCTGATCCAGGAGAAATTCCACCGTTCCGGCGCCGACATACCCGATGGCCTGGGCCGCCCTCACCGCAGCTTCCCCCATAACCGTTCGGAGTTCCGGAGTCAGGGCTGGCGAGGGCGCTTCCTCGATGAGCTTCTGGTGCCTCCGCTGAATCGTGCAATCCCGCTCACCCAGGTGAACGACTCTCCCGAATTTGTCGCCGAAGACTTGGAACTCCACGTGCCTCGGCCTCGATACGAAGCGTTCCAGGTACACGCCCGGGTCACCGAAGGCGGCTTCGGCTTCGTTCCTGGCCTGCCGGAAAAGCTTTTCGAAGCTCTCTTCGTCCTGGGCGATCCTCATGCCCTTCCCGCCCCCCCCGGCGGAGGCCTTGATCATGACCGGGAACCCGATCTCCTTTGCCACGCTCCTGGCTTCCTCCGGGTCGTCGATCTCCCCGTCCGAGCCCGGCACCGTGGGAACCCCTACCTCCTCCATGGTTCGCCGGGCCGTGGCTTTGTCGCCCATGGCCCGGATCTGTTCCGGGGTCGGGCCGACAAATACCAGCTCGGACCTCTGGCAGATCTCGGAGAACTCGGCGTTTTCCGCTAGAAACCCGTAGCCCGGATGGATGGCCTCGGCGCCGGTGATCTCTGCGGCGGAGATGATTCGAGTTATGTCGAGATAGCTCGCGGATGCCGGGGGAGGGCCGATGCACACGTCCTCATCGGCGAAACGCACGTGCAGCGATTCTCGATCCGCTTCCGAATAGACAGCGACCGTCCGGATCCCCAGCTCATGGCAGGCCCGGATGATTCGAAGGGCAATCTCGCCCCTGTTGGCAATCAAAAGCTTCTTGAACACCTCATCGCCTCCGGCGGAGACCGCCTAGCCCCCATAGTGATGCGCCCGCGCCCCGAAAGAGGAGCCGGACGCCGCGTTGGATTCCTGTTTTCCCCGACCTGCACCCCATACCGCCAGTCATCTGCCTCCCGAGTTCCTACCACCCACCTCAGGAAGGATCGATCAGAAAGAGCACCTGCCCGTATTCCACCGGTTGGGCATTCTCCACCATGATCTTGACGATGGTTCCCTCCACTTCGGACTCCAGCTCATTCATCAATTTCATGGCTTCGATGATGCAGAGGACCGTGCCGTTTCCCACTCGCTGTCCCACCTCCACATAAGGCGCTGCGTCGGGAGCCGGAGCGGCGTAAAACGTCCCCACCATGGGAGAAGTGACCTCCAGGAGTCCTTCCTGATCCGATAGCATTTCCGGCTCAGCCGAAACCGGGGCCGGTTCCGATTTGGAAGGAGTCGGATTCGGACCGGCCTGACCCAGGTCAGGAGCCGGTGGGGCCAGGATCGGCGAAACGGCCGGAGAGGCAGACGAAGCGAAGGGTAGATTGGGGCTCTTTGAAAGGCGAAGGCGTGTACCTTCTCGCTCCAACTCGAGAGAATCGAGACTGCTCTCGTCCAGAGCCCGAATGAGGCTTTCCACAAAGGCTTGGTCCATCATCCAGTCACCCGCGTGAGATATTTGTCTTCCCGTCGGTCCACCTTCACGACATCCCCGATCTCGACGAAGAGTGGAACTTGAATCACCGCACCTGTCTCCAGCTTGGCGGGTTTGGTGCCACCCTGGGCCGTGTCTCCCCTCACTCCGGGATCCGTTTCCGTTACCTCCAGCTCCACGAAGAAGGGGAGTTCCACGCTCAGAACCTTACCCTCATGGACCAGGCCTTCGCAGTCCATGTTCTCCTTCAGGTATTGAAGCTGGTCCTGGCCGATGATCTCATCGGAGAGCGGGATCATCTCATAGGTGTTCTGATCCATGAAATGGAACAGGTGGCCGTCGGAATAGGAGTAGGTCACCGGGCGCCTTTCCAACCGGACGTCGGTCACCTTCTCCCCGGCTCGAAATGTCTTTTCCAGGACGGCACCGGTGAGAACATTCTTGAGCTTGGTCCTGACGAAGGCCCCACCCTTCCCAGGCTTGACGTGCTGGAAATAGATGATGGTGAAGAGCTGGCCATCCATCTCGATGACCAGACCATTCCTGAAATCAGCTGTTGTCGCCATACACCTTCAAGATTCTGTCGATGATTGATGAAGATGGGCCGCAAGGCCCCGAAACCCTAGAACATAGCTGTTCTTTCCAAAACCAGCGACTGTTGCCAGAGCAACGGGGCCAACCAAGGAACGGTGTCGGAAACGCTCCCTGGCGGCCGGATTCGATAGATGCACCTCCACGACCGGAAGCCCGATTCCCACGAGTCCGTCTCGAAGGGACACGCTCGTGTGGGTGAGACCCCCAGGGTTGATCAGAATTCCCTGAACACGGGTCTCGACCTCCTCCAGGAAGTCCAAAATCTCACCCTCGTGGTTCGACTGGAAGAACTCGACCTCGATGTCCAGCTTGAAAGCCTCGGATTCGAGCTCCGATTCGATGTCCCTGAGAGTGGCGGTCCCATACACCTCGGGCTCACGCTTCCCGAGGAGCCTGAGGTTCGGGCCATGTATGATTGCGATCCTGATCACAGGTTCTCCAGCCATCGCTCGAATGCTTCCAAGGTAGAGTCCTCCTCCGATTCAACACTGCCATCGCTCTCCCGATCCCCCGGCTCTGGTTGCTCGTCGGGGGCCAGGGCCTCGATGGACAAAGGCTCCTGGGGAGCCAGTTGATCCACGGCCATGGGCTCGTCGGGGGCCAGAGCCTCCACGGCCATGGGCTCGTCGGGGGCCAGGGCCTCGATGGACAACGGCTCCTGGGGAGCCAGCTGATCCCCGGCCAGAGGCTCGTCTGGTGCCAGAGCCTCCATGGCGATGGGCTGCTCGGGGGCGAGAGCCTCCACGGCCATGGGCTCGTCGGGGGCCAGAGCCTCCACGGCCATGGGCTCGTCGGGGGCCAGAGCCTCCACGGCCATGGGCTCGTCGGGGGCCAGAGCCTCCACGGCCATGGGCTCGTCCGGTGCCAGGGCCTCCACGGCCATGGGCTCCTCGGGGGCCAGGGCTTCCACGGCCAGAGGGTCATCCGGCGCCAGGGCCTCCAAGGCGATGGGCTCGTCCGGTGCCAGAGCCTCCATGGCGATGGGCTCCTCGGGGACCAGAGCCTCCACGGCGACGGGCTCGTCGGGGGCCAGGGCCTCGATGGACAGGGGCTCCTCGGGAGCCAGGGCCTCGATGGACACAGGCTCCTGGGGAGAGACCTCCTCCTCCCAGGTGAGATCCACCCGACCGTGAGGCCCAACGCGGTCCGGGGCGAGAGATTCTATGGGAACGACCTCGTCCCTTGATTCCGGTTCCCAGGAGGCCGAGGGGGTCATGTCCCCTCGGTCTTCCGTACTGTCCGGCAAATCGTCCATCTCGGTGAGGGGCTCGGCGATACCCGGCGGCGGGCTCCCAGGCGCGTTCATGAGGCTCCTGGTCTCTTTCAACCTCTCCAACAGTCGCTGGTTGTCGGGATCATCTGCCAAAAGAGCCTCGAAAACCTCCTCGGCCCGGTGGAAGAGCCCCTGCCGAAGGAATATCTCACCCAGGGTCGACGTTACCAGGGCATCGTGCATCTCATCCGGCCCCGGAATCGGCTCGCCATCTTCCACTACCGGCGCGGGTCCTCTCCCGGCAGGGGAATCCTCGGGTTCCTCCTCTTCTCTCTTCCCCTCCTCCGGCTCCCCGAAGCTGCCGGCATCCGATTGGAGTGAGGCATCTTCCCAATCCAACTCCTCTGCGACCGCGTCCAGGTTGTCCCAGACAGGAAGTTCGAGTTCATCCACCTCCACCACATTCCCCTCGTCAGCCTCGATGCAAATGCGGAGATCCGTGATCCGGTCGGGCAGGGTCTGGTCGACGGGATCTTCCAGTAGAAGGGTCTCCAGACACTCCAAGGCCGCTTCCTGTTCTCCCCTTTTCAAGAGGACCTCGGCCAAGCCGCGAAGGGCCGCGACGTTGGCGGAATCCATGGCGAGGACGATCCTGAACCTGGACTCCGCCTCCTCCATATCCCCTCGGTCCATGCTCAACCACGCTGCCACCACGTGCCCCGACAGGTAGTCCGGGTGCCGATTCAAGCCGTCACGAAGGAGCCGATGCGCTTCCCTCAGATCCCCTGCCTGCCTCAGCGCGTCGGCCAGGGGCACGAAGCCACGGCCGTCCGGATCGGCCTCCGACCAATAAAGCTCCTGCAATTTCCGGATATGGACCTCAAGGGGTTGTCCCACCGGTCGATCCTCGGTTTTGCGGGAAAAGTGGAGGAGGAAAGGGCCCACGAGCACGCCGGAAGATAGTCTTTTTTTTCTGAAGGTGTCAACGCAAAACTAGCTCCGACCGGGCTCCAAGTGGCGGCGGGTAAAGGGCTTTCTGCCTTGAGGCCTACCCGGTGCACCGTTAGCTTTTCAGGTCTTATCTTCGGTTGCCAATGACAGCCACAGGAGCGGGGAGTGGCGAAGCTATGATGCGTCAAATGCGGGAGAACACGAAGTGGATCATGCTGGTGACAGCAATCGCCTTCGTGGCTCTCATGGTGTTCGAATGGGGGATGGATATCACCGGTCGATCCGGCGCGGGCTATGGAGAGATCGGACGGGTCAACGGGACCCCCATTATGTACGAGCAGTTCCAAGCAGCTTACCGGAACCTGTACGAACAGGTTTCCCGAAGCCAGACGGAGCCCATCTCTTCTGCCCAGAACAGAGAGCTGGAGGAGGCAGCCTGGAATGAGATCGTTAACCAGGTTCTGATCCAGCAGGAGCTCGGGCGTCGAGGAATCCGAGTCACAGACCAGGAGATCCGTGATCAGGCGAGTTTTCGCCCGCCCCAGGAGCTTGCGGCGGACCCGCTCTTCCAGACCGACGGCCAGTTCGATCTTCAGAAATATCAGGATTTCCTGGCCAACTCCGCCGACGAGCTCTTCCTTCTTCAGCTCGAGGCCTACTATCGGGATGTCATTCCGCGAGGCAAACTCCTCCGACAGGTGTCCTCGGGCATCTACTTCACCGATGCCGAACTGTGGGACCAGTATCGCCTCCAGAATGAGCGGGTTCGCGTTCGCTTCGTCCCCTTTCAGCCTGACCAGCGGATAGAAGACGCGTCCATCGAGGTAACCGAGGCGGAGATCCGGGACTACTACGACGAACACCAGGAGGACTTTCAGGTCCCGGCTCAGGTCGACGTCAAGTACGTGGCTTTGACCAAGGCCCCGCTGAGAGAGGATACCCTGGCAGCACGGGAACGGGCAGCTTCCATCCTGGAAGAGCTCAGAGGCGGAGCAGATTTTGGGGAGGTCGCTCAGCGGGAATCATCCGACGAGGGGTCGGCCGCCAACGGTGGCGACCTGGGAACCTTCGGGCGGGGTCAAATGGTCCCGGCCTTCGACTCCGTGGCCTTCAACGCCCCCCTGAACCAGGTGCAGGGCCCAGTGCAGACGAGCTACGGCCTCCACCTCATCGAGGTTTTGGGGCGGCAGGCCGACAGCGCGGAGGCCAGGCATATCCTGATTCCCTTCGAAAGGACCAACGAATCGGAAATCAGACTCCTCACCCTCGCCGATTCGCTGGAAGTGCTGGGGGAGTCCATGACTCTGGAGGAGGCGGCGGCCGTCCTCGAGCTACCTACGAACCAACAGGTAATGACCGAGCTTTTCCCCTTCCTGAGCGGGGCTGGGCAGATCTCGGACGGCCTGGATTGGGCCTTCCGCGAGGCCGCTCCCATGGACGTGAGTCCGGTCTTCGAGGACCAACAGTCCTTCTACATGATGGAGCTTGTCTCCTCCACCCCAGAGGGGTACCAGCCCCTGGAAAACGCCAGGCCTACCATCGAAGAGATCTTGAGACTGCAGAAGAAGGTCGACGTGGCCAGGGAGGAGGCCGCCGAGAAGCTTGAAACGGCTCGTTCCGCCGGGACCCTGGAGGTCCTTGATGGTGAGGACGGCCTTACGGTCCGGGAGGCGGGCCCCCTCTCGAGAGCCGAGTTCTTCCCGGATATGGGATACCAGAACGAAGCAGTGGGCACGGCCTTCGGCCTGGAGTTGAATGAGATCAGCGATCCTGTCTCCACCATTTCCAACGTGTTCCTCATCCAGCTTCTGGAGAAGACAGAGGCGGACAGTCTCGCCTGGGAGGAGCAGAAAGAAGCCCAGAGAGCCCAGAGCGTGTTCGAAGTCCAGCAGCAAAGGTTGGATCAGTGGATCGTTGCCATGAGGGAGGCAGCCGATATCGTGGATCAGAGGGAGGATGTCTTCCAAGGGCAGCGGGGCCAGACGGCCTCCA
This sequence comes from Gemmatimonadota bacterium, assembly GCA_050049805.1. Classification (GTDB taxonomy): domain Bacteria; phylum Gemmatimonadota; class Gemmatimonadetes; order Longimicrobiales; family Gaopeijiaceae; genus JABDNZ01. The sequence continues at coordinate 10,777 of JASFVN010000004.1, forward strand.
CCGGCGGTATCTTCTGACGGAGGGTTTGAAAGAGAGTCCCGACAGCCGGGACCGATAGCTGACAGCCAGGCCCCGTGGGGGAACTCCTCCCCCCGGGGCCTTGTTGCTCGCTCCAGGAATGCAGGCTAGTGGGGCGCCACGTCAGTCCGCTTGTTCCTCGTCGGTCACAGTGAGTTTTTTCGGGCCCTCCTCTTGGTCCGTCCGGGGTTTCGGCGGGACCGATTTCACGTCATTGAGGGGAGCTTTCAACTCGCCTTCGATCTCCCGCACCGACCCCTTGAACTCCCGAATCCCCTTCCCCAGAGCGGAACCGATCTCGGGAAGGCGCTTCGCACCGAAGAGGAGGAGGACCACCAGAAAGATCAGGATGATCTCGCCCATCCCAAGGCCACCTAAAGGCATTTTCCTCCTCCTGTTCAGATCCAGGAACGAGCCACGAAGGCCACGATTCCTATACCCACTAAGGTAAGCACGTTTAGCGTTACCTCCAGGGGTCCCAGCGTAAGGGCTACTGCCACAAGATCCACCGAGAAGGGTCCCACGGACGCCTTCACGGAGGTGATCAGGAACTCACGAGCCGTGCTGTCCGGAAGGAAAAGCTCCGCAAGCTTGGTGAGGAGCCCCCCCAGGAATAACCCCAAAACCAGCGTCCAGGTCAGGCGCTGCACGCTTCGACGGCGACTGTCGCCGATCAGCTCACGGTCAGGTGACACTCAACGGTTCCGATCTATGACATAGGTGATTGAGCTCCGGAGGGCCTCCAGGGCCACCCCGGCCGGCAATCCCTTCAGGGAAGTCTCCGCCCTCTCGGCATACTCGAAGGCTTTTTGTTTGGCATAATCCACCCCACCCAGCTCCCGAACAAGTTGGACCAGGCGGAAGATGTCCTCGTCCTCCGGCTCCCTGCCGTTGAAGAAATTCTTCACTTCGTCAATGGCACCCCGGGAGGCGGTCTTCAACGCACCGATGAGGGGCAGGGTCACTTTCCGCTCCCTCAGGTCCTGCCCCACGGGCTTCCCGGTTTTCTCCTCGGATCCCACGTAGTCGAGAATGTCGTCGGCCACCTGGAAGGCCTTCCCCAGGTTTTTTCCGAAGCGTCGGAGAGGCTCCCTGTACTCCGTCACCCCCACCAGGGCCCCCATGTCACAGGCCGTTGCCATGAGGGAGGCCGTCTTGGCGGTGATGAGCTCGGTGTAATCCTCCTCGGAGAAGTCCAGCCCATCAAAGGCGGTGAGCTGCCTCATCTCCCCCACACTCATTTCGTTGGCAGCCTCTGCCAGGGTTCGCACGGCTTCCAGGTGTCCCACGGTAGCCAGCTCGGTCAATGCCCGGCTGTAGAGATAGTCTCCCATGATGATGGCAATCTGGTGGGTCCAGATGGCATTCACCGTTGGTTGACCCCGCCTCATTACGGAGTGGTCCACTGCGTCGTCGTGAACCAGGGTCGCGAGGTGGACCAGTTCGACGACAGCACCGAAGGTAACCGCGTCGGGATGGGGAGAGTCTCCCACCTGGTTGGATAGGAGGACGAGGGTTGGGCGGAAGAGCTTGCCCGGTAGGAGCAAGAGGTATTCGTTGACATCCTCCACCATGTCGAAATCCGCCACCACAATCCGTCGGATCTCCTGAAGGGTCTGATCCAGTCTCTCTCTGACGGGGGCTTGGATCTCGTCCAGGCTGGGACGCCCGATGCGAGTTTTGAGGTCGGGATCCGTCATTTCGCAGAAAGACCTCGGTGCCTCACCGAAGGGCCCTGAGGCGCTCGGTTACGTCCTCGAAATTGATATCTAGGGAGAACACCTTATCGTAGAAATCCAGAGCCTCGGCGTTATTCCCCTGTTCTTCCTGCGCCCGGCCCATGAGGTAGTAGATTCCGATGAGTTCGTCCTCGATCTCATAGTCCACCGTGAGGGCTCGAGTCAGGGCGCGAACTGCCATTTCCGGCTTGCCCATCTCCATCCAACACCTCCCCATGACCTCATGGGTCGGCAAGTGGCTGGGCGAAGCCCGCAGAGCCATCTGGAACTCGCCGATGGCCTCCTCGAACAAGCCCATCTCCATGTACGCTGTACCGAGGTCGTGGTGGGCTCCCACATCATCTGCGGCAACGTGCTCGGAGACCTTCTCTTTGAATTGGCCCAGCATCTTGGCGAAGTCGGCTTCCTCGTCGCCTGACGGGGCATCCGCCGGTACAGTCCACCTGGTCGTCTCTTCTCCATCGTCCCCCAGGATCATGGCACCGAGGTCGACGTACTCCTCCGAGGAGGCCACGTGGGAGGGCGGGGCAGCTGGAGCCGTTCCGTCCAGCTCCTGGAGTCCCGCGGTGGCTTCCTCCTGGCCCGGAGACAGGGAGAGGACCTGCTGGTAGACCGCCCTGGCTTTGTTCGAGGCCCCGGTCCGGGCCAAGCACCCGGCCAGTTCCAGGTAGGCGGACACCAGAGCCCGCTGATCGTTTTTTCGGAACGCGTATTCCACCAGGCGTTGATGGAGTTGGATGTCGTCTGGCCGAGCCAGGATATGGACCCTGACCCCTTCTATGGCCGACTCCAGGTCTCCCCGGTCGGCAGCCTCCTGGAAGTCCGGGAGTTCCGGTTCGCCGTGGATCTCCTCGGGCTCTGCTTCAGGCTCCGCCAGCTCCAGCTCCGCATCCGGCACCGATTCCAGCTCAGCCAGATCCGTCTCGATCTTCCCTGATTCGAAAACCGCTTCCTCCACAGCGGTTTCCACAGCTGTTTCCAGCTCACTTTCGTCGGACTCGTCGTCCATCCCCAACAGGGGAAGGCCCTCCTCCTCGACAAAAGTGGACTCGGCCGCCGCGGCCGCCTCTTCACCTGACTCCTCGATGCTGACAAGCGGGAAGGGTTCGGGACTTTCCTCATCCTCCTCCACCTCGTCTTCGAAGTGGATCAGGGGAAGGAGATCCTCAGCTCCAGAAGGCTCCTCTGCCGCCGTCTTCCCCTCCAGTTCATCCAACTCGGTTCCCTCCGAGGGGAAGCTCTTGAGGACCTCCACATCCTCAGCCATCTCCTCGGCGTCGAAATCGAAGGTCGGAAGCTCCTCCAGATCCTCCTCTTTCGGCCTCTCCATCTTCTCCGATTCAGCCGTAGCCGAGGGTTCGCTGAACTCAACCCCGATACCATCGCGTCCTGCCTCCTGCGTCCAATCTCCTACCTCGAGCCCCCCTAGACTGGTGGTTTCCACCACCAGTTCTTCAGGTTCTTCAGAGACTTCCTCTGCCCGGATCGCGTCAGGATCAATCAGGTGGGACTCAGGATCGAGCTCCCCGAGTTTCTCGACGATCTCTGCGGCGTCCTCGTCTCTGCCCAGGAGGGAGAAGCGCCGGTATACCTCCTTGTACTGCTGGATGGCCTCCTCGGTTCGTTCGTGGGATTCCAGCTGTGCAGCCAGGCCCTGCCGAATCTCCACATCCTCCGGTGAGAACTCCACGAATTCAATGAGTGCATCCAGTGCGCTCTCCACCTCCCCCAGGGCGGTCTGCCGCTCCGCATACTCCAGAAAGTTCTGACGGGCATCGGTCAGAAACCCCTGGGAAGCGCGAATCTGCCCCATCCTGAGGAAGAATACGTTCCGATCCGGGAGGTTTCTCAGGACCTTCTTACAGATGGCGATGGCGTTGTTGGGCAGCTCCGCTTCCAGATAGAGCTCGATGGCCTGTTCGTAATGGCCCACGGCCCCATCGATCTGGCCGAGACGTGTCTGAATGTCCCCCACCCGGTTCAGGAGGGCGATGTCCGGGGCTTCGTCTTCGGATTGGGAGCCAAGGGCAGTCGTATAAAGATCGAAGGCCTTCTGCCACTCTTCCCGTTGCTCGTGGCGCCTGGCCTGCTCTTTGAGCTCTTCGACTTTCATGGCTTTCCACCGGATATGGCGTTTGCTCCGACCGGAACCCGACCGAACATCCCGGGTGGAGCCCGAGGAGAGGCGGGAAAAATGAAGGACGTCCAGACCCTTCTGCCAGGGATGGACGTCGCCCCGGGCAACAGTACCCGAAGTGTCGCAAAATAAACCAGGGTCGAAACCTACACAAGCGAAGCACAGGCCCTGAGAAGGCGGGACCCCGGCCTCGACCATGGGTCGGAGCCGGGGCATTGGCGGACTCTACACCGGGCCAGGAAGGCCCTCCCTTCAAAGCATCCCTACCGCCGAGCCGCCCTTTTCGCCGCCAGGTTGGGGTTACCCGCCTGTAGCTGATAGGCCCAGTCGAAGATCATGATTGCGGCCCCGTCCTGGTCCGATCCGAGGAGGGAGACCCGGATGGCACCGTAGTGGTCCAGGCCATCGTCCCCCACAACCCTAAGCACATAGGTGGTTTGGGGATAAAGGGGCATATCCAGGTTGGTGTACCCGGTCAAAGGAGCTTGGTCCAGAGCCACACAATCAGCGTCTTGCTCGACCCCACACTTGAGAGCCGTGGTGTCGAAGAAGCCGTCGTAGATTTCCGTCCCGGGCCCAGGAACCAGCCACCATCCGGCGGCATCGACCTCCATCCGGAAATGCCGGCTCTGGGATGCTCCATCCAGGATCGGATACGTCATTTCGTCTGCCGAAAACCGGAACCCGGCCTGGGTCGGGACGTCTTCGAAAGCGTAGATCCATTCCCCATGATAGTCCGGTCTCGGAGTGCCGGATCCGATTGTACTTCCGTTGCTCTCGTGGCCCTGATCGTCCACCGATGTGACAAAGTAGCTGTAGGTGTCTCCGTTGAGGGCAAGGAGGTCCAGGAACCCCTCGGAGTCTGTCTCCCCCAGGATGAACTCATCTCCCCCGTCACCGGCCAGGTACACCCGGTAGAAGGAGAAATCTGCGTCGTTTCGGGCGTTGTCGCTCCACCGGATGTAGTTGGCGTTGTCCAGAGCCACAACCTCGACGGTCCCCGGATCCGGGGGAGGATCCGGGAAGGGCACGAAGACCTCGACCGCCCACTCTGATGCATTCTCCAGGCCGCTGGGAGAAACCGATGCCACGTAGTACTCATAGGTGATGTTCGGAAGAATATTCACATCGGTGTAGGAGCACCGACCCTCCGAACAATTCGTGACCTCGGCAATGAAAAAGTAGTCGGCATCCGACCTCCGCTTTCCGAAAACCCTGAACGGATCATCATTCCAAGCCGGAGCCAGGTCCCAGGTCAGATAAACGGCCTGATTGTAATACCAACCCGCCAGGTTCTCCGGGGGTGCCGCGTAATCGCCGTCGTAGTCGTCGTAGTAGATGATGTCGTCGCCGTCACACGCCGCCATACCAAAGAGCAAGGGCAGGAGAAGGAGCCCGAATCTGAGGCGTTTCATCGTTTCCTCCAGGTGAAGACACTGTCCGGCTCCTTTGAAGGCATGTCTCGTGCCTAAGAAAAAGCCCTTACTTCACTGGGTATTTGGTGAACCAGAGGGAAAAAGTGTCCTCTCGGGAGGACACCCTGAAATGAGGAGGAGTGACACGGTTCCAGGCCCGGGCAACCGGGGCACTTAGTAACGCCGGGTGCCCGTCCGGTCCTGATAGCTCCGCTGGGAGTAGTCGAAGTGCAGGTCTTCCTGATCGGTGAGGGCCACCTCGAATCGGAAGCTCCAGTTCCCGGTGGCGGTTTTCCGGAAGTCGAAATTGGCCTGCCATCGATGGAGGTCCCGGGTGAGGGACACGAAATGATCGTTGAAGACACCCGCGATCAGGTCGTAGGAGGTTCGCCAGCTGACGGTCCAATTCTCCGTCAGGCCGAAGCGCAGGTCCCCCTGAAGCATCTGATTCTGTTGAGCGGTCTCCGAGCGGGGTCGCTGCATCGAGAAGGTTAGGTTGGCCCGCCAGTTTCCTCCTGCCCCCATGGGAGGCCGAGCCCTGGCCCTGTTTACCTGGGAGGGGTCCCCCCCCCCTGGTATCACGCTGGCTTCGTCGGTAAGAGACGGAGCGAATGGATTCTCCTCACCCGGGTCGTCGGCTGGGGAGGGAGCACCGGCGGGGGATAGAGCCTCTTCATCTCCCCCTCCCAGGAGGCGCCCCAACAGCCGGAAAGGCAGGGACCCTCCGTCCAGGGAGAACCCAAAGTTCATGGAGCTCAAGTGTGGAGAGAATTTACGGGAGGCCCCACTACCCCCCCCTCCGCTCCCGCCTTCGGCCACCTCGTCTTCAAAAAGATCGTGGGTGACAGTGAAGTTCAGCCCCCTCAGGTAATCCGAAGAGATCGTGTTCGTCATCTGGGAGGTCGTGATTCCCCAGAGCCAATCACCCTCCTCCCTGGCTTTCTCGAAGTCGTAGGTTACGGCCGTAGTCCTGAGGGCGAGGATCGTGACCTTCTGGCCTTCCTGGACGGAGGCCGGCCCCATGAGGGAATCGGCCAAGGAAGAGAGAGAATCCACGGCAATCGAGTCGGCCAAGAGGGAATCGAGAGCGATGGGGTCGGGGTCGTACAAGACGCCGGCAGAGTCGAGCTTGGCCAGGAAGAGGGAGTCCTGGTCGATTCCCATGGTATCGAGTGGGCTGGGTCCCGCCGCCTGGGCCGCCTGGGCTGCCTGGACGGCTTCGGGCTTCAATCTCGCCTCGAAGGTCTGGTTGATGGAAATCCGCAGGGTTTTTTGGGCCCCAACTTCCGAAGCTCCGAAGACCTGCCTTTGGAGCTCGGTGGGCGAGACCTTCGGGGAATAGGAGTAGTCGAAGCTGGGGCTGATCTTGTGCCGGATCGCATCAAAGGAGCCGAACCCACCGAAGAACGCATAGAGGTCGGAGCGAAGAGTCACACCCAGGGAGAGGCGGGAAGGTCCGGAAACGAAGGAAGACGCCAGGGAATCCCTGTCGGACCGGACGAGCCGTCCGGACATACTCAGGCTCGGAGTAAGGGTCGTGGACCCGATCAAGCGCTGCTGGTAGCCGAGGGAGGCGTTCCAGCCCGCCTCCGCCTTGGCCGAATCCTGGAGTGAGAAGGGCTCCTGAGGGCCGAGGGTCCCGATCAACGGCATTCCCAGGGGGACCTCCTTCGTCAGGGTTTCCGAGAAATCCAGCCCGCCACCCAGGGAGAGGTTTCCGATGCTGAGCCCCGTGGTCAGCCTGGCGCTGGTCCTGACCTGGTCGGCCATGGAGGCGCTGAAAGCGACCGTGTCGGGCAGAGGAGCCCGGTCCGAGATACTTCGGCGGAAGCTGGTGGAACCCGACCAGGTGATGTTGTTGTAGAACTTCGCCTGGGAAGGTGTAGCCCTGAGGAAGGTGATGGGTGACAACGAGAAGCTCAGGTTCGGCAGGGTCATCTCCACCCGATCGTCCGACAAATACTGCTTCCGATTGGCACTCAACGTGAGATTCCCGAAATCGAAACGGTGGGAGAGGCCACCCTCCGAATCGATGGACTGCACGACCTCCCTGGGGTCGAAAGAGGTCCGCCTAACCATGGAAGTGGAAGACGCGTAGCTCCCCCGGAACCTCAGGTTCGTTCGCTCGCTCATCTGCCACTGAGTCGAGCCGTTGAAGGCAAGCTCCCGGCTTCCTTCCTCTCTCCAGAACCTCCGAAAGCTCAAGTTTCCGGTTAGGAACTGTTTCGCCCAGTTGAAGCGAGCGCTCCCTGTGAGGGCCAGGTGTTCCCCGCTCCACCAGTCCAGGAAAACCGTAGCGTCGTAGTAATCGCTCATGGCCCAGTAGAAACCCAGATTCGAGACCCTCCTGGAGTAGCTCTGGGACGTCCGAACGATGTCGTTGACGCTGAAAGTGGGAGTCAGGAGACCGGACGAGCGCCCCTGCTCGAGGTTCTGAACCATGAAGGGGAGCCAGGCCACGGGGACGTCGGCGAAGTACAGTTTCACGGGACGCGCCACCAACAGATTACCCCTGACAATCTTCACGTTGTTCGACGCGAAGTGGTAGTGGGGCTCTTCCAGCTCGCAGGAGGTAAATTGGAGACGGTTCCCGAAGGAGGCGGTGTCTGTCACCGAGGTCAGGTCCCCGTGAATGATCCAATCCCCTCCCCCGGAATACTTGGTGGTGGCGTCTAGAGCCGTCCCCCGCTCCTCGTTGATGTCAAAAACGATGATTCGACTGTCGACGGGATCCCCTTCCTCCGGTTGGAAGGTGGCCGCCGAGCCTGTTGACCAGACTTTCCCCTTCTCGTCGTCGTAGAAGAGGGAGTCCGCCGTCAATTCCAGGCCGTCGGCAAAGATCCTGGCCTGGTTGTCCGGAGTTCCCAACAGGACGAGTTGTCGCTCTTCGGCGCCAAAGTCTGCACCCTGGGACTGGTACTCGGTGATGGAGTATCCCTCGAGTTCCTTCAGGGCCAACAATATGCTGTCCCCACCCGTCATGGGGCTTCCCCTCCGGGCTGCGGTGCCCCTTCCCCCCCGTCCACGCTGACCCGCCCTGGCTTCCAGCCTTTCCCTGAGAGAATCGGGCATGAGGGAGTCCGGTAGGAAGTAGGTGGAATCCACCCCCGGCGGCTTGGCCAGCCCCTGAAGCTGTTGGAAGATCCGAAGGCGCGTGGAATCCACCGGGACCGTGTCGGGAGCTTCGGTCCGAGTCGTGTCAGGTGGTGGGATTTCCTGGGTCCCGCCCGGTGAGGCACCGCCGAGGAAAAGACCGCCGGCCAGGAACCCCAATCTCAGGATCCGTGGCCGGGACCGGTCCCCCCGTCCTGGGCGGGCCATCATTCCGTCTCCACCGATTCCTCAGGAGGGTCGATTTCTGCCGGAGCGGCCAGCGAGGATTCTTCTTCCGCCTCTCGAGCTCGTTTCCTCTTCCAGATCATCCGGGAAAGGAAGATGCTGAACTCATAGAGGAAGAAGAGGGGCACCATCAGCATGATGGTCAGCGTGATGACGTCGCCGGGAGTCAGGAAGCTGGCCAGAACCGTGATGAGGACCATGGCGTGGCGCCGCTTGGACTTCAGGAATTCAGGCGTCACCAATCCGAGGGCCGAAAGGATCATCACCACCACCGGCAGCTCGAAGATGATGCCGAAACCGATGAGGAGCTTGGTGATGAAGGCCAGTGTCTTCGCCTGTTCCAGCTGTTCCTCCAGGAATTCCGCCTGGAAGTTCTGGAAGAATTCCATGGTCAGGGGCAAGGCCACGAAATAGGCCAGGGCCACCCCCGCGCAGAACAGGAAGAACCCCAGGTACAGGGCCGGTATGATGGCCCTCTTCTCATGCTTCTCCAGGGCCGGAGAGAGAAACGACCAGATGTGATAGACGATGATAGGGAAAGCCAGGAGGACTCCCACCACCACTGCCAGCTTCAAGGTCACGAAGAAGGGGTCGGCCGGAGAGAGGTAGATCAGTCGGAAGTCCGGATCTCCATAGGCCGTCCGCATGGGCCGGATGAGGAGCTCCATGACTCCGAACTTGTAGACGAAGACGAACCCGACCACCGTTCCCACCACCAATGCCAGAAGACTCCAGAGGATCCTCCACCGGAGTTCCTCAAGGTGGTCCAGAAACGGCATCTCCCCCCGTTTCCTCGCGTTGTCCCCGTGATCGCCCATATGGAGGTTCTATGAGAGCGGAAGCTCTTCCTGTTCCCGGGCTTCGGCCTCCTGCCGCTGCCGGGCATTGAGATCGTCTACAAAGTGTTGGAACTCTTCGATGTCCTGGAAGTTCCTGTAAACGGATGCAAAACGTACGTAAGCGACCCGATCAAGCGGTTTCAGGCCATCCATGACCATCTCCCCCAGAAGGGAGCTTGGAACCTCTACGCCGGCCTGCCGGCCCAGCTCGTCTTCGATCTCGTCCGCCAGGGCCTCGACCTGTGATGCGGAAACGGGCCGCTTCGCACACGCGATCTGAAGGCTCTTGATGAGCTTCTCCCGGTCGAACTCTTCGGCGCTGCCATCACGCTTCAGAACCTGGATCGTCCTACCCTCCACGTACTCGTAGGTCGTGAAGCGCTCGCCGCACTCCAGGCACTCCCTTCGTCGCCGAACCGCCCGACCTGCCCGACTGGTCCGGGTGTCCACCACCCGATTGTCGGCACCGTCACATTGGGGACATCGCATGGGTCGTCGGGAATCCTGGGGATGTTTGGTCAGGCACAAGAAGTGGGGCAAAGCCGGGTATCAGGCTCTACCCGATCTCGTCCAGCCGCTCCTGAGCCTGCCTGGCGGCGTCGGTGTCGGCGTAACTGTTCACCACCAACCGGAGGTAGTACCGAGCGTCGTCCAATTTGTCCTGTTGGATATAGACCTCCCCGAGACGGAGGTAGGCATCCGGCACCATATCCGCCGTCGGGAACAGCTCCGGGACCCTCATGAACGCCGAAATCGCTTCATCCAGGCGTTCTTCCTGGACCAGGATCTCCGCCAAGTAGAAGTGGGCGTTGGGCGCCAAGGCGTCGGTGGGGTATTCCCGCAGGAACTGCTGGAAGGCCCGTCGAGCCGTGTTCAACGAACCGTTGTTGAACTGGGTGGCCGCGGTGTTGTACATGTCCACCGGACCCCCGGCCCGTTCTTCGGCCGGTGAAAACTCCAGATCCCTACCTGGTTCGGTGTCAGTTCGCATGGGACCCATCCCCCCCGGCCTCTGAGACTCCAGCAAATCTCTGATGGTCATGAGGGATTGCTGGTTCATCCGAAGAAGCTCCTGGATGGTCAGGATTTCCTGCTCCAGGGTTTGGAGGCGCCGGTTGATATCCCCGCGGGACTCGAAGATGGCATCGGACTGCCGGCCCAGCGTGTCCTGGACCGCGAGATTGAGCCCTGAAAGCTCCTGGACGGCTCGATCCGTCCGCTCACCGAGAGCCCTGATCTCGTCCTGGACGCTCCTCAGGTCGCCTTTTGTGGCGCAGCCAGAAAGGGAGAGGCCCAGGAGGCACAAAAAGAGCCACCGGGCCCCTGAAACCCGGGCACCGGGAGAACGCCCGGTACCCGGGTTGAGGGATGAAACTGGATTCATCATGTGCCTACGGGGCGCCCCCCGGGTTTATGTCGTTCTCACCGGCAGTGATAATGAACTCAGCTCGCCGGTTCATGGCCCAGGCGTCCTCGTCGCTCCGATTCGCCAGGGGGCGATCCTCCCCGAAAGACACAATGGCGAACCTGGACGCATCCAGGCCGAATCCTGTAAAGAAATCTACTACCGCTTGGGCCCGCCGGTTCCCCAACGCGTCGTTGTATTCGTTGGATCCACGTTCGTCACAGTGGCCTTCGACGCGGAGTTGAACGTTCGGGCTGGCACGGAGAATGGCCAGTTTGTCCCGGAGAACCCGCTCGGCATCAGGGCGGATCTCCGCCATGTCGTAGTCGAAGTGGATCCTTTCCACGAGGGTGGTGCGGGCAGCGGCGATGGCGGCCTCCCTCGCTCTTCTCTCCCGCTCGGCGGCCAGGGCGGCCTGGCGAGCCGCTTCTTCAGCCGCTGCGATGGAATCGGCAATCCGTTGGGCTTCCAGCTCTTCGGCGGTGGGTCCAGTGGGCTCAGGAGGAGGCGGCGGCTCGTTCCTGCAGGCGCCCACGAAGAGGACAGCGGCAAGGGCGGCGAATACGAAAGTGCGGTATTTCATCCCAGCTCCCAGTTAAGAAAAGGGTTCAAACGCAATCATCCACGGAAGGCCATAACCTCCCGAATTCCAACGTCTTTCCCGGCCAGGTCAGGGCCGGACTTCCACCAAGGCATATACCTCAAAATCCACCCGCGCGCAACGTCTCTTCCACCGAGGCGGCCAGCGACGGCGACCACTCCGGGGCATTGGGGCGGATGTTCGAAACCAGAGGGCGAATCCGGCCGGTGCCGGTGTCCACCACGAACAGGCCGTACCCGTAGCTCCTCTCCCCGGAAAATACCAGGTGACGGCCGTCCGGAGCCCAGCTCGGGTCTTCGTTGTTCCCTTCGGCGGTCAGCTTCAGGACCTGGGGCCGGCGGGACCCCACCTCCGCCACCAGAATCTGGTATCGCCCGTAGCGGGTGATGCGACCGTGGAAAGCCACCCAATCCCCCGTGGGAGACCAATCCGGCGACGTATAGTAACCGGGCGTACCCGGCACGTAGGGGGAAACCAGATCCGCCTGGCCGCCCTGGGCCGAGACCACGTAGACCTGGGGGATATGGGTGCCGAGGCGATTGGAGTTGAAGGCGATCCTCCGCCCATCCGGCGAATAGGAAGGCGAGAGGTCCTCCCAGCGCCCCCCCTGTATGTGAATGAGGCCGCCACGTCCTTCCAGGTTGTAGCTGAAGAGCCCGGTTCGGTTGTACCCCATGAGTCCGAAGGCCAGCTCCCGGCCATTGGGATGGAACGACGGAGTAGCCTGCTGGCCCTCCCTGCCCGGATCCAGGACCGTTTCTCGACCGGTCCGTAGATCCCGGATGAAGATCTTGTGGGGTGTGAGATCCACTGAACGGACATAGGCCAGCATTTCCCCGGAGGGATGCCAGGCCGGCGATTTGCTGATATCCCCGTGGTTTGTGATCCGTCGGAGGTTCTCCCCGTCCGAATCCACCAGGTAGATCTCCTGAACCCCGTCTCCCAGGACCATGGAGAATGCGATCCTACTTGCGGCCATCCCCGGCTCATCGAAGACCCATTCCACGATCTGGTCGGACACCCGGTGCACCGCCATCCGGAAATCCTCGGACGACGGATCGGGCAATGTGAAGCGGGCCTCCTCCCGAACCTCGGAATAGACCACGTTGTGGAGATTCAGGACCAGAACGTATCCCTCGCCCAGCCCCTCCACCTGCCCCGAAAGGAGCCAGGTAGCACCGAGTTGGTCCCACAGTTGGTAGTCGATCCCCTCGCCCACCAGAGAGGCAGGCACGGAATCGAGGATCTCGAAGCGATCCGAATACCGGAGGTCCCGGGCGACGATGGCTTCGACCTGAACATCCACCCCCTCACCCCCGAACCGGCTGCTGAAGGGTTTGATGGCCAGCACGGGCTGATAGCTGGTCTCATAGATCAAACCCAGCCGGACTCCAGGGAATGTGTCTCCCGGCTCCTGGCTGGCCAACGAGCCCGTCATCGCCACGAAGCACCCCATGGCCAAAGCGAGCGTCAAGAACAAGGACTTCCGTTCCTTCATTCCAACCTTCCCTCTCAGGGTCACCTTCTGTTCTCCAATGGTCCCTCTTCGGCCTTAGACGGCGTCGACCCGCCAGGGGATGCCTCCGAGTACGGGATTCGACCTTCAGGAAGGCCCCTCGGCCTGAACGTGAAGAGGATCGGGAGGCGATCCCAACCCAACTCCTCGGGCAAGGGGCCGAACCGTCCATTCCCGGCGCATTCCACCGCCCCCATTGCCGCATAGTCGAAGTTCACGTTCCCGGATCTCTCGTAGAAATCGATGGATCCTCCGTCCACCGTGCCGTCCCTCTTGATGATGAACACGATGGACGTCTCCAGGCGCCCGCTGCCCCTGTACTCGAAGCACCTCTGTATCTGTCGCTGGATGTTGAGGTAGTAGTCGGGAAAATCCCGTCTCAGCCCCTCCATCCTGATGTTCAGGTCCTCCCCGCTGATTTCATCGGACGGGTCGGGATCTCCGGCCTCTTCTACCGGTTCCGGCGGCGGTGGGGTGGGGGTAGGCTCAGGCCTCTCTTCCACCCGCACCTCCTCCTGAACCACGGGAGGCGGATCCTCCGGAACCGCCTCCGGGGTTTCCACCACCACTTCCTCTTCCACAACGGGCTCCGGCTCGGGCGCTTCCTGAACCGGAGGCGGCGAGACATAGGTGATCTGATAGGAAATGAATTCCTCGGGATTCGACCCGGGGACCTGGGCGACCCAGGCCAATACCACCGCAACGACGTGGATGCCCGCCGATGCAAAGAGTGACTTCTTCCCAGGTCGTTCCCTATGCCTCATGTCCCCTGAAAGTCGCTGATGGGCTGGCCCACCAGGCTGATGGTGATTCCCTCGATCTGCGATACGGTGGCGATGATTTGAAGGACGGCTTCGTAGTTCGCCTGTGCGTCTCCCTTGATCATCACGATCTGGGCGCCACTCGCTCGGAGAAGCTGTGGAAGGGAGGTCCTGACGTCCTCCGCTGGAACGGGCGTCTCCGCCAGAAACACCGAACCGTCCCGCTGCACGGTAACGATAATCGGCTCCGTCTCGGAAGTGAGGGGAGCCACATCGGCTTCAGGCACCTGAATCTCCACGCCTCCTTGCAGCATGGGCGCCGTGATGATGAAGATGACGAGGAGGGTGAAGGCCACGTCCACCAACGAGGTGACGTTGATGTCGGCCTTGATGGGGAGGTCCTGCCTCCTGGATCTGCGGGCACCTGCGTCCATGGCTCGTTATACCTTCCCTTCCCGAGCCAACGTTCCGATGAACTCGCTGGAGAACCCCTCCATTTCGCCCGTGATCAGGTTCAGGCGACCCACGTAGTGGTTGTAGGCAATGACGGCCGGGATGGCCACGGCCAGGCCCACCACGGTGGTCACCAGGGCTTCCGCTACACCGGGGGCGACAGCACCGATGTTGGTGGAACCCGTGGCGGTAATCCCCAGGAAGGCGTTCATGATCCCGATGACCGTCCCCATCAGGCCCAACAGGGGCGAGATCGACCCGATGATGGCCAGCCAGTTCAGACCGTGGGCCAACTCGTCTCGGTTGTCAGCCTCCTCCTTCTCGAGGACCAGGCGAAGAACCTCCAATTGGGTCAGGGAAAGACCTCTCTGGTCAGGGGAATCCTCCCTCAACCCTCCGGGCCTCAACTCGCTGAAAAAGTTCACACCCTGGCGAAAAACCCTCCGGTACGGGGACTCGGGAAGGGAGAGCACAGCTTTATAGGCCTCTTCCAGGGTCTGCGCTTTCTCCATCTCTTCCAGGAAGAGGTCACCCTGGAATCGGACCCGGCGGAAGTGTTTCCACTTCCAGAAGATGAGCCACCAGCTCAAGAGGGAGAATGCCAACAGGACCAGGAGAACGGCTTTGGTGGGAAGGGTCCCCCCCACCACCATATCCCACGCAGTCGTGGGCGTCCGGGCCTGCAGGGACGCGATGCTGGCCGGAATGGATGCCGCAGCCACAAGCGGTGCTTGGAGCAGCGATAATTGAAGAAAAGTCCACATCAGGTGGCGCCTCTCCCTTTTGCGATGTACTCGTAGGTTTCCCGGAGGCCCTCCTCCAGGGTCCTTGTACAGGCCCACCCCTGGGCCTGCAGATATCGGGCATCGAGACAGCTGTGGCGAAGCTCGCCGGCCCTGGCAGGCTCGAAACGTCGGCCCGGTCGGACGCCGGCCACCTCCTCCAACGTTTCGGCAAGAAGGTTGACGGAGGCTCCCCTCCCCGTACCCACGTTGAAGGCCACCGAATCCATGCCGCCCTCATTTGCCAATGAGAGGTCAGAGACAACCATGTTGGCGGAGACGACGTCGCCCACAAAGACATAATCCCTGGTCTGCTCGCCGTCTCCAAAAATCGTCAGCGGTTCACCAGCCAGGAGACGACGGGAGAAGATTGCTACGACCCCGGCCTCGCCATGAGGGTCCTGTCGGGGTCCAAAGACGTTGCCATATCGCAGCGCTACGTACTCCATTCCGTGAACCCGCCTGTAATAGTTCAGGTAGAGCTCACCGGTGAGTTTCGTCACCCCGTAGGCCGAAAGAGGATACTTCGGAGCGGTCTCGGGTGTGGGGAAATCCACGGGTTCGCCGTACACGACCCCGCCGCTAGACACGAATACGAACCGATCGGTCCCGACTTCACGGGCACCTTCAAGGATGTTCAGCAGCCCCAGTAGGTTCACTTCGGCATCGAAGCAGGGATCCGTCACGGACACGCGGACATCGATCTGGGCCGCATGGTGGTTCACAAGGTCGAAGCCGACGTCACGGAAGAGATCCAGGATTTCCTGGTCTCGGATGTCCATCTCCAAAAAGGTCGCAGCAGCGGGTACATTTTCCAGCTTCCCGCTGGAAAGATTGTCCACCACCCAGACCTGATGGCCCTGAGCCAGGTAGGCATCGGCCACGTGGCTGCCTATGAAGCCCGCGCCTCCCGTGACCAGTACCTTCCTCTTCGGTTCGCTCATCTTCCGTCCAAAACGGGTGGGAATATCGAAATCAGGCTGGATCGCCCTGATCCTAATCCATCTCCTCCACGAGGCGAAGGATGTCCCCAACGGTCAGGTTGGGATTGGAGATCTTTATGATCCTGGCGGTAGCCCGAAGCCCGTAGACCCGGACAATCTGGAGCCGGGCCTTTTCCGAACCAAGGTCCTGGTCCGAGGCCGTCACGTCTGCTCGGAAAACGTCCCCAATGGAGACCTCTGTCTCTGCCCCGAGGTCCAGGAATACCCGGGAGCCCACTCCGTAGAACGGTCTCTCTTCAGGGAAACCCAGGATCACTGCGGTGACCTGGCTCCGCGCGGGAGTCGGAAACACGGAAGGAGTGGGATCGTATTCCGGCGCCCGCCGCACGAGGTCACCGACGTGGATCCGCTCAAACTGGGAGCTGACCCTTGCGGAGACCCCCTCGCCGACAACCTCCGTTACCACCAGGACCCCCGACGGTTTGTAGGACGTTCCGACCCTCCGATCCGACCATTGACGCCGAAAGACCTGAAGCAAATCCCCAACCCTCAAGACCACTCCCGGAGCCGGGGAGATGGACACCAGGGTCCCCTTTCGGACAACGTCCGAACCACTTCCGACCCGGCCCTCACCGAGGATTGCCGTAAGAATCCCCTCCTGGGGCCGCACAGCCCCCGTGGGCTCGATCCACTCGGCTCCGTACACCAGGCCGTGAGGAACGGCATATTCTCTTACCATTCCGGAATACACACCCCTGCTCCCAATGGCCCCGGAGCCAAAGGCGCCACGCGTGTCGCTTCGCCCGGTGGGAGAGGAAAAAACCGTCCGCCCCGCCCTGGGAAGGACCTCAGAAACCGCCACCCGGGCTTGTGGCACTTCTGCTCCAGCGGCTGCCGGGTCGGCGGGCACCCTTTCCCCGGCCACGACTTCCGCTGCTCGATCTTCCGTTGCATCTCCCGTCACACCCGGGATTGTCAGAGACCACCCGATTTCGATGAGGTCTGGATCGGTAACCTGGTCCATGTTCGCCTCATAGATCACGGGCCAACGAAAAGGGTTGCCATAATATCGGTCGGCCAGGCCCCAGAGGGTTTCCCCGGCCACCACCACGTGTGCGGTTCGGGGGGAAGCTGGCGCCTCCTGGGCTTTCGCCAAAGTTGGACAAATCAGAAGAAGGAGGGCTATCGCCAACGACCTGGCCATGGTTGGCTCCTTTTCCAGAGATGACAGGCGTTTTCACACGCTTGTCGGTGGTTCGAAGATATTCGGGGTCTTGAGTCGGGTCAACGCAATTTTTCGAATTTACTACAAGTGTTTACTGAATTCTAACGGTTGGCTCGGAAGAGTCCACTTGGGGGTCTGAAGCCCGGCTTCCGACCTCGGACTCGAGGGTGGGGGAAAGGTCCTTTACCAGAATGCAAGCATCTTCCGGGGGATTTCGGTAGTACCCCTCACGAACCGAGATCTGGACAAACCCTCGCTGGGCGTAGAGTCGCCGCGCCCTTTCATTGGACTCTCGAACCTCCAGGAAAAGGCTCTCGATGCCGACGGCCTTCGCGTCGGTCAGGACTTGGTCAAGGAGCCTGGAGCCGACACCCTTCCCCTGGGACTCCGGGTGAACCGCCAGATTAGCCAACTCCCCCTGGTCCATCACCCACCAAAAAACGGCATACCCAACCACCTCTCCGCCGCTCTCGGCAGCCAACACTCTGACCCGCTCCCGGGTCAGGAGAGACCGAAAAGTGTCGGGGTGCCAGGGATTCGAAAAAGAGAGCGCTTCGATGGCGGAAATGGACGAAAGATCGGTAGGGACAGCCAGCCTCAAGGAAACAGTCATCGTGCCTTCCACTCCTTCCTGAGTCTCCACATCCGCTCGGCACCGGCTTCTCTCAGGTAGTCCGGTTCCCACCTCGACCGATCTGCCACCCGGCCTTGCCCCGGGTCCAGGACCAGGAGTCTGAGCAGGCCTTCGGCGCTGGGCCAACCCGCCGGAGGGGAGAGGATCCTGTGCCCGGCGCCTTCCAGGAGATCCCGATGCCGAGTGGCTCCCCCACCCATCAGGAGAGCCCCGGGGGGAATCAGTCCGTCCAACACCTCACCCACGGTGGTAGCCCTGGGAGATACGAGCGTCTCCAGGGAATCTGCGAGGACGCGAAAGGCCGCGGCATAAACCCGATCCCCCCGGGCGTCGAAGAGGACGAGGCGCGGTCGCACCAGTTCTTCGGCCACCCCGGCGGCAGCTCCAGCCAACGAGGAATAAGCCCAAAGGGGAGTCTGAAGAGCCCAGGCCATGGCTTTGGCTGTGGCCGCAGCCACTCGGACCCCCGTGAAGGAACCCGGTCCGGCTCCTACTACGATCCCTGAGAGGTCGCCCGGCTCGACCCCCACCTCTCCGAGAAGCCCCCCCACCCTCGTGGCCAGGAAGGCTGCGTGATCTTCTTCCGAGTTGAGAATCGCTTGGGCCAGAATCTCGACCTTTTCCCCGGGCCGCCCCCTACCCATGGCCACGGATCCTTGGCGGTTGGAGGTGTCCATGGCCAGATAGAATCCCCCGGACATCAGCTCTCCCCTTCCAGCCTCACGGGAAAACCTGGGAGGGCTCGGGGGTGGCCGAATTGGTTCACGGCCACGAATCGCCTCGCCGGATCCCCATCCAGAACCGAGAGCTCCACCTCCCACCGGTCCTCGGGGAGGAACTCCCCTGCCCTCTCCGGCCACTCCACCAGAGTCAGCTCGTCGCCAGAACCCAATTCCTCCCATCCCAACTCCCACAACTCGCTCCGGGCCGTGAGGCGGTAGAGGTCGACGTGAACGACGGAGATTCCTTTCAGAGCCTCATATCGGAAGAGGAGGTTGAAGGTCGGTGATGGAATGGGACCTTCCACGCCGGCGCCGCGGGCAATGGCTCGGGCCAGGACGGATTTCCCCGAACCCAGGGGACCCTTCAGGCCGATGAAGAGGGGGCCCACGCCCTCAGAGCCAATTCGCATGCCCCACCGCACCAATTCAGCTTCCGTGAGAACCATGGCCCCTCACCCTCCACCCTCGGCTGCTTCCCGGAGCTCCTGGGCAAGAGACCGCCTCCGGGATTTCCCCGTTGAGCCCCGGCCATTCTTTTCTGCCTTCAATTCGAAAAGCTGATCGCGGAGGAGAGCCGCTCGCTCGAAGTCCAGGGACTCGGCGGCCTGCTGCATCTCTTCCTCGAGGATCTTGGCGTATTCTTCCCGATTCACCTCGTCGGCGTAGGAAACGGGAGTCTCCGCCACCTTGGCGACAGGCTGGGCCCTGGCATCCGCAACCCGGGTGGAAAATTCGATCTCCTCCACCGATTTCTGAATGGACTCGGGCGTGATCCCATGGGTTTTGTTATGTCGAAGCTGGGCCTCCCGTCTTCGTTGTGTCTCTTCCAGGCAAGCACGCATGGAGTCGGTGACGGTGTCGGCATACATGATAGCCCTGCCGTTCACGTTCCTGGCAGCTCGGCCGATGGTTTGAATCAGGGACCGGGCATCCCGAAGGAACCCTTCTTTGTCGGCATCCAGGATCGCCACCAGGGAGACCTCCGGAAGATCCAGGCCTTCCCGGAGGAGGTTGATTCCCACCAGCACGTCGATCCGACCCAACCTCAGCATGCGGAGGATCTCCATGCGCTCGATGGTGTCCACCTCTGAGTGCATGTACCGCACCCGGACCCCAACACTGGAAAGGTATTCCGATAGGTCCTCCGCCATCCGTTTGGTGAGAGTGGTCACCAGAACCCGCTCGTTCCTGCGGTCCCGCTCTCGAATCTCCGCCAGCAGATCATCTACCTGGCCCTTTACCGGCCTGACATCCACCTCGGGATCCACCAGCCCCGTGGGTCTGATGATCTGCTCTACCACCACCCCTCCAGCTCGTTTCAGCTCCCATTGGGCCGGGGTGGCACTTACGAAGATTCCTTGATGGATGACGTTCTCCCACTCCTCAAACGTCAGGGGGCGGTTGTCCAGGGCCGATGGAAGGCGGAACCCGTGTTCCACAAGGACCTGCTTCCGGCTTCGGTCACCACGATACATGCCGACGATCTGCGGGATGGAGACGTGGGACTCGTCCACGATCACCAGGAAATCGTGGGGAAAGTAGTCGATGAGACAGGCAGGCCTCTCCCCTGACTGTCGCCCGCTCGTATAGCGGGAGTAGTTCTCGATCCCGGGGCAGGTCCCAAGCTCCAACATCATCTCGATGTCGAAATTCGTCCTTTGCTCGATGCGCTGTGCCTCCAGGAGCTGGCCTGCTTCCCGGAACGCCTCGATTTGTTCGGCAAGCTCTTCCCGAATGGACGGAATCATCTGTTCGATGGTGGCTCGCCGGGTCACATAGTGACTGGCCGGATACACCGCCGTCCGCTCCATCTGAGCGATGATCTCACCGGTGAGAGGATCGAACCGGGTGATCCGCTCCACCTCGTCCCCCCAAAGCTCGATGCGGATCCCCTGCTCGTCGTAGGCCGGGAAGATCTCGATGGTATCACCCCTGACCCGGAAGGTCCCCCGTTCGAACAGGTAGTCGTTTCGCTTGTACTGGATTGCCACCAGACCCTTCAGAATCTCCCTCCTGCTCCGCTCCTCACCCACGGACATATGGAGCATCAACTCCCGGTAGTCCCTGGGGTTTCCCAACCCATAGATGCTGGAGACGGAGGCCACGATGACAACGTCTTCCCGCTCCATGAGAGCCGAGGTCGCCCGGAGGCGGAGGCGTTCGATGTCCTCGTTGATGGAGGCATCCTTTTCGATGTAGGTGTCGGTGGCCGGGACATAGGCCTCGGGCTGGTAGTAGTCGTAGTAGGAGACGAAATATTCCACCGCGTTGGTAGGAAAGAGAGACTTCAACTCGCCGTAGAGCTGGGCGGCCAGGGTTTTGTTATGGGTCATGACCAGGGCCGGTCGACCATGGTTGGCAATTACGTGCGCCATGGTGAAGGTCTTGCCAGTGCCGGTGGCACCCAGGAGCACCTGAAAGGGGTCTCCCCGCCTCAAACCCTCGGTGAGTTCCGCTATGGCTCGAGGTTGGTCACCTTTGGGCTGGTGAGGGGATTCGAGGCGAAACTGACTCACCCTGAGAGATCCTCTTCCTCGAAGTGTTCCCTCCGCTCCACGTCGAGGACGCCCTTCACCTTCTTCACCGCTTTTACGACCCGATTCAAATGGCTGAGGTCTTTCACCTCCACCACAAACTCCGCGTCCATTCCTCCGTTGGTGGATCGCATGTCCGCGTGCTGGATATCGGTTCCGGTGTCACTGATGGCCTTGGCCACATCCGAAAGGAGTCCCCTGCGGTCCGTCCCGTGCATCTGGATCTTCACGAAGAAGCGCTCACCCTGTTCCGCGCTCCATTCGATCTCCACCCGGCGCTCCGGGTCCCGGGAGAGATGAAGGACGTTGGGGCAATCCACCCGGTGAATGGAGACCCCCCTGCCCCGGGTGATGTAGCCGACCACCCGATCTCCAGGCACGGGTTGGCAGCACTGGGAATAGCGAACCATGAGGTTCTCCATTCCCTGGATCCGCACCCCACGGTCGGATCGGGTGAGAACCGCGGAGAGCCGCTCCAGCGTGGACGGAGAACGTTCCGGCACCTTCTCCGGGTCGTGGTCGGGAAAAAGCGCCTTCAAGACCGCCGTGGGGCCCAGATCCCCCCGCCCCAGAGCTTCGAAAACATGGTCCGCATCCCGATACCCCAGCTCCGCGGAGGCTTCTCTCAACCGCTCCTCCCCGGGGCGATCTCTCCGGGCCTTCCTTACGGCCCTTTCCAGAATCTCCTTCCCCAGGGCAACCGCAGAATCGAATTCTTCCCGTCGGATCCATTGTCGGATCTTCTGACGGGCCCGGGACGTGGCCACGAAAGCCAGCCAATCCCTGTTCGGCTTCTGTTTGGTGGAAGTCATGACCTCCACCGTGTCCCCATTCTTCAGCTTCCGGGAAAGGGGAGCGATGCGTCCGTTGACCTTGGCTCCGGCGCACTGCAGTCCCACTTCCGTGTGTACGGCGAAGGCGAAATCGATGGGCGTCGCACCAGTGGGCAGTTGTTTCACATCCCCTTTCGGTGTGAACACGAAAATCTCGCCCTGGAAGAGGTCCATGCGAAGGAACTCCATGAATTCCTCCGGCTCGCTGGCGTCCTGTTGCCATTCCAGGACCTGCCGGAACCAATTCAGGGCCTCGTCCACCTCGTCACTTCTCCTGGGCTGGCCCTGGAGAGTTTCCTTGTAGCGCCAATGGGCAGCGATTCCGTATTCCGCCGTTCGGTGCATCTCCTCGGTTCGAATCTGAATCTCATACCGGCGCCCGCCGGGACCCACCACCGTGGTGTGGAGGGATCGGTACATGTTCGTCTTCGGCGTGGCTACGTAATCGTGGAACCGCTCGGCGATGGGCGTCCACCGGGAGTGGATCACGCCCAGGGCGTGGTAACAGTTGGGCAGGGAATCGGTGATGACCCGCATGGCCATGAGATCGTAGATCTCTTCGAAAGGCTTCTGCCGAGCCAGCATCTTTCGATAGATGGACCAGAGGTGCTTCGGGCGTCCGGTGACCTTGGCCGGCACGCCGGCACGCCGAAGTTCCTCGATAAGGGGCCGCTGCATTTCGAGGATCTGCCGTTCCCGGTCCTTCCGGCTCTGTTGCACCTTCCTGCGGAGTTCGTCGTAGGCTTCCGGCTCCAGAAACTTGAAGGCCAGGTCCTCCAACTCCCATTTGAGGGCTGCCATCCCGAGGCGGTGGGCCAGGGGTGCGTAGATCTCCCTTGTCTCCAGGGCAATCCGTTTGCGCTTCTCCGGAGCCAGGTGCTCCAGCGTCCTCATGTTGTGGAGCCGGTCTGCTAGCTTGATGAGGATGACCCGGGCATCCTGAGCCATGGAGAGGAGGAGCTTGCGATAGTTCTCGACCTGCTGCTCCGTGTGGGATCGGAACTCTACTCGCCCGATCTTCGTGACTCCGTCCACGATCTGGCCCACCTCGTAACCGAACTCCTCCTCGACGTCGGTGAGCGTGAGGGAGGTGTCCTCCACCACATCGTGGATGAGAGCCGCTACCAGAGAAGCGGTGTCGAGTTTGAACTGGGCAAGGAGCGTGGCGACCTCCACCACGTGGGTCACGTATTCTTCCCCTGAAGCCCGCTTCTGGCCGGCATGGGCCTCAGACGCCATTTCAAAAGCCTGACGGACCTGATCGACGTCCAGGCGGTCCGGATACCTTTCCATCGCCCGAGCAAGAGGACGTGGCAAACCCCGGATGGTGGCGGGCCCAGGCCGGGCCCCGTCGACACCCAGTGCGCTCTTGTCGGAATCTCGTGTAATCTCGGTAGCCATTGCCTCAGGAATCTAATCACGGCCGAGGGCCGATAGAAACGGTTCGTCTTCCGACTCTCTATTCCCCCGCCCAGGGCTCCCCGTTCCCAGCAGCTCCAGACCCCATCGTTCCTCGGCTCTGAGCAGATCCCAACGCACCACGTTGAGACAGAGAAACAAAGGCTCCCCCACCGATGATCACATGATCCAACACCGGGATGCCTACTGCCGCCCCTGCCGCCACGAGTTGCCCGGTGACCGACACGTCTTCCCGGCTTGGAGAGGGATCCCCCGAGGGATGATTGTGAACCAGGATCACCCCTGCTGCACTCTCCACAATGGCGGCTCTGAACACTTCTCGGGGATGGATAAGGGCCGCATCCAGGATCCCGCGAGTAACCAAAACCGTTCGGATGACCCGATGCTGCGTGTTCAGGAGAAGAGCGTGGAACTCCTCCTGCTGGAGATCTCGAAGGAGAGGCCCGACCCGGGCGAAGACGTCACCTGGACCGCGTATGGGCCCGTCCTTGCCAGGCAGCTCAACGGCGGCCCTCCGCCCCAACTCCAGGGCAGCCACGATTCTTGCGGCCGTCGCCAAGCCCACCCCGGGATGGTTTTCCAGGACCCCCGGAGGCAATGTGGCGAGACGACGCAGGGAACCCGATTCCTCCCCGTGGGGCTTTTCCCCCCCGCCCACCTGTTGGAGGAGTATGTCGGCCACATCCAGAGCCGATCCGAAACGCCCACCGCTTCCCACCAGGATCGCCAGGAGCTCCCGTGTCGAGAGGATTCCCGGCCCCAGATTGCGAAGACGTTCTCTGGGCCTGTCTCCTTTGAACCAGGTCTTTATGGGGGTCCTGAGCCCCCCCATCTCCCCATGAACCCGCCGGTCCAACTCCGTTTTCCGAATCCCCGGTTTATCTCTGCCCACGCCGTTCCTCCACGAAAAAAGGGCCACCCGTGAAGAGTGACCCTCCTGGCGGGGCTCCGGGATGGCGAGATGGGGCTCGCCTCCCGGGGTCCCAGCGGGCAGGCGTCAGGCGTTTCTGCCGCAACACTTTTTGTACTTCTTCCCACTCCCACACGGGCACGGATCGTTTCGCCCCGGTTCCGCCTTCGCAGTGACCGGAGCCTGTTTCCTCGCCTCTCCCCGGTTCGTGAGCAACTGCCGTGGATCAGGACCGCTGGAGGATGGGACGCCTACGGCCCCCCCGGAGCCGGCTCCCGCGGCCGAACGGGAGATGCCCATCTCGTCCATACCCCCACCCGACGTGCCCATTCCGGCACCGACGGGAGCTCCGCTCGACCCCGTCACTGTGGAAGGAGCCGGCTGCCCAAGACGGGTGGAGGATGCTTCGGTGGGACCGGAATACATGAGTCTCTGGGCCGCAGGCATCCGTCGCTGCTGCGGCGCTCCCATCTGGGCCCGGAAGAACAGGGAAGTCACCGTTTTCCGGATGTCCGTCATGAGATCGACGAACATCTCGTAGGCGTCCTTCTTGTACTCGATGAGTGGATCCTTCTGACCCCACCCTCTGAAACCGATGGAGGCTTTGAGGTGGTCGAGGTCGTACAGATGGTCCTTCCACTTGTCATCGAGGGTCTGGAGCATGACGAAGCTCATTACCCGCTCCCCATGCTCCCCGAAGTCGCTGATCTTCCGATGGAAATGGCTTCGAGCAGCGTCCAGAGCGAGCTCCACCACGGGTTCTGAGCTCTCGAACAAGGGCTCTTCCGGATTCTCCTCCGGAAGACCAGGGGCCATGATAAAGAAGTCCAGGAGTAGTCGGCGCCGGAGACCGGCGAGATCCCATTCTTCGGCTGGGAAATCGGGGGCACAGAACTCCTCCACCATCTCCCGAACCGAGTTTTCCACCATCTCCCAGATCTCACCCTTCAAATCCTCCCCGCCCTCCAAGGCGAACAAGCGCAGGTCGTAGATGACCTCCCGCTGCTGGTTCATGACATCGTCATAATCCAACAACCGCTTCCGGGCTTCGAAGTTGTTTCCCTCCACCCGCTTCTGGGCCTGTCCGATTGATCGGGTGACGAGACCGTGGGTGATGACCTCCCCTTCCTGGACCCCCCACTTCTCCATGGCCCCAGCGACCCGGTCGTTCATGAACAGACGCATGAGATCGTCTTCCAGGGAGAGGAAGAACTGGGAGGCCCCGGGGTCTCCCTGGCGACCCGATCGGCCCCTGAGCTGACGATCGATTCGTCGGGATTCGTGGCGTTCCGAGCCCAGGATATGGAGGCCGCCTACCTCCAGAACGTCGTCGTCTGTCAGCTTCTCCGGCTCCTTGTACCGCACCGGGTCCACTGGGAGAAGCTCCTCCAGCGGAAGACCTCTGCTCCGGGCCCAGGCTACGGTACGGGTATCCGTCACGCCCTCTCCGAGTTTGATGTCGGTGCCCCGGCCGGCCATGTTCGTGGCGATGGTAACCGCACCGGGGATACCCGCCTCAGCCACGATCTCCGACTCTTTCTTGTGATGCTTGGCATTCAAGACGTTATGCCTGAGCCCGCGGCGCTTCATCATGCGGGAGAGAGTCTCGGAGACCTCCACGTTGGTGGTTCCAACCAGGACGGGGAGTTCCATCTTGTTGAGGCGATCCACCTCGTCCATGAGGGCCGTGAATTTCTCCCGCTTTGTCCGGAAAATGAGGTCGTCCCGATCGTCACGGATGACAGGGCGGTTGGTGGGAATGACCAACACGTCCAGGTCGTAGATCTGATGAAACTCGTTTTCCTCCGTCTCCGCAGTCCCCGTCATCCCGGCCAGCTTGTCGTACATCCGGAAGTAGTTCTGGATGGTGATGGTGGCCAGCGTCTGCGTCTCTCCGCGGATCTCCACCCCCTCCTTGGCTTCAACGGCCTGATGCAGACCGTCGCTCCAGCGGCGACCGGCCATCTGCCGCCCCGTGAACTCGTCCACGATGACGACCGATCCATCCTCGCCGATGATGTATTGCTCGTCTTTGTGGAAGAGTGTGTACGCCTTCAGGAGCTGATGGATGACGTGCATCTTCTGGCTCTTGGCGGCATAGGCCGCCTCCAGTTCCTGAATTGCCGTCCGTTTCTCCTCCATGGACTTGGACGGATCTTCCTCGATGGCGCCCATAGCCTGGGAAAGATCCGGAATCACGAAGGCGTCCGGATCGTTTGGACTCAACTCCTCAATGCCCTTGTCCGAGAGGTGGACGTTGTGCCCCTTCTCGTCCATGGCGAAGAAGAGCTGCTCGTCGATCTCATGAAGGATCTTCTCCCTCATGTAGTCCGCTTCGACCCGTTGAGCCAGCTTTTGAAGCCGTGGCTCATCGGCGAACATCTTCAGGAGCTTTCGGTGCTTCGGAGTACCACGCTTCACGGCCAGGAGCTTCTCCCCGGCCTTGTACTCGTCCCCTTCCTCCCCACCGGCAAGAAGTTTCTCGGCCTCGGCCACCAGCTGGTTGGCCAGGCGGGTCTGCTTCCTGTAGAGGCCGGAAACCATGGCGGAGTACTGCTTGAAGGGGGTGGAGGTGTCTTTCCCCACCGGACCGGAGATGATGAGCGGCGTTCGTGCCTCATCGATAAGAATGGAGTCTACCTCGTCGATGATGACGTAGTGGTGCCTTCGCTGGACCCGTTGCTCCAGCGTGTGGACCATGTTGTCCCGGAGGTAGTCGAATCCGAACTCGTTGTTGGTGCCGTACGTGATGTCGGCATTGTAGGCATTTCGGCGCTCCGCAGTCCCGGGGTCGTGGAGGTCGATGACATCCACCGTCAGCCCGAGGAAGTTGTAGATGACCCCCATCCACTCGGCGTCACGCTGGGCGAGGTAGGAGTTGACGGTTACCAGGTGGGCTCCACGGCCCGCCAGGGCGTTGAGGTAGAGGGGCATGGTGGCTACCAGCGTTTTCCCCTCGCCGGTGGCCATTTCGGACGCCTTACCCTGGTGAAGAGCGATCCCTCCCACGAGTTGGACATCATACGGCACCATATTCCAGGTCATCTTCTGGCCGGTGACGACGATTTCCTTTCCGAGACTGCGACGGCAGGCTTCCTTTACGACAGCAAAGGCTTCAGGAAGAAGGTCGTTGAGAGCATCTTCAATGGTCTCCAGGAGCCGGGCATCCAGGTCGCCGATGTCCTGAGTGAGGGACTCCCTCAAGCTGGCGTCTTCCGAGCTACGCTTCTTTTCCCTCAGGTCCTCGATCTCCTCCTCCAGCTCCCGCGTACGCTCCTTGATCCTGTTGCGGAACTCCTCCGTCTTGTCCCTCAGCAGATCCTCGGAGAGGGAGGACAACCCCTCGGAGACCCGGTTGATCTCCTCCACGAGGGGTTGGAGCTTCTTCACTTCTCTTGCGTGCTGCGATCCAAGGACCTTTTTAAGCAGTGCTTTCATCAGATCGATCTATAGAGGCCATGAGTCTCGATGATTTTTCGTACGTTGTCCGGGACCAGATACCGTATGGGCCGATCTTCCCGACATCGGGCCCGAATGTCCGATGAGGAGATGTCGATTCTCGGCACCGGCAACGAAACGAAGTCGAATTCGAATCCAGGCAAGACCGATGTAGGACTCACCTCGGAGGGTTCTACGCCATCCCTCCCCACTGCCACCAGTGTGGCCAACTCCGCAATGCCCGGGGGATCCTGCCATTCATGGAACTCTGCCAGCTGATCTGCCCCGAGGATGAAAAACAGGTCGGCTTCCGGATGGGCTTTTCGATACTGCCGAAGGGTATCGACCGTATAGGACGGCCCCTGCCGATTCAACTCCACCCCGCTCACTTGGAACCCCGGGTTCCCTGCTGCCGCTGCCCGGGTCATCTCCATCCGAATCTCAGGAGGAGATGTCACGACCCCGACCTTGTGAGGAGGGATCCCCGCAACCAGAAAGATGAGCTGATCCAGAGAAAGGCGCTCAAATGCCTCCTGGGCCACCACCAGGTGTCCAAGATGTGGTGGATCGAAGGTGCCTCCCAAGAGGCCAAGGCGGAAGGCAGGCACCCTTCAGGCGGTCCCTTCCCCTCCGTCACCTCCACCCCCACCATTCGCCCCGATCTCCTTGGCGGCCTCCGAATCGGGAAACTCCCTCAGGAGGCGCTCTTTTGCCTCCTCAGCCTCCGTGTCCCACTCCAGGGAGGAATAGGACTGGTAGAGACGGAGAAGGGCGTTGGCAGTCCAACGGCTTTCGGGATATCGCTCCAGAACGTCATTGAAATAGATGATCCCGGACGGCAGGAGATTCCGGCGGTAATAGAA
Organism: Gemmatimonadota bacterium; assembly: GCA_050049805.1. Classification (GTDB taxonomy): domain Bacteria; phylum Gemmatimonadota; class Gemmatimonadetes; order Longimicrobiales; family Gaopeijiaceae; genus JABDNZ01. Next base: position 39,304 of record JASFVN010000004.1, read on the forward strand.
GTCACCGTAGGAGTAGATCTTGTGCGCCAGTTTGTCTTCCATCTGGTCGCGGATCTCCTCGGCCCGGGCGGCGACTTCGGTTCCTCGAAAATCGATGGCCGTGTTCTGGCAGGCAGTCCATGCCTGGCCCGTCAGGGTCTGATCCCGTTGGATGTGCGGAGACTGGGCCGCATAGCACTGACAGATACCCAGGGACGCCTCCGGCGCCAGCTGGTGGCCCGGGTGTCGATCTACGATGCGCGTGAACTCCGAAATGGCGGTGATGTACTCGCCTTTGTTGTAGTAAGCCCGGGCCAGGTACATTCGGGCCTCGACGACGCGTTCGTAGGTGGGTTCGGTGAAGATCAGGCGCTCGAAAGCTTGTGTGGCTTCGTCCCAGTCCTCGTCGTCAAAAGCCCGGGCCGCCAACGCAAACAGCTCTTCGGGCTCCATCCCCTCATAACGGGGCGCAGAGGCACAACCACCCAGGAGGGCAACCAATAACAGGCCAATCGCTGCTTTTCCGTATCCTTTCGACATTCCTAAGGAGTACCCTTCTGACAACCAAGTGTTCGTCCCTTAGCCTGGAAAGATCGCTAGATCGGGATGCCTCGGGAAGGCCGGGGTGCTGCTACCGGGTGTAGAACTCGCGAATGGCCTCCCCCACCTCCGAGATCTCCTCTTCCTTCAGCTCGGGGAAGATGGGAAGGCTCATCACCTCCTGCGTCAGGGCCTCGGTCACGGGGAGATCCCCGGCCTTCCCTCCCAGAGCGGAGAAGCATTCCTGGAGATGGAGACCCAGGGGGTAATAGAGCCCACTCCCGATCTCCTTCTCCGCCAGGAACGCTCTCAGCTCGTCCCTTTGACGGACCCGGAGCGTGTATTGGTTGTACACGTGGAAGTTCCCCTCTGCCACGAAAGGCGTCTGGACATCTTCCAGATCCCCCAAAAGCTCGTCATACAGGGCAGCATTCCTTCGCCGTGCATCGGCCCACTGGCTCAGATAGGGGAGTTTGACCCGAAGCACGGCGGCTTGAAGGGCATCGAGGCGGGAGTTGGTCCCCACCATTTCGTGGTGGTACATCTGCTTTCCGCCGTGAACCCGGAGTTTGGTGATCGTCTCGGCAAACTCCATGTCCGGTGTCGTGACCATACCCCCATCTCCGAACCCCCCCAGGTTTTTCGTGGGGAAGAAGGAGAAGGCCGCCGCGTCTCCAGGGGCGCCGGCCATCCACCAATCCTCCTGGTGGGACCCCGGGCAAACCTGTTTGGCTCCTATGGCCTGCGCAGCATCTTCCAGGACGAAGGCCCCCTTCCTCTCGCAAAGCTTGCGGATCTCTGCCATGGGGGCCATCTGCCCGTAGAGGTGCACGGGCACGACGGCCTTGGTCCGCTCGCTCCACACACTTTCAAGCGTTTCTGCCGTGACGTTGAAGGTGTCGGGATCGACGTCGCAGAACACGGGGGTGAAACCGGAATTCCAGACCGCCCCCGCCGTGGCGAAGAAGGTAAAGGCCGGAACGATCACTTCATCTCCCGGCCTCGGGCTCAGGGCTCTCAGAGGGAGGAGAAGGGCGTCCGTCCCGCTGGCTACGCCCACGGCATACGGCACGGAAAGATGTTCGGCGATCTCCTCCTCCAAGGCCTGGACCTCCGGTCCAAGGATGAAATACTGGGAGGAAACGACCCCACCGAGGGCATTATCCAATTGGTCCTTCAGTTGGATGTATTGGAGTTTGAGGTCCAGAAAAGGAACGGCCATGATCTCGACTGGTTTTTGCGAAGGTTGGGGAAGGGGCCGGGGTCAGCCGCCGCTGTTGCGACCTCCCCCGCGAGTTGGTGGATCTGGTGGAAAACAGGAGCCGGAAACCATTCCGGCCCGGAGACGCTGGAAGGAGCGGTCGAACCGCCCGCCGAAGCGGATCTGATCGATGCGAAGCTCCGCACTGTCCACTACGGCGCTGGTTCCGGACGGGTCCTCAACCGGTACCCGCTGGAAGGCTTCGATGGCCGCTTCGCACTCGCCGCGGCGCCCCAGGATCTCGCCTTTCATGAAATACCCTCTGGCCAGCAGGTTCCTGGGCTCCTCGATCTCGAGAAGGACCTCGACGTGTCGCAGGGCCTCCTCCTCGTCTTCTTCGTCCAGGCTGGTCTGAGCCAACTCGAAAGAACAGTGGCCCAGGCGCCAATGAACCTCGGTTCTTCGCTGGGGAGGCAGGTATTCCCGGTATTGTTCGTAGTAGATGACCGCCGTCTCGCAGTCTCCAACCTCGTCATAGGCCACGGCAGCCTCGAAAACCAGGCGGGGCATAGAATCCGGTTCTATGGCTGAGAGGGCCTTCTGGTAAAAGGGGAGTGCTCTCCCGTACTCACCCACGTCGGCGTAGTGTTGGGCGAGGGAGAGCGCCAGGTCGTCGAAACTGACCCCCGGGCGAAATTCGATGGCGGTTTCCACGGCAGTGGCCATTCCGTACCGGTCCCCGATGCGGTCCTCCTCACGTGCCAGATGGACGAAGTCCGAGAGCGCCTGGTCCGTAAGGATCGAATCTTGAGCCACAGCCAACCGGTAGTACTCCCTGGCCTCGTCGATCCGCTTCAGCGCTACGTAGGTATGGGCCACCCGGGCATAGGTTCCTGCATCGGACGCACCCTGCCGAAGGGCTAGGCGGTACTCCGCCAAAGCCTCCTCGACATCACCGTTCGCGAAAGCCTGATCACCCCTCAGGATGGAGCTACCCTCCTCACTGAGAGGTGTGCATCCGGCGAGGTTCGCCAGGAGAAGCAGGGAGCCGGCCAGCATTGAAACGGGGTTGATCTGCCACGCCTTGGGCCGGGCCGTCTCGAATCGGGTCATGTCCATCGACATCGGGTCAAAAGGGTGATGTAGTGCGCCCCGGGCATTTGAAGCTAACGAAGCCGCACCCGGGAGGGGTAGCGGCTTCAAGAAAGGCAGCATTCATGCCAAAGGGCTTTCAGAGGAAGCCCTGGCGGTCAGCCCATCAGCCCGGGGCGTCGCCCAGGGAAGCCAGATAGGCTTTCGCCCTCATATCCCGCGGATCGTCCTCGATGCAACGCTTCCATTCCTTCCGGGCCCGTTCATCCTCCCCCTGCCGGTGCAAGGCGAGACCGAGGCGGAGACGTGCGCTGGTGAAACCGGGGTTGTTCTCGAGGATGGTTTCCAACTGTTCCTGGGCGTCCTTCCATCGGCCCATACCCAGAAGGGCTTCGGCATACTTCGATCGGATGTCGAGGAATCGGGTCCGGACGGCCAAGGCTTTCTGATACTCGGCAGCCGCTTCTTCGGGGTGATCGGCGACGAGATAGAGATCTCCCAGCTTTGCGTGGGCGATGGCAATCTTGTGCCCCACATCGGAGGGGAACTCTTCCGACTCCCAGTGGTCCAGCTCGTCCGCCTTTTTCAGGTGGTGCCGTGCCTCCTCGAAATGACCGAGGCCCTGGAGAACGATGGCCCGGTTCAGGTGAGCTTCGGCGTAGGTTTCCGAGATGCTCAGGGCTCTGTCGAACTCCTCCAGCGCAGCCTCTGGGTCGCCCAGCATGGCCAGGCAAAGACCGGCCTTGTTGTGGACATCTGCGAATCCAGGGTGCTTTTCCAGAACCGCTTGGAATAACTCCAGGGCAGCCTCGTAGTCGGCCCGCTCCCAGGCACAGATGCCCCTCTCTATGAGTTGTTTCGCCGAGAGGTTTCCGGTGTCGGACATATCAGTCTTTCCCAAGTCACGCCTTGGGTCGCGAAGAGTGGCGGCCCTCCATTCTCTATCCAATCACCAAAACTAGTCCCAGGGAAGTGGTCTGGTCTAGGGAGGATCGCCAAATAGGGTAGTCCGGCCCGACTCTCAACCCTCTTCCCGGAACCAGCGTACGAAGGTCCGGATACCTTGCCGGAAATCCCATTGCGGATCATATCCCAGGACGGTTCGGGCCTTGGATATGTCTGCAAAAGTCCGGGCCACATCACCTGGTTGCTCCGGGAGATTCCGGACTCGCGGCTCCACACCCATCTCCTCACCCAGCACCCGGATCATCTCCCTGAGGCTCACGGTCCGGCTCTCACCCAGGTTCACGATCTCGTGGACCCCGTCGTTCCCCGCGACCCAAGCCAGGGCGCCGTCCAAACCCGAGAGAATGTCGTCGATATAGGTATAGTCACGCTCAGAGCTGCCGTCTCCGAACATGGGAAGCTCCTCGCCGGCCGCCATGAGTCTGGCAAACTTGTGGATGGCCAGGTCGGGCCGCTGGCGAGGCCCATAGACCGTGAAGAATCTCAGGCAAAGGCAGGCGATCCCGTAGAGATGAGAATAGGCGTGGCCCATGAGCTCCCCCGCCTTCTTCGTGGCTGCGTAGGGAGAGATGGGATGGTCCACCGGGTCGGCCTCGGAGAAGGGAACCTTCTCATTGTTACCATAAACGGAGGAAGAGGAGGCAAATACGAAGCGGTCGATCCCCCTATCCCTGGCGAACTCGAAGAGGTTGAGGGTCCCGGTCACGTTGACGTCGTAGTAAAGGGCCGGCTGTGCGATGGAGGGCCGGACTCCCGCTCTGGCAGCGATATGTACGATGGTGTCGATCCCGTCCGGAAGGGCTGCCAGAATCCCTGGGTCTCTTATGTCCCCCCTGACGAGAGTGAAGGAATCGTAGTCCTGTGCTCGGGTCAGGTTCGCTTCCTTGATCACCGGGTCGTAGAAGTCGTCGAAATTATCCAGGCCCACGACAGAGGAGCCTTGGGCCAGGAAACGCTCGGCGGCCTGGGAAGCGATGAACCCGGCTGTACCGGTCAGGAGAATATTCATTGAAGTACCTTCTTGGCACTCAGCTCAACGTCCGAGCCTGGGCACCTTCTTTTTCGACAAGAGTTCGGAAATAAGGAATGGTCTTCCTCAGGCCCTGCCGGAGATCCGTAGCCGGATACCAATCCAGCTTTGCCTTCGCCAGCGTGATATCCGGCTGCCGGACCTTCGGATCGTCCTCCGGAAGGGGGCAGTTCAGGAGCTCCGACGCCCCTCCCGTCTCCTCCAGGACCATCTCGGCCAGTTCCCGGACCGTGTATTCTATCGGATTCCCGATGTTCATGGGATCGACATGGTCCGAATGGAACAAACGGAAGATGCCTTCGACCTCGTCTTCGACGTAACAGAAGGATCGGGTTTGGTGCCCGTCTCCATAGAGCGTGATGGGCTCTCCCCGAAGGCCCTGCACTACGAAGTTGGACACGACCCTGCCGTCCGCCGGCCGCATCCGCGGTCCATAGGTGTTGAAGATTCGGGCGATCCGTGTGTCCAAACCGTGGTAACGGTGATAGGCCATGGTCATGGCCTCGGCGAATCGCTTCGCCTCGTCGTAGACGCCCCTGGGGCCGATTGGGTTCACATGCCCCCAGTATTTTTCGGGCTGCGGGTGCACCTGGGGATCCCCATATACCTCCGATGTGGAGGCCAGAAGGAACCGGGCGCCATGGGCTTTCGCCAGGCCCAGAGAGTTGTGGGTTCCCAGACTACCGACCTTGAGGGTCTGTATGGGCAACTCCAGGTAGTCGATGGGGCTGGCCGGGGAAGCGAAATGGAGGACACCGTCGACTTTCTCCGCCAGAAACAGAGGCGTGGAAATGTCGTGCTCGATGAAGAAGAAGTCCTCCCGCCCCTCCAGGTGCTCCAGGTTCCGCCAGGTACCAGTGATGAAATTGTCGACGCCTACGACCCGGTTCCCCGCCTCGAGAAAACGGTCCACGAGATGGGAACCAAGGAAACCGGCTGCCCCGGTGATCAAAATTCTCATGTAGGGTTCTACTCTCCCTTCGGACTGACGGATCGTCTCCCCACAGAATGGTACTCGAAACCCAGTTCCCTCATGGTCTCGGGGCGGTAGAGGTTTCTGCCGTCCAGCACGAGGGGCGTGGAGAGTGCCTCCCTCATCCTGACAAAATCGGGCCTCCTGTATGGAAGCCATTCGGTGTGGATGAGAAGGGCGTGGGCCCCTTCCAGGGCGTCGTAGTTGTTCTTGCAGTATTCCACCTGGTCGCCGAAATGGCGCCGGGCCTCCTCCATTGCCACAGGGTCGTGGACGGCCACGGTGGCCCCCCGTTGGAGGAGGGATGGAATCGTGACAAGGCTGGGCGCCTCACGCATGTCATCCGTATTGGGTTTGAAGGCCAGGCCCCACACGGCGAAACGGCGACCGGAAAGGTCCTCACCGAACCGGGACGTGACTCTATCCAGGAGGAATCGTTTGTGCTGTTCGTTGACAGATTCCACCGCTTCAAGAATCCCGGCGTCGGCACCGGCCTCCCTCATGGTTCGCACCAATGCTTTCACGTCCTTCGGAAAGCAGGAGCCCCCGTAGCCAACCCCGGGGAAGAGAAAGGCCGATCCGATCCGTCGGTCCGACCCGATTCCTTTCCGAACCATGTCGACATCGGCGCCTGTGGCATCGCAAAGCTGGGCAACCGCATTCATGAAAGAAATTCGGGTGGCCAACATGGCGTTTGCGGCGTATTTGGTGATCTCTGCCGCGGCGATATCCATGGTGTAGATGGCATTCCCCGTTCGAACGAAGGGAGCATAGAGCTCTGACAACATCCGCTCGGCATAGGACGAATCGACGCCCAGAATCACCCGATCGGGCTTCATGAAGTCGTTGACCGCCGCGCCTTCCTTGAGGAACTCGGGGTTGGACGCCACGTGGACTCTGATGTCCGTTTCCGCCTGGATTGCCTCTCGAACCTTTTGCGCCGTTCCCACCGGTACGGTGCTCTTGGTGCAGACGATCTTCTCCTTCTCCATGGACTGGCCAATGGTCCGGGCCACCGCAAGAACATGTTGAAGATCGGCTGATCCGTCTTCATCGGGGGGAGTCCCCACCGCGATAAAGATGATGTCCGACGCCCGGACCGAAGCAGGAATGTCCGTGGTGAAGCTCAATCTGGCGGAAGCCAGGTTGTTTTCCACCAGAGGTTCCAATCCAGGTTCGTAGATGGGAATCTCGCCCTGAGAGAGACGGGCCACCTTCTCCTCGTCTATATCCGCACAGATCACATCGTTTCCGGTCTCGGCGAAACAAGCTCCTGCAACAAGGCCGACGTAACCGGTACCAATGACGGTGATTTTCATCGTTCTCGTCTTAGAATCGGAAAGGGTAATCGGGTGCTTCGCCGGAAGAGGAAGCTTCCGGCGGCCGCTGTCAACCGGCCAGCCATTCTCTTCTGAACTCCTGCAGGAGCTCCTCCGATGCGGCCAGGAAATTGGGGAGTTTCGGGTCGGCCTGGTTGAAGAGTGGTCGGCTCCCGTCCGCGTGGAGGAGCGTGCCTCCGCTCGCCAACATCAACGCCGCCCCACCCGCAACATCCCATTCGTGCTTCGGAACCAGGGTCCAGGTTCCGTCGGCCAGGCCGGCGGCTACCTGTCCCAATTTGAACGCCACGGAGCCACAGGGTTTCACCGAAAAGGGGGCAGACTCGAATCGATCCCACTCGCCCCGTTTCCATTCGCTGCGAGAAGCCAGGATCACCGCGCCGTCCAGGGTCTTTCGTCCTGTGGATGTGATGGGCTCGCCATTCAGCGTCACGCCCCGGCCAGCGGCTCCCAGGACCAGCTGGTCATTGGGAGGGCTGAGGATCCCACCGGCAACGGGAACGCCGTCTTCCACCAGACCCACGGAAATGCACCATTCTGGAATCCCATCCACGAATTCCCGGGTCCCGTCCAGAGGGTCCACCACCCAAACACGGCGGCAGGGGAGCCGCGCCGGGCTGTCGGCTGTCTCCTCGGACAACCACCCTTCTCCATGGGAGGGAAGAATCGACCTGAGAACGTCGTTGGCCACCAAATCGGCGGCGGTCACCGGATCTCCGCGGCTGCTCTTCTCGTCATACTCCACCGCCCCGGGTGTGAATGGACGGATGGCCTCCTGGGCGGCCCGAAGGGCCTCCCGAATCCGGTCAAGATCATCGAGTCTCGCCATGGTTCCTGATTCGATTCCCATTGGGATGTAAAAGAAAAGAGGCGACCGCCCATGGGTCGTCCCCAGCGGATCACTCGGCGGCAGGTCCGATATAGCCCTCTTTCTCGAGGAACAAGTAGACCTGCTGAGCAGCCTCCTCCGGAGAAATATCGGAGGTGTCAATGACCACATCGGCATCGTCGGGAATCTCGTAGGGATCCGAAACCCCCGTGAATTCCTTGATGATCCCAGCTTTCGCCTTCGCGTAGAGCCCCTTCCGATCCCGGGCCTCGCAGACCTCCAGGGGTGTGCTGACGTAGACCAGCACATAGCCACCGTAGCGGGTCACGAGCTCTCGGTTCTGTTTCCTGACATGTGCATAAGGCGCGATGGGAGCGCAGAGGGCGATTCCACCTCCCTTGGTGATCTCCGATGC
>JASFVN010000463.1:0-3424 GCA_050049805.1 Gemmatimonadota bacterium
ATGCCCTGAACCGCCCGTTTTACCTTTCGGACATTTACCGCCTTCCCCATGCGAAAATCGGTGAGGGCCTCCTTCGCCACGTTCACCGACTGGGCGTAGGTCCGTTTGGCAGCGTCGAGGGCATCCTCCTCGAGCTCCGGTTCCTTCACCTCGCTGGCCGGTATCACCCGGATGTGAAGGATCGGCGCGCCACTCATCCTCTCCTGGAAGGTGGAGAAGGGATCCGGCTCACCCGGCTCCCGGAGCAAAAGGGAAAGGAAGGGCGCCAGTTCGGCCCGATCGATTCCCGAAAGGACCTCGATAGCCCCGATGCCTTGCTCCATGACCGTCTGGGCGAAGCTCCCGAAAGTGGAGTAGTTGGACAGGTCGAGGCGCAGCCGGACCTCGTTGAAGAAGAAGAAGTCCCCCACCACCCTCAGCTCCAACGCCCCTTCTTCCCCTGCCAGGCGGGAGAGCAGCTCGTGAAGCTCGTCGAGGGATTGTTGGACGGCAGTGTTTTCCAGGGGATAGAGGCGCAGAGCCCGGAGGGCCGAATAAACCCGGGTTAGGACCATGCGCCCTTCTTCCTGCAGAAGAGCGGAGTTCTTCACCGGGGGCTTCCTCCTGGACGCCATGGGATCAGCCCTCCCCTCGCAAGGCCCGGCTGACCGCGCTTCTCACCACGGGATCCTGCTCGCCAGCAGCCTTTTCCAGTGCTGCGACGGCATCCTCGGTCTTCATCTTTCCAAGTGCCAGGGCGGCGCAGGCCCTGATCTCTCCAGATTCCTTCCGACCCAGGAACCCTCGACCGTTCAGAAGTCCGTCCAGAACCTTCACACCGTCCGGGTCCCTCACCATGCCATAGCTCTCGAAGAAGGCGATCTGCTCCGAGAGATCGGCCCGCCTCAGTTCCTTGCCCTTGATGGCCTCACGGAAGTGCTTTGCCGCCGGCCCGTACCGGAGCTCTCCCAAGGCCTTTGCCGCCGCGATTCGGATCTCCTTCTCAGGATCGGATAGGGCATCCAGCAGGGCCCCCACCGCCGCCGGCATCTTCAGATCCGTGGCTGCACGAATGGCGGCGAGCCTGACCTCCGGCACGTCATGGGAGAGGAGGGCGGCGACCCGGGAGGCCGAGTCCTTCAGCTGGAGGGATCCCACCAGGTTCAAAGCCCCGGCCACGACCACCGGATCCTCGGTTCCCAGACAATCTACCAGCGCCTGGGAGTATTTCTTCGCTATTCCCCTCACCGAGTCCTGGATGATTGCCTTCACCCTGGAGTCTTCTGCCTCTTCGGCTGCCCGGAGGAGCGGCCCCAGGGAATCGGCTCGGAGGTGCCTGAGGAGAGAGGCCAGTTCGGCGGGATCGGGGGAAATCGATCCATCTTCCAGGGCCTGGATCAGCTCCTTGAGGGTTTCGGCGCCGCTGACCTCCTCCAGAACCTTCTCCGCCCCCATCCTCTCCTTGGGCCTCAGGGCGTCATCGGAGGCCAGAAGCCGCGCTATCTCCTCCAGGATCCCCCCTGCGGGGCTCAACAAGCCGCGGCTGAGGAAGTTGGGAAGCAGAATTTCGAAGATCTCCAGGATCTCTCCCTGGCGCTCCGGGAATCGTTGCTCCTCGATACGATCGAAAAGAGCCGCCAAGACGTCCCCTCGAATATCCCGCTCCATCTCGAGGCGAATTTCTTTCTGTAGCTGCTCCAGCTCCACCGGATCCAGGGCATAGAGCGTGGGATTGAAATCGCTGGCACTCACCACGCTCGGAGCGTCCGAGCCACCCTCCGCCGAACCGTATTCCTCGCCCACCTCGGCTCGCAAAATCTCGTCGAAGCTCCCGAGTCCGCCGTCTCCCGCCGACGGAATATCAAGGTTCATTCCCTCAGCCAAAATATCGATATAGCCGTAGGTGAAATACTTGAGATCGGCATCCCAGAGAATGGTGAGAAGGTCATCTCCCTCGGGACGGAGATCACGGGATCGGTTCAGGACCTGGAGGAACCTGTCCAGCTCGTGGACCTCCAGCCCTTCGTGAAGAGTGAATTCCCTGACCCCATCCTTATAGAACAGGAAGGAGAGAGAGTCGGTCCTGGACTCGCTCTCGTAGACAGGCTTCCCGATCCAGAGAAGTCTCTTCTCCTCGACGGTGACGGGAATCCTGTCCATCTCGCCCCAGAGATCCCGAAGGGACTCGCCCAGCTGGGACACGAAACGCTGGTATACCGGGTTGTTCTCGTCGTAGAGCTGGTGGGCTCGCAAGGCCTTCCCCAACACCAGGAAGAGGCCCTCGATTTTCTCTACGAGGTCCGAAGATTCGCTCCAATCCGGCGCCTCGCCGGGTTCGGAGGTCTCTTGGTCCGGGGGGGGCTCTGTCACGGGCTCAAACGGGCTCAAAGGTTCTCGTCGGTCTGTTCCAGTCTCGCCACATGGGCTACGTCCTTGTCACCTCTACCGCTGAGGCAGACCAGGACAGCTCCAGCCTCTTCACTCTCCCGGCTCAACCTGGGAAGGTATGCCAGGGCATGGGCCGTCTCCAGGGCCGGGATGATGCCCTCGGTTATGGCCAGACGATGGAAAGCCTCCAGGGCTTCATCATCCGTTACGGACACGTAACGAGCCCGCCCCGAATCTCTCAGATGGGAATGCTCCGGGCCGACTCCAGGATAATCCAACCCCGCCGACACCGAATGAGCCGGGGCCACCTGCCCGTCCCCATCCTGTAAAAGATAACTCAGTGATCCGTGTAATACACCAGGCTTTCCAGCAGACAGCGAGGCCGAGTGTCGATGGGTTTCGATCCCTTCGCCGGCCGCTTCGACTCCGATTAGGGTCACGGAGGGGTCGCCGAGGAAGGCATGGAAGATCCCCATGGCGTTCGAGCCTCCTCCTACGCAGGCCACCACAGCCTCAGGCAACCTCCCCTCGACCCGGAGCATCTGTTCCCTCGCCTCTCGCCCGATGACTGCCTGGAAATCCCGGACCATTCGGGGAAAGGGATCGGGCCCCACGACAGACCCGATGATGTAGTGGGTATCATCGACATTGGTGACCCAATCACGGATCGCCTCGTTGGTGGCGTCCTTGAGAGTCCGTGTGCCGGAAGAGACCGAGCGGACCTCGGCCCCCATGAGCTGCATCCGGTACACATTGAGGGCTTGGCGGGAGATATCTTCCTCCCCCATGTAGACCACGCATTCCAGCCCGAAAAGGGCGCAGGCCGTTGCCGTCGCCACCCCGTGTTGCCCAGCCCCCGTTTCGGCAATGATTCTTCCCTTGCCCATGCGGCGGGCAAGGAGTACCTGCCCCAGCGTGTTGTTGATCTTGTGGGCACCGGTATGGTTGAGGTCTTCCCTTTTCAAATAGATGGGCCCAGAGCCGACCTCTCCTTCCAGGCGACGAGCTCGATAGAGTGGAGACGGGCGACCGACGAAGTCCCGAAGGAGGGCGTCGA
>JASFVN010000139.1:0-10685 GCA_050049805.1 Gemmatimonadota bacterium
CGGATCGGTTCGCATGGCATTGAAGATCCGGTGGGCCGCCCACCTGTATTCGGGTCGGTCGTAGACGGTGGCCGCCTTCTCCAGGAGGGCTACGTACCAGGACCAGTTCGAATGCCACCGGGCGTCACCGAAGTCGGGGACCATCCCGGTGGGATCCAGGAGGTGGGTGAAGTAGTCGAAGTAGTACCGGGCCGTGGGAAAGTCGTAGAAGGAAGGATCGCCCAACGCCTCGGCATACCGGACCAGGCTGATGAGCCAGACCGGATGATAGACCTGGGCATCCTCCTCCTCCCACTTGCCCCAGCTGTCGCTTACGAGAACCTCGGACAGCTTCATCCACTTCCCGGCGTCCGGGTGGTCGGGCATGGCCTGGGCCGCCAGCAGGAGACCGTACGCCCGAAGCATGGCGCGGTTGTGGGGCCCCCACTCGGGGAAGAAAAAGACATAGTTGGCGGTTTCGGCGATGCTCGTCTCGATCTGCTCCCGCTGCGCCGGGGTGAGAGAGGGACTTTCCTTCACCCGGAGATACCCCTCCACGAAGAAGGGGAATTCGAAGAAGTTGGTGAGGGTCGGGATCCCGTCCCGGTAGTCGGGTCGGTACCCGTGCATCTCTTCCGGGAAGTAGGACTTGTACTCGTGGTGGGTGGAGAGCCACCTGATGGCCTCCTGGGCATACCGCTCCTCACCCGTGACCTCATAGAGGGTCCCGGCCAACTTCGCGAAGTAGGGCGGGCCCCCCGGCGGCTGATATCCCCACTCGGGCGTCGGGTCGAAGCTCTCCTTCCAGTTCTCCACCTGGGTGGGCACGGTGACGAGCCCACCCTCGAAGGCACGTTCCGCCAGGGAGAGGTAGAGGTCCCGTTCCTGGGAGGCAGCCGGCCCGGGCAGGGCAAGGGCGGGAACGAGAAGGGCCGAGGCGAGAAGGGCCGAGCTTAGAACCGCGTTGAGAAGGGTTCTCTTACCGGATGCGGGGTTGCCTGATCTCATGTCAATCTCTCCAACGTTCTTCCTCGGCATCCCTCTTCCATCCGTCCAAGGAAGGTGATCAAGAGGAAGGAGGTTACAGGAGGGATCCCAGTACCTCCACCAGTCTCTGGACTTCCTCCTCGGTGTTGAACACGTGGGTGGAGGCGCGAACGGCCATGAGCCCGGCCTCCGTCACCGGTCGAAGCCGGAGGTTATGGTCGGCTCTGAGTCGGTTGCACCACTCCCCGGGGCTTCCCCCAGAGGGTGGGAGACGAAAGCTCAGGATGGCCGCCGAGGCACCCTGCGGTGTGATAATCTCCACTCCGGGAAGGGGGGCCAAACCGTCCCTCATCATGGTAGCCAGATGGGCCCCCCGGGCAGTCACCGGGTCCAGTCCAAGAGAGGACAGGAAATCGAAGGCCGCGCCGAACCCTACAAGGAGAGGCGTGCTCCGTGTTCCGTATTCAGACGCCGAGGCCGGGCGAAGCCTTTCAAAGCCGCCGGAGGCCAGGTCGAATCCCGTATCCGAATAGGCGCCAACATAGGACGGCTTCCACCGGTCCAACCACTCGTCACGGACGTACAGGAAACCGGTGCCCTTGGGTCCCAGGAGCCACTTGTGGCCCGAGGCGACGTAGAAACTGCACGCCAACTCGTTCAGGTTCACGGGGATCTGTCCTGGAGCTTGGGCGCCGTCCAGAACCAGGATGATCCCCCGGTCCCGGCACAGCTGGGCCATCTCTCTCACCGGGAGGATCATCCCCGTGGTGCAGGTGACGTGGCTCACCATTACCACCCGGGTGCGCCCGGTGAGGGCCGCCTCCAGACGGTTCAGGGTATCGTCCCCCCCCGTACCTGGCTCGAAGGTATCGATCCGGATGGCCACGTCTTCCCGGACCCCGAACCAGGGCATGGCCCCGCCGGGGTGCTCGTGGGTGGTCATCAGGACCTGGTCGCCGGCTTCCAGCCTCAGACCCCGGGCCACGAGGTTCATGCTCTCCGTGGCAGATCGTGTGAAGGCCAGCTCATCCTCGACACACCCCAGGAAGGCCGCCGCCGTGGTTCGTATCCCGGCCCTCTCTCCGTGGCCGGTCTCGGACCTCCTCTCCAACCGCTCCCAGGCTTCCAGGTGGGCGGCCAGGACCGGGCGAGGAGAAGGCCCAAGGCCGGCGGTATTCATGTAGGTGTAGTCCGGGTCCAGAAGGAAGTGATCCCGGACATCCCGCCAACGGGAGTCGTCGGGCGCCAGCCCCTGGGGTAGCGTCGGGGAAGCGCCGGTTTGTTCGCCGCCGGGTCGCCCGTCGGCAGGTCCTTCCTCGCCGGGCTCTTGCTCACCGGGAGCGCATCCCGCCAACCCCAAACCGCCGGCTCCCGAGCCCGCCACCGCCGCTCCGGCAACCAGCCGCTTCAAGAAATCCCGTCGATCGGTCCCCTCATCCATCATACCTCTCTCCTTTGGACCCGCATCGTCTCTCCTTTGGACCGGCATCGAAACTCGCTGATGGCTTCCGCTAGTCTCAGCCTCCCCCTGCCATACTCCCTTATGCTCCCAATCCCGCCATGGCCCAGAGCATCCAGAGGATCACGCCCACCATGACACAGCTTCCTCCGAAGCCCAGGACGTCGATCCACCCCGGTTTCAGGATCTCCCAGCTCGATCCCCGCCAGATCTTCTGGCTCTCGGACTTCTCGGGGTGAAGAGCCGAGTGCTCTACCGCCGCTTCGTCCTCTTCCAAAGTCCTCTGGATCGGGGTGTGGAGCTTCCCGAAGAAGCGATCCAGCCTCTCCTTCTCCTCAGGTCGTGTGAACGGGGTAATGGCGAAGAGGAGGAGGAAGGGGAAGAGGGCGTCGAAGAAGAACCGGGTGGCCTCAAGCTTCGCCTTGGACCATCCCGAGAAGTCGATACCAAACCAGCTCAGGACCCAGATCTCCGCCTGGAACCTCCCCTGCCCTTCCACCGGCGATTCAGGGTCGTCGGGATCCACCCGAACCACGTTCTCGAAGAAGATCCCCGCAGGCTCGATGCGTTGGGTCCGCTGGATGGTCTCCCCTACTTCTGACGCCCGGCCCGCCGCCACGTCCTCCTCCAGAGCTCCTGTCACCACCTCAACTTCCCGCGGAGTAGTCTGGACCAGAAAGGAGGGATGGGTCCTGAGGGCCGGTATGGCCGGGAAGACGTTGGGAATGATGGCATAGAGGGTGAAGGCGATCACGACCTGGGCAATGACCGCCGTCTTCGTGAGCCTCCTCCACACCAGCCCCAGCCAGATGGCCCCCCCGAACACCGCCGGGAGGGAGATGAAATACTTGAAGAGGTTCAGGAGATTGTCGGCCCAGACCGCCGTCGCTACGCCCCCCACCAGGATCACGCCGATGACCACCCGCCCCACGTCGATGTAGTGCCGCTCCGAACGCCCCTTCACCAGCGGCTGGTAGATGTTCCGAACGAAAAGAGCGGAGTTGGTGACGGAAAGAGCATCCAGGGAGGACATGTTGGCTGCCAGAACTCCGGCCAGCATGAGGCCGATGGCTCCCGGGAAGAGCAGGCTCCGGGTCATCACCCCCCAGATCTGGTCGGGGTCGTCCAGAGTCCCCCCATAGAGGCCGATGGCGATGAGGCCTGCCATGGCCCAGAAGAGCATGATGAAGCGCTTGAAGAACATCCCGCCCAGCATGCCGATGCGAGCACTCATCTCGTCCTTGGCCGACCCCGCCGTGGGCATCATGGGGGCCGCTGCGATGATGGCCACCAGGTTGGCCAGGACCATGGCGAAGATGGTGTACCACGCGTACTCGCTGGTAGCCGCCGATCCGAAGAGGGCGAACATGTAGTCCGGCACTCTGGCGTGGAGCCCTTCGAAGCCCCCCAGCTCCGAGAGGCCGATGGGGATCAACATCAGGGAGAAGGTGATAATGAGCACGCCCTGGATTGCGTCGGACACCACCGCCGCGGCGAATCCGCCCATCATGGTATAGAATGCGATGATGATGGCGTAGGCGAAGTAGAAAACCAGCGGATCGGTGTGGGAGATCAGGCCCCGAAGCTCCCCCCTCTTCTCCCTCTCCCGAAGCTCCTCGTAACGGGTCGTCTCTTCGGGGCTCAGCCCTTCCACCATCCGACCCTGTAGCTCCCGAAGCTCCCGGAACTGGGCCACGGCAGCCGTTTCCTCCATGGTATATTCGGCCTCCGCCTTCGGCGTGAGGGCCATCATGGTCTTCCCGGCCACCATGTAGGATGCGCCACCACCCAGCCAGACCATCACCAGGGTGAACGCGGCGAAGGCCGCTCCCAGGAACTTGGAATTGAACCGCTCTTCCAGGAGATCTCCGGTGGTGATGAGGCGGGCCCTGCGAAAAAGGGCCACCGTGAACCAGTAGAAAGGCGTGAGGAAGAGGACCAGGTATTGGATCCACATTCCCCCGAGCCCCTGCCGGTAGATCTCCCGGGACACCCCTACCGCCTGGTTGGCATCGGTGGAATGGCCGAAATTCAGAAAGAACTGATAGAGCTTCCCGAGCTTCCTTCCTGCCAGGTAGAAGTCGGTCTGGTCCTTCACCCTCCGGCCGACCCAGCGCCCGATCCACAGGATCACGACGACATAGATTCCGATGATGCCGACGTCGATGATGTGGAGGCCGAAGAGATGCACGACGATTCTACTCCTTGGCCAGAGTCTCGAAGAAGGTGTAGACGTTCTCCGGCCGGGCCCCGGGCCCGAACTCACATTGGGCGATAAGCCCCCCTTCCCGGTGGAATGCCTCCTTCATGCTCCGGGCCGCCCGAGCGATTTCCGAGGTCGTTGCCCTGGGAAGGAGCTGCTGCCGGTCCAGCTCCCCCCAGAAGGTCAGCTCACCGGCGAATCGCCTGCCCAGCTCCTCCACGCCCATGCAGAACACCTGACTGTTCAGGGCATCCAGGCCGATCTCGATGAGGTCGGGGATGATGTCCGTGATCCACCCGTCCGAGTGCATGAAAGCGTGTTTTCCATGGTGGTGGGCGATGGCCACGTAGTCGGCGTAGAGGGGCTTGAAGAGCTCCCGCCAGAGGTCGGGCGCAATCAGCAACGCCCGCTGGCTTCCCCAGTCGTCCATGAAGGTGATCCCGTCCACGTCGGTCCGGGCCCAGAGGGTGAGCTCCTCCTTGTAGAACTCGTGGAGGCGCTCCAGGAAATCCAGGAAGTCCCCCCTGGGTCGGTTCAGGTCCAGGTAGAGCTCCTCCGGGCCCCGTAGGAACTGAAGGCGCTCGAAGGGCCGGGGGCAGGTCCCGGAGAGAACGAACCGGTCCGTTCCCCTGCAGAAATCGGCCACCTTCTCCCACTCGATCTCCAAGCGCTCCCTGGGAAAGCGTATTCGATCCGCCTCGGACCAGTCGCCGAGCTGGGGATCCTTCACTTGGCCGATGATACCGTCCTGGAGGTTCTCGAAGGTGCAGCCCCAAGCATCCACGAAGGTGCCTACGGCGTGGGCGTTTCCCCCGCCCGGAACCGGCTCGCTGCAAAGGAAGGGGATGGTCGTGATGTCCGACGGAAAGTCGGCCTCGATCCGGGCCACTTCCTGGGGATATCGGGCCGAAGCCCAGGGGAGAAGCCAGATCTGCCTGGGGAGCCGGGACGGAGCCCGGAACTCCAGGGCCGCCCTGACCAGCTCCCTGGGAGTCATTGACGCCTCCGGGGCGGCAACGGACCCAGTGGACGACTGCCCGGAAGTCGAGATTCCCGCGGGCAAAGTGCCATCTGAAGGACCACCGTGGGGCACCCCCGACATCGATGCGTTTTCGTCGGAAGGTGGACCCGCCACGACGGTCCCGGCGCCCTCCGCCCCAGCACCCTCCGCTCCTGCCTCCCCTTTCCCAGCCTCCACGTCCTCTTCCACCATGAGCCCCTGGGCCGCCGAGACCGCCTGTGCAGCCGTAGGCGCATACCCGTCGGCGCCGATTTCCGCGGCGAAGGATTCCGTGAGGGGGGCCCCACCCACCAGAACCTTCACCCGGTCCCGTATCCCGGCCCGGACCAGCTCGTCCACGACTTCTCTCATCACCGGCATGGTGGTGGTCAGGAGTGCCGAAAGGCCTACGATGTCGGCAGCGTGGGCCCTGGCCGCCTCGGCGAAGGCAGGCGGCGAGACGTTCGTTCCCAGGTCGTGGACCTCGAACCCTCCTCCCTCCAGCATGGCCGCTACGATGTTCTTGCCGATGTCGTGGAGGTCCCCGGCCACCGTGCCGATGACCACCCTCCCTTGGGGCGGCACCTCCCGGTCGGCAAGGAGAGGTTTGATGAGGGTCAGGGCTTCTTTCATGGCCCTGGCGGCGAACATGAGCTCTGGAAGGAAGAAACGCTGATCCTCGAAGCGCCGTCCCGCTTCGGCCATGGCAGGAATCAAACCCTGGTCGAGCACCTCCTCCGGAGGCGTGCCGCGAGCCAGGGCCACCTCCGTCAACTCCACTGCTTCCTGGGCTTTTCCGGCCAGCACCGCTTCCCTCAGGTCCGCAGCCCATCCCAGATCGGTCACCGTCGGATCCTCCCTGAGGCCGACCCGCCTGCCAGGGCCTCCACCTCGGACACTGTCACGAGATTGAAATCTCCGGTAATGGTCTGCTTGAGACAGCTGGCTGCGACGCCGAACTCCAGGGCGGCCTGGGCTTCCTTTCCTGAAAGAAGCCCGTAGATGAGCCCGGCGGTGAAGGCGTCTCCTCCACCGACCCGGTCCACCAGCTTGATCCGATGCGAAGCGCTGCGGAGGAAGGAGGTCCCATCGAAGAGGCAGGCCGACCAGCTGTTCTCCGAAGCGGAGTGGCTTTCCCGGAGGGTGATGGCGGCCATCCTGAGGTCGAAGCGCTCCACCAAGGCCCGCGTGACCTCCTCGTAGGCGGAAAAGTCCAGGGAGCCCCTCTCCACGTCGGTGCTCCCGGCTCGAATCCCGAAGACGTCCGATGCGTCTTCCTCATTCCCCACCACCAGGTCCACCCGCTCCACCAGGGGTGTCATCACTTCTCGAGCCCGCTCTTTGCTCCAAAGCTTGGAGCGGAAGTTCAGGTCGGTACTGACCGTCAGACCTAGGTCTTTGGCTGCCTCCACGGCTTCCACGGTTACGGCAGCCGCCGACTCGCTCAGGGCCGGAGTGATCCCGGTCCAGTGGAACCATCCGGCTCCCTCGAAAACCTTCTCCCAGTCGATCTCACCCGGCCGGATGCCTGCAACGGCAGAGCCGGCCCTGTCATAGATCACCCTCGAGGGCCGCTGGGAGGCCCCGTGTTCCAGGAAGTAGATGCCGATCCTATCCCCCCGGCGAAGGATCGCCGAAGTATCGACGCCGACAGACTGGAGCTTGGCTACGGCGGCTGACCCGAGGTCCTGGTCCGGCAAGGCCGTAACGAACCGGGTGGGAACGCCCCACTGGGCAAGGGAGGCGGCCACGTTGGCCTCCGCTCCCCCGTACGTGGCATCGAAGCTGGAGGCCTGCTTGAAGCGGGAGCCAGGCTGCGGAGAGAGGCGCAGCATGATTTCACCGAAAGTGACGACCCCGTTCATGGTGGCGGGGGAAGTCGCGACACCTCCTTTTTCCAATCCTGGAGCGGTGCCCCCGCCCTCCCTGCCCGGGGCGCCGGTACCCTTTTCGGACAGTGGCCCCTCCACCCGGACCCCTGACACAGCCCGAACCCACCCTTTGACGTCCTCTTCCATTCCGGCCGGATCATCCAACCGCCGAACCAGGGCGGAGCCGCAGAAGATCCCCTCGGGGTCGTCCCTGGAAAGCCCCCCGACGTTCTCCGGTGTCACACCGCCCGTGTAGATGAATCGGATTCCCGGATAGACGGACCTCCACGCCTTGATGGTCCCCTGCACCCCCTCCCAGTCGGCAGCCGCCGGGAAGATCTTGTACACCCATTGCCACGGTCGCTGCTGCCGGAGCTCTTCCAGGGCGTATCCGTAGGCTTCCGCTTTCTGCACCAGCTGCTTCCCGCAGTCCGCGAGTCCTCCCGGCACGCACATGACGTCGGCGTCCACGCAAGCCTCTACCACACCCGGCAGGTAGTCCGCCGACACCACCCCCGCCACACCGGCGTCCAGTGCGGCCTCCGCCTGACTCCTGGTCATGACCGTACCGGCCATCAGGAGAGCTTCGGGGTGGGCCTGGAGCACCGTTTTGATTCCCGGCAGGGCGTGCTCGCTCCGGAAGGCAACCTCCAGGACCACGCCCCGGGGGGCGAGGGCCTCGTATGCGACGAGGCAGTCCTCCGGGCTCTTCGGGTTGAGTAGAGCAATGGAGCGACTCTCGAGAAGTTGGTCCCAGAGATGTTCGGATCTGTTCACACCTTGTCTCCAGATTCTAACCACCCATCGACGGTCAAAACCGCTTGATGTTCATGCCCCCGCTCACCTCGAAGACACCTCCCGTCGAATAGGGAAAATCTCCTCGGGCGAGAGCGGCCACGGTCAGGCCCACGTCCTCCGGCGTTCCCCACCGCCCCTGGGGCACGAACCCCTCGGCGATGAGGGTATCGTACCTCGCTCGAACCCGCTTCGTCATGTCGGTCCGGATAATGCCTGGTCGGACCTCGAAGACGTCGATTCCCTCCTGGGAAAGCCGGTGAGCGCAGACTCGGGCCAGGTGACTCATGCCCGCTTTGGAAACCCCGTACTCGGCCCGGGTCGGGGAAGAGGTGTCGGCGGAAACGGAGGTGATGAAGACGATGGCGGGCCGGAGAAGCTTCCCCTCGGCAGCCATGGAGACCATCTCCCGGGCGGCTCTCTGCGTGAGGAAGAAAGTCCCGCGGAGGTTGATGCCCATGACCCGGTCGTAACTCTCCGGCGTCACCTCCAGGAAGTCCACCCGATCGAGGGGGGCCACACCGGCGTTGTTCACCAGGAGGTCCAGACGGCCGAAGCGGTCCAATGCCGTCGCCACGATCCCGTCGTGAACGGCGAGGTCCGCGATATCCCCGACGGCGGGAACGAAGCCTACCCCCGCCTCCCGGCACCGGAGACCCACCTCCGCCAGGCCTCCATCGGTGTTCTCCGGGTCATGAGAGGTGGCATTGCCGACGATGTCATATCCCTCGTTTGCCAGGGCAAGAACGATCCCCCTGCCGATGCCCCGGCTCGCCCCGGTCACCAGGGCACAGGGTCTTCCTTCTTCCACCTTCTCCTCCACCGCTGACTCCTCTCCATCGTGGGCTTTCTTGTTCCGGCCCGAATCTGTTCCTGCCACCCAAAGGCCTACCAGCGTTTCAGCGATATACTCGTCTACCGAAGGACGCGCCCCTCCCGAAACTCCCTCCACACCTCCTCGAACCAGCCTTCCCCGGCGGGTAACGGTCGAACGGGCACCCAGCAAGTGGCTACCTCGGCGGGCCCCTCCAGCCAGACTTCGAGGATCTCCTGTTCCGTTCTTCCACCGAGGTCGGCCCGCCGAAACCGCCACCGGTCCCCCAGGGCTGGACTCGGCACCTCCCCCTGGTTGTCCAGCACCAGGGCGGACCCCCTGGACCCTCCCCCGGCCTGCAGGTAGCCGTGGATGGCCTCCAGGTATACCAGGTGGGTCAGGGCCAGGTCGGCGGCCCAAAACGCCGTGCCGAGAGCCCGAGTTTCCCTGATGCGGAGCCTCTCGGGCAACGCCAGGAGCAGGCGCCGGGCTTTCTCCTTCTCCCCAGCCACCAAGGCGGGTCCCCTTATCTGGGCCCCTGCCAGGGTCATCCGATCCTGAACCTCGGAGATCACCTGGGCCGGCGTAAGCCTGGAACCCACACCCTTCGGAGTCAGAACCGAATCACAGAAGGAGAGGCACTCCTCCACCTGGCCTCCTACGATGGCCGTGAAAGCTTCCGGGCTCGGCGGCGCTTCGCGGTAGTGTGCCGCAATGTACCGGGCCGCTCTCCACCCCCCCACCTGCCCCGCGTTCAGGGCGGCTCCACCGGGCCGCCTCACCCCGTGGGTACCACACACTTCACCGATTGGAAAGAGGTTGTGAACGTTGGATTCCCACCAGATTCCAGCTCTCAAGCCCCCGTTGTTGTGTTGGGCACAAACGGCGATCTCCAGGCGGTCTGTTCTCAGGTCGATCCCGTTGTCCAGGAAGAGCTGGAACGCCGGACGGTTCATGGCAATGAGCCTCTCCACCGGGGAGTCTCCCAGAGCTCCGGAGTTTCGGAGGTAGGCCCGGGCCTCTTCGTCCAGCACCTCCAAGGTGAACGGTTCCAACCCGTCCCCACCCTGAGGGTCTCTGGTGAAGTCGAGGAACACCCGACGCCCCGACCGGGCCTCCCTGTGAACGAGGAGATCGATGAGGGAGGACCCGAAGCCCTCCACACGGTCCGCATCGAAAGGCCACTCGTACCCCTTCCGAAAGACCGCCGAGGCCAGGGTTTTCATGTCGGGAAAGGGATCGTTCAAGAACTCCCGCTCTCCGCCGCCGTCTGGGTCCGTAGAAAGGTACCGGGGAACGACCTGCTGATAGCTCCCCGACAGGTTCCAACGGAACCCCAACGACGCCATGCCGAACTGGGACTCGGTGAGGTTCTGGGCCACGGCCCCGATCCTCAGCGCCATGCCAGTGGATCCTCGCTGGCTCTGAGGATAGACCGAATCCCGGTACATGCCCCCCGGGCCACCGGTGGCGAGGACCACGTTCCGGGCATTGAAAAGCACCAACCCGAATCCCTCCTCCTCCGTCCCGTCCTTTGCCAGGGCGAGGGCGCCACAGACGGCCAGGCCTCTCCCGCC
>JASFVN010000464.1:0-3420 GCA_050049805.1 Gemmatimonadota bacterium
TGCGGCCTGGACCCGGCCCCCGTCTATCTCGAGGTAGCCCTGATAGACCTCTCCCTCGGTGGGATCAAACTCCGCCTGATCACGGACGTCAGTGGGTCGGTCCCGGGTGGTTTCGCCTCTAGGGCCACCGATCAGCTGACAGCCGGACAGGGTGGTCAGAACCATGCCCGCCAGTATAAGAAGGGGGCCGCGGTATAGCGGCCCCAGCTCAAGAAGACCCCACCTTCCCATCTATTCTGACTCCTCCTGAGGCTCCTGGTCTTGAGAGACCGGCTCCTCGGAGCCCATGGAGGACCATTCCCTCACGAACTCATCCAACTGCTTTACCACCAACCGGTGGACTGTGCCTTCCGGGAAGGTTTCATCCTCGCCCATGGCACCAGCTTCCATACCGGTGAGGAGGGGCCACCCGTCCTCGATCCGATCAATGGCATGAATATGAAACTTTCCATCGGCGACCGCGTCCCGGACCCTGCGCCTCAATACGAGATTCTCCAGGTTTCGTCTCGGCACGACCACACCCTGGTCCCCGGTGAGGCCCACCTGCTCGAAGGCCGAAAACACCCCCTCGATCTTCTCCGTCACTCCCCCTACCGGGAGGATCGTCCCGTCTTGATTGATGGCTCCGGTGATGCACATATCCTGGCGAATCGGGACTCCGGAGATGGCGGAAAGCAATGCGTACAACTCCGCCGCCGAGGCGCTGTCACCCTCGATTTCCTCATAGAGTTGATCGAAGGAGAGGCTGGCCGAAAGAAGGAGCGGTTTGGATCGGGCGAAGGTTCGACCCAAGTATCCTTGCAGGATCAAGAAGCCCTTGCTGTGGATGCGGCCGCTCATGAGGGCTTCCCGCTCGATGTTGGAGACTCCTTCCGTTCCCAGGTAGGCGCTGCACATGACCCGTATGGGTCGGCCGAAAGCCTCGTCACTTACCTGGACCAGGCCGATTCCGTGGATCTGGCCGACCTTCTCTCCATGGGGTTCGAACGAGAGGACGCCGCGCTTGATGAGGTCCAGGAGCTCACGGTGGGGGCGATTGTTCCGAATATGGCGGTCCTCGATGGCACCTTCAACGTGGGATCTTGAGACCGCTTCCACACCTGCCCCGGTTGCTACGTGGGCGGCTTCCCGAACCAGGTCCCGGATAGCACGAAAGCGAGTCGAAAGCTTCCACTGGTTACTGGCCAGCCGAGATCCCTCCTCTACCACGGCTGCCACAGCAGTCGCGTCGAAGGGGAGTAGGTTCTCCCTCTTACACCGGGCCGAAACAAAAGAAGCATAACCCTTCTCCGACTCCGGCGTTCGTTCCATGTGAGGGGTGAAGTCGACCTTCACCTTGAAGAGCTCCTCGAACTCGTGGTCCGCCTGTTTGAGTCCGTAATAGGTGCTGGGTTCCCCGATGAGAATCACCTTCACGTTGAGGGGGATGGGCTCCGGTTCCAGCGTTTCAGGGGCCATCATGCCGATGGTGGCGGAAGGATCCTCCGGTCTGAGCTCGCGAGTCCTCAGGGTCCGTTTGAGAGCCGTCCAGGCCAAGGGCCGCGAGAGCAGCTCTTCCGCGTGAATGATCAGGTATCCGCCGTTCGCTCTATGCAGGGCTCCTGGGGCGATCTTGGTAAAGTCCGTCACCATCACTCCGAAGCGGATCTGGCCTTCAATCCGTCCGGTGAGAGTGCGGTGGTTCGGATTGGACTCGATGAGTACCGGGGCTCCGGAGTTACGTTCCCGGGTCACGATGGGATTGACTCGATAACGAACGAAAAAGTCCTCAGGAGGCGGTCCCCCCATGAGGGCTGCTGGGCTGTCGCTGTCTGTCCCTTCTGAAGCAGAGAATTTCTCCCAGTTTTCAACGATATTCTCCGCCATCTCGTCAAGGTGTCTCAGGACCCTCGGGCTCTCGTTGTAGAACTCCTTGAGAATGGAGAACCGGTGCTCGACGACGCTCCGAGTCACCTGTCGGTGCAGATCGTCGGCAAGGTCCGAGGCTTCCCGCTGGAGCTCGTGCATCCTTCGCTGAGTCTGAAAGAGGGTCTTGCTCGCTTTCCGGACCGTCTCATCGATGGTTTTGCGCTCCCCTTCCGACAAGGAGTCGTAGACCTCCTTCGTGATCGGCTCACCCTCCCGCGCCGGCACAACCACCAACCCGTCCTGGTTCCCGATGAGCGCCACGTGGGGATCGTCTTCCACGCCCTTTCGGAATGCGGCCATGGCCGCGTTGGCTTCGCGTCCCCGATCTTCGTAGATGGCGGCTCGACGGTTCGTGACGTCGTCTGCTTCCAACGCCTGCGGGATGGTCCGCTGAAGGTCCGGAATCAGGGCATCGAGACGGGCCCTCAGGAGGTCTCCTTTTCCGGCTGGCAGCTCCAGGGCCACCGGATGCCGCGGGTCTTTGAAGTTGAAACCGTAACACCAGGAGGACGGAGTAGGTTCGGATTCGGCCCTGATCTCAAGCTCCCTCTTGATGAAGGTTCGCCGACCGGATCCGGCTCTTCCCAGGGCGAAGATGTTGTAGCCCTTGGAAGCCACCGATACCCCGAAGGCCAGGGCCTTCATCGCTTCTTCCTGACCCAACGCGCCAGAAAGGGGTTCGACCTCCGCGGTGGTTTCGAATCCGAGGGACTCAGGGTCACAACAACGATGGAATTCGTGGGGCTTGAGCTCAGTGGGCATCAGGGGATGATCCTTCCCGGCTCGGGTTTACTGAAGAGGATTTCGATCGGTTTCTCTTGTCGATGAATTCTAATGCGGAGGGTGGATTTTCGCTGCCCTGGTCTTGGTGGGTCCCGGGGCGCCCGGATGGAGCTGCGGGGGCTGCGCCCTCCTCGCTCGTCTCGCGGGTCACACAAAAGGGGCCACCCTTGGGCCCAGTGCCGCTCGGCTCGAACCTCCGGTTCTCATCCTGGCCCATCAGCATGAAAGCCCCGGAGCGGCAGATGCCGCCCCGGGACCTTTCTATCGGGGCGCCCGGATGGAGCTGCGGGGGCTGCGCCCTCCTCGCTCGTCTCGCGGGTCACGCTAAAGGGCCAACCCTCGGCCCCAGTGCCGCTCGGCTCGAACCTCCGGTTCTCATCCGGGCATATCACCATCAAAAACCCCGGAGCGACATCTGTCGCCCCGGGGCCTTCCTATCGGGGCGCCCGGATTCGAACCGGGGACCTTCGGCTCCCAAAGCCGACGCGCTACCTGACTGCGCCACACCCCGCCTTGTGCTTTTCCATCACCTTCCTCAAAAACTACCCCCGGATGGGACTGAGGGGGCTGCGCCCCCCTCGCTCGTCTCGCGGATTGACATCCCGGCGACGTTACCGCGGTAACGTCCGGGTGAATCTGTACGCCGCTCGGCTCGAACCGTGGACCTTCGGTCGCCCTAACCTAACAAAAACCACCCGTTCCTCCCATCCCGCCCGGTAAAGGCCCACT
>JASFVN010000005.1:0-47487 GCA_050049805.1 Gemmatimonadota bacterium
TGAGCCAAGATTCGCCGGCCCTGGTATACCACCCCTTCTCCACAATCGTTTCGGGGACCTGAAATGAAGCGACGGGACCTCCCGGTCATTCCCCTTTCCGCCGAACCGATCCGCTCCGACGTGGATCCCGGAGTCCAAGCGGTCCAATCGTCCCTGGATCCTGTGGGACCGGTGGATGGACCCCGCATCGGCCTGGTGACACTGGGGTGCGACAAGAACACCGTGGATTCGGAACACATGATGGCTGCTCTGGTGGGGCAGGGGGCCAGGGTCTCCTCTGAAGTGGAAGGCTCCGACGTGGTCATCGTAAACACCTGCGGCTTCATCCAGGCGGCCAAGGAGCAGTCCATCGAGACCATCCTGGAGGCATGCGACCTGAAGGCCGTCGCCGGCGTGAAAGCTGTTGTGGCCGTGGGGTGCATGGTCCAGAGGTACAAGGAGGAAATGGAGAGGGAAATCCCGGAAGTGGATCTCTTCCTGGGGCTGACGGAACTGGACCAGCTGGTTCCAACTCTCAGAGCCAAGGGTTTTCTTCCCGAGGGGGCCGAGAAAGTACCCAATATGGAGCGTCCGCTTCGGGTCCTGGCTTCGGAGACTCCTCACACCTCTTTCCTGAAGATCAGCGAGGGGTGCGACCACAGCTGCGCCTTCTGCGCCATTCCCCTGATGCGGGGCCTCCACCGTTCCTCTCCCGTGCCCGATCTGGTGAGGGAAGCCCAAGCCCTCGAGGCTCAGGGCGTTCGGGAGCTGAATATCATTTCTCAGGACACCACCTGGTACGGAAAAGACAGGAGGCGTTCCGATCCGGCCGAGGCCCTGCTTCCGGACCTCCTCGAGGCTCTTCTCGAGGGGACCCGGCTTCCGTGGTTCCGGCTTTTTTACATGTATCCCTCCGGGATCACCCGTGAGTTGGTGGAGCTTCTGGCTTCCGAAGACCGCCTTCTTCCCTATCTCGACATGCCCCTCCAACACGGCAGTGATGCCGTCCTGAGGGCCATGAGGAGGCCTGAACGACGGAATACCATTCGTGAACGGGTCGGATGGCTCCGTGAGGCCATTCCCCACCTGACCCTCAGGACCACTGTAATCGTCGGCTTTCCCGGGGAAACCGAACGGGACTTCCAGGATCTCCTGAACCTTCTGGAAGAGCTGCGCTTCGACAGGGTGGGGGCCTTCACCTATTCGGAGGAGGAGGGAACTCCGGCGGCGGGCATGGAGGGCCAGGTGCCGGAGGAAGTGAAATCGGAGCGCCTCGAGGCCCTCATGGACGTGCAGAGGGAGATCTCCTTCGAGCTGAACCTCTCCCAGGTTGGACGGCGGACCATCGCCCTCGTGGACCGTGTAGTAGATGACGACCCTGAATTTGCCTTCCAGGCCAGAACGGAGAGCCAGGCCTTGGACGTCGATGGGGTCACAAACCTTTATCCGGCGGAAGGGGTGAAGCCCGGAGATTTTGTGGAGATCGAGATCGTTGATGCCCTGGATTATGACCTGATCGGCGAAGTGAGGAAACCAGAATGAGAGGATCGTTGATGGTGACAGGCCTGACGCGAAGGATGCCCCGGGTGTCGTGCCGTTGGGCAGGGGCCCTCGCTTTGGGATGCGGTCTGCTGCTGTCCGCCGGGAACGCCAGCGGGCAGACGAGCCTTGCAGACTACGATTACGAGAACCTTTCCTTTCGTGGGTTCTCGGCGGAGTGGGGCTACATCTGGCCTACCCGGGCCGAACCGACCTACACGATTGGAGCCAGAGTAGATCTGGGCTATCTGGGGCCCGGATTGAGGTTGATTCCGGGGGTGGCATATTGGTCTTCCGACATGAAAGACTCGGAGGTGCGACGTCTGGAAAGGAACGTGGACGACCTGCTGGAAGGGCAGCTCGATCCGGGGACCGAATACACCGGCGTCGACCTGGGGACCATCGAGTATTCCGATTTCATCCTGAGCATGGATGCCCATTTCGTATGGTCTGTTCCCCTGGACCTTCTGACCTTTGCCGGAGGCGGCCTGAGCCTCCACGTCATGGACGGCGACGGTGACGCTATCCAGGGGACCTTCGTGGAAGATCTCCTGGACTCGGTGAAGCCGGGATTCAACATTCACGGCGGACTGGAATACCCCTTCTCGGATGGCTTTCGGCTTTATGGCCAGGGCCGTTATGAGCTCATGGAGGATTTGAGGTACTTCGAAGTCCGTTTCGGACTCCAGGTCATGTTGACCGGACCGGCGTCCGGGGAAGAGCGGACTCGTTGAGTCGAGTCCCCGGAGTCCCGGCAGCCATCCTCATTCTCCTTTTGGCGCCCTGCCTTCTGGGGGCCCAGGTCGAACCCAACGATGTGACTGTGGCTCCGCGGGATGGGCTCACGGTCTCCCTCGTGACCATCGGACAGGGCGATCTGGTATGGGAGCGGTTCGGCCACAACGCCTTACTGTTCCAGAACCAGGTGACGGGCGCTGAGGTCGCCTACCACTGGGGCATCTTCAACTTCTTTTCCGAGGATTTCATACCCCGGCTCATCGAAGGCACCATGCTCTACGGCATGGGACCGTCGGACTTCCGGCCCTCTCTGCAGAGCTACCGGGAGGACGGCCGGCCGGTCTGGGTCCAGGAGTTGGCTCTCACTCCAACCCAGGAGCGCGAACTGTTGGCTCTGGTGGAGGAAAATTATCTGCCTGAAAACCGCCACTATCGCTACGATTACTACCGGGACAACTGCTCCACACGCCTCAGGGACGCCCTCGACCATGTTCTGGACGGCAGGATCGAGGATCGTTTCGCTACGGACACCACGGCCTTCTCCTTTCGCTGGCACACCAGGCGAATCCTTCAGGAGATGCCTGCTTACTACCTGGGCATCCAGCTCGTTCTAGGGCCGATGGCCGACCGTCCCATCACCCTGTGGGAGGAGATGTTCCTCCCTCCCACTCTGCAAGAGCACATCGGGGAGCTCCAGGTGCCGGATGGGCTCGGTGGTTATCGATCCCTGGTTGTCAGTGAGGGCGAAATCCTTGCCTCCGATCGGGGTCCGCCACCGGCCGCTCCACCCTTTGCCCTTCCACTTTTCTTGCTGGTGGGCCTGCTGTGGGGAGGCGGGATCTTCGCTCTGGGAAGGGACGGCGAGGGAATGCCCCTGGCGAGACGAGTTGGCCTCCTGGTCCTGGGCGGTGGTTGGAGCTTGGTGGCGGCTCTGGCGGGTGCCCTCCTCCTGGGCGCGTGGATCTTCACCGACCATGAGTTCTGGTATGCGAACTGGAACCTTCTGCAGGTGAACCCCCTCTTCCTCCCTTTGCCTATTGCCTTTCTCGTGCTTCTTTCAGGGAAGGGGTTCCCCCGGTGGGCCTCGCGACTGACCGTCGCCCTCGGGCTCTTGTCATTGTTGGGTCTCCTTCTCGAGCTCCTGCCAGGTCTGGGCCAGAGGAACGCGGAGTTTCTCGCCCTGGCCCTCCCCGTCAACCTCGGGCTCTTGTTGAGCGTCAAGCGTCTGGAGGGGAGTGAGGTCCGTGAACGCCGGGAGGGCACGAGGAGCTGAGAGGTGGTCCTCCGGTGAATGCCCCTCATTGGTTTCCCCAGAGCTTGGGAGGGTTCGTTGGGGCCTGTTCCTCCGCGGTCTTGCTGATCTTTGCCCTCCCGCCCTTCGGCATTGTCCCGTTCGCTTTTTTGGCCCTGGTCCCCCTGGCCCGTTCCATCTCGAAATTGCCTCCTGGCTACAGTGGGAGGCGCGCCGCCGCCATATTGGGCGGTTGCTTTGGAATCGTGTTCTGGGGGTGGTCCCTCATGTGGGTTCCTTTGGTGGTGGGATCCAGCTTCACCTGGGCGGTTCCTGGCTATCTGCTCCAGCTGGCTCTTCTGGGGTGTCTTTCAGGCCTCTTCGCCTGGGCAGCTCACGGCCTCCACAAGGGTGCCGCCCTTCCTCTTGGTCTGGCGTTGCCGCTGGCCTGGGTCGGGGTGGAGTGGGTCAAGGGGCACTTTCCTCTTGGCCTGGCTTTTCCGTGGTTGGGCCTCGGGGTCTCCCTCTCCGGCTGGCCGGAAATCCTCGGCCTGGCCGAATGGTTCGGAGAGGGGGGTGTTGCCTTCTGGCTGGCAGGAGTCGCCGGGCTGGTGGCCATGGCCTTGCAGGCCCCTCCGGGCAGGGGCCGCACGGTCCCGTGGGCTCTGGTATTGGGCGTAGGCCTTTTACCGGCCCTCGCCGGCGCGTTGAGGGCCGGGAGCCTTTCCTTCTCCGAGGGCCCCAGGGTGCTGGCGGTAGGAACTGAGGTCTCTCCCTCCCTCCGGGAGGACCCTTCCCGAGCCTGGGACGTTTCCCTTGCCCAGATTCAGGAGGCCCTGACCCTCGCTCCCCCCGGTCCCTGGGACCTCGTCCTTCTTCCCGAGGGCGCAATCCCCTTTCCCATTGGCTCGCTGGAAGGGGAGGAAGCGATGGAATCCATCAGGACCCTGGCCCGGGAGGTGAATGCACCCTTCGTGGCGGGTGCCCTTGGCTGGTCCACCGAGGAAACCAGTGAGGGTCAAACCAATTCCGTCGTTCTTCTCTTCCCCGAGGATCCTGGTATACAGAGGTACGACAAGGTTCGCCTGGTCCCTGGAATGGAAGCGGGTGCCTTCGTCCCAGGCTCCGGGACCCGACTGTTCTCGGCGGAGGGGTGGGAGTACGGTCCCCTCCTGTGCTATGAGTCTCTCTACTCCGGACTGGCCAGAACGGCTCGGAACGCTGGGGGAATAGTCCTCCTCAACCTGACCAGTGACGTCTGGTTCGGCCGAGGGGACTCGCTGATTGGATCCCTCTTTCTTCGCCAGCACCCCGCCCATCTGGTTCTCCGCGCCGTGGAGACCCGAACCCCTGTGGCCAGGTCGGCAAACGGTGGGTATTCCTCTCTCCTGAGCCCGCTGGGCGAGGTTGTTGCCAATTCAGGACAGCTGGGGGTCGGGGCGGTGGGAGGTAACCTTCCGGTCTTCTCCGGAACGACCCTCTTTTCCCGGACCGGGGACTGGATCGGACCGTTTTGCATACTTCTTTCCTTCATCCTCCTGGCGCGGCCTCGCAAGAGGCAGGGGCCCGGGCGGATCAGGCCCACCAACCGGACTCGGACCGATGGCCCGTGACCGATGGCCCGGGTTGAACTCGAATAACGCATTTTCTATATTTTCCAGGCTATACGGGCCCCTTGGGCCCGTCACTTCTTGAGGACTCGGAGTCGTGAGATGAAGGACGAAATTCACCCGGAATACAAGCCGGCAACGATAATTTGTGCGTGTGGGAATCGTGTCGAGACAATGTCCACGCAGGACGAGATCCACGTGGAAATCTGCTCGGTTTGCCATCCGTTCTACACGGGCAAACAGAAGTTGGTCGACACAGCTGGTCGGGTCGATCGGTACAAGAGGAAGTACGAGAAGGCGTCCAAGTGAGCCGGCCGGCCGGGTGCTCCCGGCCTCCGGCACCCGTGCTCACTCCTGGGACTGCCCCCAATCCTCAGGGCCCCGGCCTCTCCTGCTGAGGTCCCCATTCCCATGAAGAACCCCCTCGTCGACCCTCGGTTGTTGCAGCGCCTGGAGGAAGCAGAGGCGCGCTTGAGGGAAATCGATCAAGAGCTTTCCGATCTGGCCGTGGCAGCCGACCCGGACCGTCTCAAGACTCTGGGCAGGGAACGTTCCGACCTGGAGCCCGTGGTCCTGGTGGCGGAGAAACTCCGGGTCCTCCGGGAGCAGTACGACTCGGCGCAGAGCCTTGCTGACGAGTCGGACGACCCGGAGATGAAAGAACTGGCCGAAGAGGAGTTGGTAGGCCTTGGAGACCAGACGGAGGTCCTGGTCCGGGAGGTTCGAGACCTTCTGGTGCCCGACGACCCACTGGAGGACAGGCCTGCCGTGGTGGAGGTAAGGGCCGGAACGGGGGGAGATGAGGCCGGGTTGTTCGCCGGTGACCTGTTTCGAATGTACCGCCGCCTAGCCGAGAGGAATGGCTGGTCCATCGAGTTGATCTCTCTTTCCGAGGGAATTCCCGGGTCTATCAAAGAGGTGATCTTCACGGTTCAGGGGCGAAAGGTGTACGGTCGCCTCCGTTTCGAGTCGGGGGTTCACCGTGTGCAGAGGGTCCCGCAGACCGAAAGCTCCGGCCGGATCCACACCTCGGCAGCTACCGTTGCCGTACTCCCGGAAGCGGAGGAGGTGGACGTGGAGATCGATCCTGCGGACCTCCGGATCGATGTATTTCGGTCTTCTGGCCCGGGGGGACAGTCCGTCAACACGACAGATTCTGCCGTTCGCGTCACGCATACCCCGTCAGGCCTGGTGGTGAGCTGCCAGGACGAAAAGTCCCAGCACAAGAACAAATCCAAGGCCATGAAGGTTCTTCGCAGTAGGCTCCTGGACCTCAAAATCGCTGAGAAAGAAGCCGAGCGAGCCAGGGCCAGGCGAATGCAGGTGGGGACAGGGGACCGGTCGGCAAAGATCCGGACCTACAATTTTCCACAAAACCGGGTGACCGATCACCGGATCGGACTCACGTTGCACCGCCTGGAGGAGATTTTGGACGGAGACCTCGACGAGCTCATATCCGCCCTTCGGCATGCTCAGGAGGAGGAGCGGTTGGAAGCGTCGAAGGCGTGAAGGCGGTGGAAGGAGCCCCGGGAAAGACTCCCTTGCCGGGACCCGGAGAAGCCTGGGACCCCATCCGCCTCACCCGCTGGAGCGGCGAGTATCTGGAAGGCAAGGGCGTGGAGAATGGCCGGTTGGATGCCGAGCTTCTCCTGGCTCACACCTTGGGCCTCGGCCGTCTGGACCTTTACCTGCAATTTGACCGGCCGCTGCGTCCGGCGGAGCTCGAATCCTTCAAGGTCCTCCTCCGCAGGAGAGCTTCCCGGGAGCCCCTCCAGTATGTCCTCGGGCAGACGACCTTCAGGGAGTTGGACCTTCGTACCGACTCCCGAGCCCTGATTCCGCGGCAGGAGACCGAGGTCCTTGTTCAGGAAATCCTCGATTGGGCGGATCTCGAGGGAAACTCCCTGTCCGCGGTGGACGTGGGCACCGGATCCGGCGCCATTGCCCTTTCTCTCCTGAAGGAAGGCCCTTTTCAGCGAGTCGTGGCCATCGACCCGTCTTCGAAAGCTCTGGAGTTGGCCGAGGAGAACGCTCGTAATCATGGACTGGAGGACCGGATCGACTTCAGACTCGGCTCGGGCCTGGAACCTCTCCACGCCACCGAGCGCTTCGACGTGATTGCCTCCAACCCGCCATACATCCCGGAGGGAGAGAGAGCTTCCCTCCAGCCGGAGGTGCGGGACTGGGAGCCGGAAGAGGCCCTGTTTGCGGGCCCCGATGGTTTGGACGTGCTCCTTCCTCTCCTCTCTCGGGCTCCGGCTTTCCTAGAAGCGGGGGGCCTGATCGCTCTTGAAGTGGGGGAGGCACAGGCCGACCAGGTGGCCAGGGCCATGCAGGAGACCGGGGGATACAGGGCCGTGAGGGTTCGACCCGACCTGGCCGGAAGGGACCGAGTGGTATTGGGGGTAGCATCCAGTCGGAATTCGAAGGATCTTTGAAGGCGTTTTTCTTGAAAGGGGAATGATGAAAGAGATCATGGAAATGGCGGAGCGGCTGGGACAAGCCCTCGCACGAACGGACGAGTACCAGGCCCTACGCCGGGCTATCGCAGCTTCTGGCGACGACCGGGAGCTGTCGGAGCTCCAGACTCAGATTCAGGAACTGGAGAAGGCCATGCAGGGTCAGCTCCAGAAGGGGGAGGAACCCTCGGCCGATCAGGCCAAGGAGTATGAGGGATTCTTCACGAAGCTTCAGGCGAACGCCTCCTACCAACGCCTAGTGGCGGCCCAGGCCAATTTCGACAAGGTAGTGGCCAAGGTGAATGAGACCATTCATCAGGGCATCCAAAAGGGGGCAGATAGCCGGATCATCTTGACCTGATACGACCGGAGAACAAGACAATGCAACCTCCTGAGATTATGGGATCCGAGGGTAAGGTCGGAGTCCTGCTGCCGGGCATGGGCGCTGTGGCTACGACGTTCGTGGCCGGGGTGGAGGCCGTGCGGCAGGGGCTGGCCAGGCCCATCGGGAGCCTCACCCAGATGAACACGATCCGCCTCGGAAAGCGAACCGAGGGTCGGAACCCGCTGATCAAGGACTTTGTGCCCCTCTTGGGCCTGGACCAACTGGTGTTCGGCGGTTGGGACCCCATACCGGACGATGCCTACGACAGCACGATCAAAGCCGGGGTCCTGAATCGATCCCACCTGGACCCTATCGAAGGCTTTCTTCGGGATATCAAGCCCATGACTGCGGCCTTCGATCCAGCTTATGTGAAGAAGCTGGACGGACCCAACAAGAAGTCCGCCGCCAACAAGCGGGAATTGGCTGAGGCGCTGAGGGAGGACATTCGCACCTTCAAATCGGAACACGGCTGCGACCGGATGGTGATGGTCTGGTGCGGTTCGACGGAGATTTTCCTGCGGCCCGGACCGGCCCATGAATCCATGGCAGCATTCGAAAAAGCCATGGAGGAGAATGACCCGTCCATCGCCCCCAGCATGCTCTACGCCTACGCGGCGTTGATGGAAGGAGTGCCCTACGCCAACGGCGCTCCCAACCTGTCCGCCGACTTTCCGGCTCTGGAGGCACTCGCGAAAGAAAAGGGCATCCCCATTGCCGGAAAGGACTTCAAAACGGGGCAAACCCTCATGAAGACCATCCTGGCTCCGGGCCTGAAGACCCGGATGCTGGGGCTCGACGGTTGGTTCAGCACCAACATTCTGGGGAACCGTGACGGCGAGGTTCTGGACGACCCCGAATCCTTCAAGACGAAAGAGGAGTCCAAGCTCGGCGTCCTCGAGCATATCCTCCAACCCCAGATGTACCCGGAACTCTACGGGAACATGTATCACAAGGTTCGGATCAACTACTATCCGCCCCGTGGGGACAACAAGGAGGGTTGGGACAACCTGGACATCTTCGGATGGCTGGGATATCCCATGCAGATCAAGGTGGACTTCCTTTGCCGGGATTCCATCCTCGCTGCACCCATCGTCCTGGACCTGGTCCTCTTCCTGGACCTTGCAGCTCGGGCGGAAATGTCCGGAATCCAGGAGTGGCTCTCGTTCTACTTCAAGAGTCCCCAGACGGCCGAGGGACTGTATCCAGAGCACGACCTTTTCATCCAGCATCGCAAGTTGAAGAACACCCTTCGCTGGATGATGGGTGAGGATCTCATTACTCATCTGGGCCTGGACTACTACCAGGAGGAGCTTTCTTGAGGAAAGGTCTCTTCCTCGTTCTTGAAGGGGTGGAGGGGGCCGGGAAGAGTACTCAGGCCCGGCTCCTTTCCGATTGGTTCCTGAGCCTGAATGTCCCTCACATTTTGGCCCGGGAACCGGGCGGGACTCCTGTTGGTGAAGCCATTCGTGAGGTGGTCCTGGACCGGGGACGGCTCACGATGCCAGCCGAGACTGAGCTTTTCCTCATTCTGGGGGCTAGAGCCGCGTTCACACGGGATCTGGTCCTGCCGGCTCTGAGGGAAGGGAAGGTGGTACTCGCTGATCGGTTTGACATGTCTACCTTCGCCTACCAGGGCTATGGCCGGGGTCTGGACCTGGAGCAGCTAAAGCAGTCGAATCGGCTGGCGACGGGAGGGTTGGTGCCGGATCTCTATTTGCTGCTGGACCTTCCCGTGGCCCTTGGGTTGGAGAGAAAGGGTGGGGTCGAGGAGGGAGATCGGATCGAGAGGGAAGGTTCGACCTTCCTCAGCCGGGTGGCCGAAGGATACAGAACCTTGGCCCAGCAAATGGCCTCGGCTCGGCTCGTTCCGGCGTCGGGAACTCAGGAGGAGGTGCAGACGTCACTTCGAGAGGTCCTGAGAGGGAGATTTCCCGAAACCTTTCCAGCAGGAGGGGTTTAGGAACTCAAGGGACTCGGCAATTCGGTTGGGGGTCGGGGAAGGGTGAGCCTACCGGGGAGCCTGATGAAGCTCCCGGGGGATGTGAGTTACGATGAAACGGTTTTCAACAGTCATTGCTCCGGGCCTGGTGCTCCTCACCGGATTCCTGGTCGGTGGATGGCTTCTCCAAAAGGGTGTTGGTCAGGAGAAGAACGTCTACTTCCAGGTTCGTCTCTTCGAGGAGGTCATGGGCCACGTTCTCACGAGCTACGTGGATCCGGTGGACCGGGAGGAGCTTTACTCGTCGGCGATCCAGGGTGTGCTCAGCGAGCTGGGTGACCCCAATACCTCCTTCCTGCCGGCTTCCGACGCGGATGATTTTCGGATTCGTATGGGAGGCGAGTACGGAGGGGTAGGATTGGAGGTCATCCCCCAGGATGGGTGGACCACCGTGGTCACGGCCTTGCCGGGAACACCGGGCACCAGGGCGGGAATGAGGCCCGGAGATCAAATCGTGGAAGTCGAAGGCGTCTCCGTGGAAGGGTGGTCTTCGGATGAGGTGGTCGGGGAGCTACGAGGGCGGCCAGGGATTCCGGTGGAGGTGAAGGTGAGGCGCCCGGGGGTAGACGTCCCGATTCCTTTCACGATTATTCGGGAGAGCATTCAGCTTCGTTCCGTGCCGTTCGTCACCGAGCTGGAGGGCGGAGTCGGGTATGTTCCCCTGCAGTCGGTGACCGAAACCTCCTTTCAGGAGGTGAGAGAGGCCGTGGACTCCCTCCGGGCTACCGGGGTTGAAGAGTTGATTCTGGACCTCCGGGGAAACACCGGCGGGCCCCTGGATCAGGGGATCGCCATCGCCGACTTCTTTCTCGATCCAGACGAAATCGTCGTTGAGACCAGAGGCCGGGCGGCTAATCAGAGCCATACCTACGGGGCCCTCCGGGAGCAGGCGTACCGAAATCTCACCGTGGTGGCTCTCGTTGACGAAAGGAGTGCCAGTGCCTCCGAGATCATCGCCGGTGCACTTCAGGACCACGATCGGGCCCTGGTGGTCGGGGCGCCCACCTTCGGAAAGGGATCCGTACAAACCCTGTTCCCCCTGACGGGTGGCAACATTCTTCGTCTCACCACCGCTCGCTGGTATACCCCCCTTGGGCGCTCCATTCACAAGGAGCGGGAAGATCAGATCCGGGCTCTGGAGAGGAGCACCATCACCCTTACGGGTGACTACGCCACGCGCCCGGACACAGCTGGGAAGCCGGTGTTTCGGACGGAGGGAGGAAGGTCCGTCCTGGGTGGAGGCGGTATCATCCCGGATGTCTTGGTGGTGGCCGATACCCTCACAACACCTGAACAAGCGGCCTTCCTGGAGCTTAGCCGGAGTGGCTCGGTTTTCAACACGGCTGTCTTCAACTATGCCGTGGAATACCTGCAGGATCATCGGGGTCTGGAAGAGGGGTTTTCCTTGGGAGAAGAGGATCTCCGGGATCTCCAGAATCATTTGGCCGAATCCGGCGTGGGCCTCAGCCCACCAGCGTTTCGCGCGGCCCAGCGGTTCATACAGTTCTATGTGGAGCGGGAGATCGCCTCGCAGGCCTGGGGGGACGTGGGCGAATTCAGGAGAACCGTGGGCCGTGACAAGGCGATCCAACGGGCTCTGGAGCTGCTGTCCCAATCAACGTCCACGGAAGAGCTTCTCGACCTGTCCACCGATCCCGACTTCTCAGACTGGATCCCGGTTTCCCTGCTGGATGAGGAGTTGACCCGAGCAAAACAAGGATCCGAAAGCGGATCATGACCCCCCTGGCCCTCGGCCTCACCCTGCTGTTCGGGGCACTGGTGGGGGTCGTTTCGGGCCTGGTGGGAGTCGGGGGAGGGATCGTCATGGTCCCTCTCCTCTATTTTTGGTTTGCCCACCCGGAGTGGAGTGGCGTCTCCTTTCCCAGCCAGTACCACGCGGTTGTGGCCCACGCCACGAGCCTTTTTGTCATCGTCCCTACCGCCATCGCCGGTCTCTTGGCATACCACCGATCCAGGCTCGTGGCCTGGCGGGTCGCCTTGCCGATGGCAGCCACGGCGATCCTGGCGGCCATGTTCGGGGTTCAGGTAGCGATTCGGCTCCCTCCGGAGTTTCTGAAGGCCGGGTTCGGCGCCTTCCTCTTCGCCAGCGGGCTCAATCTACTTTCCTCCTCCCGGAGAGAGGAGGTAGAGGGGGAGAGTGGAAGGGGTGGATTTGCCCTGGCGGTGGCCGGGGGAATCCTCATCGGTTTCATCACCTCACTTCTAGGGGTCGGTGGGGGAATTGTAGCCATCCCCCTCCTGATCTATCTGGTTCGCCTGGAGATGAAGAAGGTTGCCGCTACGTCTCTGGGGATCGTTGTGTTCTCTGCCTTCACCGCAGCCGTAACGTACGCCATTTCCGGTTGGACTCATCCGGAGCTACCAGCGGGTTCGATTGGATATGTCTACCTTCCGGCCGGGCTGGCCTTGCTCCCTGGCTCGGTGTTGATGGCCCGATACGGAGTCCGCCTGAACAGGAGCATGGACCCCAAGACCCTCAAGGTGCTGTTTGGGGTAGTTTTCCTCCTTGTCGGCCTCCGGCTCTTCGTGGGAAACATCGGAGGGGTGCTCTTTCCGGGGCCCTGATCCCGGGGTGCTCTTTCCGGGGCCCTGGTTTCGGGGTGCTCCCTGGCCCACGATCGAGTAGTGTTTCCTGAGGGGCCGGACCGGTCATGGCTCCGCCCCTGAAAGACGGGATCTTCTATCCAGGGATGAATCGCCTTCCGGTCGAAGAATCCCTGTGGAGGTGCAAAGGTGGATCGCACGACGTCGTCGTTGCCTGAGGGTGTCTGGTGCACGCGGCAGGGGGTGGTGGAATCTCTCCACCTCGTGAACGTCGCTGTCGTAGCCGCAAACGGTCACCTGGTGGCCAGTCATGGCGATCCTGATTGGATCACGGTGTACCGTTCGGCTGCCAAACCTTTTCAAGCCCTGCCACTGGTGGAAGACGGCGTTGTGGTCCGCTTCGGCCTCTCCCCGGCAGATTTGGCTCTGACGGCGGCTTCTCACAACGGAGAGGACCGGCATCTGGCAGGGGTCAGAGGCATTCTTCGGAAGGTCGGCATGCCGGAGAGCGCCCTTCGTCTGGGGCCCGCGGCACCTCTCTCGAAAGAGGCGGAGGAGTACCTCCATCGAGCTGGATTGCCGTTCAGACCCATCCACAACAACTGCTCGGGCCAACATGCCGGCATGTTGGGTTTGGCGAAGGTGCACGGTTGGCCGGTGGATTCCTACCTGGATCCGGGTCATCCGCTCCAGGAGAGAATGCTGAAGGAAATGGAGCGGTTTACCACGCTAGGCAGGGAAAATATCCGGACCATGCCCGATGGCTGCGGAATGGTGGCGTTCGGTGTGCCGTTGAGGTATATGGCCCTCTCTTTTGCGGCCCTGGGGAAGGCTTCTCGAACAGAGGAAGGACCCGCAACTGTCTTGCGGGCCATGACCTCCCACCCGTTCATGGTCGGAGGTACGGGTCGCCTCTGCACCGGACTGATCGAGGTGACCAGGGGGCGGGTAGTCGGTAAACTGGGCGCCGAGGGGGTGTACGGGATGACGATTCCCGAGGAGGACCTGGGGATCGCCCTGAAGGTCCGCGACGGAGGGCGGAGAGCGGGTGATGCGGCCGCGGTCCGGGTTCTCGACCTTCTGGGGGTCCTGGATCCCCCCGAGGCTCGAGCCCTGGAACCGTTTCGAGTGTCGCCGGTCCGAAACAGCTTGGGTCAGGAGGTAGGCGAATTGTCGGCGAACTTTGAGCTTGACTCAGGAGGGAAGACCGCACCGTGAGCCACCACCACTTGGGGTCTGGCCGGTCCGTCCTGATCCGTTTGAGCGCGGCATTGGCGGCGAGAGACGATGAGGTCCTGAGATCTGCCCTGAAGCAGGCGGCCAGGGAATTGGCGCCGGCCGAAGTGGAAGAAGCCATTCTCCAGAGTTACCTCTTTCTCGGGTATCCCATTGCCCTCAATGCTTTCGCCACCTGGCGGGAAGTGAGCGGCTTGTCCTCTCCCCACGGGACCCCTGACGATTGGGGTGGTTGGGGGACGCGGGGTGAGGATGTATGCCGGCGTGTTTACGGTGGGCAGTACGAAGGCCTTCGAAGGAACGTCAGGGTCCTTCACCCGGACATGGAGCGGTGGATGGTGGTGGAGGGCTACGGGAAGGTTCTGGGCCGTCCGGGGCTGGACCTGGCCACGAGGGAGCTCTGTATCGCCGCCCTCCTGTCGGTTCTCCGGACGCCTCGGCAGCTGTACTCTCACCTCAGAGGTGCCCTGAATGCCGGAGCCGGTCCGGCCGAGGTGGAGGAAGCCCTCGGGTTGGCGGGTCGCTTCCTCGACGAGGAAGGATTGGAATCGGCTCTGGCCGTTTGGGAGCGAGTAAGGGCGAGAGTGTCCGGCCCCGGCGTCCTCGAGGCGCCTCGCCCCGCCTCCGAGCCAGGATCCTAGAAGGGAAGGGATCGATATGTTCGTGGACCGGGCTGTTATCCAAGTGCGAGCAGGAACCGGAGGCTCCGGGGCTGAGGCCTTTCGGCGGGAGAAGGGTGTCCCCAGGGGTGGCCCTTCGGGCGGTGACGGCGGGAGGGGAGGGGATGTGGTCCTGGAAGCGGATCCGCAGCTGACCACCCTCCTCGACCTGACCCGGCGGCGCCACTACCATGCCGAGCGTGGCCAGCATGGTGAGGGAAGCAATAAAACCGGCCGCGACGGGAACTCGGTCGTGATCCGTGTCCCCCCTGGAACAGTGGTGAGGGACGCATCCTCCGGAGAGGTCCTCGGTGAGCTGCTGGAGGGAGGGGCACAACTCATCGTGGCCCGCGGGGGTCGAGGCGGTCGAGGGAACGCCAGGTTCGCCTCATCCACCCACCAGGCGCCCCGGAGGTGGGAGCCAGGGGAGGAGGGGGAAGCGCGTGAGATCGAGCTGGAACTCAAGCTCATCGCCGATGTCGGCTTGGTGGGGCAGCCGAATGCAGGAAAGTCCACCCTTCTGGCCGCGATCTCGGAAGCCCATCCGAAGATTGCCGACTACCCGTTCACTACGCTGGCGCCGAACCTCGGTGTGGTCCGTTTGCCGGACTTCCGATCGTTCGTAGTGGCCGATATCCCCGGAATCATCGAGGGTGCCCATGAAGGGCGAGGGTTGGGACTTCAGTTCCTTCGCCATATTGAACGGACCAGGACGCTGGCCTTCCTGGTGCCCGTCGATGCCGAGGACCATCAGTCGGAGTACGACCAGCTGAGGGAGGAGCTGGCGAATCACTCCCCCGAGTTGGCCCGGACCCCTCATTGCGTAGTCATCACGAAAGCCGACCTCCTCCCGGAGGGTGAAGCCCCACCGGAGATTTCGGCCCCGGAGGCCTGGGGGAAATTTCGAATCAGTTCCGTGGCCAGAATCGGACTCGAATCCCTATTGGAAGGCCTCTACGCTCAGACTCGATCACAGAAGGCGGAGGAGGGCACGGAGGAGGATGATTGGTGGGTGCCGGAATAGACCTGGACAGTCATGATCGGGCTGAGGTCCTGGCCTTCCTTCGTTTGCGGGAGGAGCCCCGCTTGGGGGATCGGGGGGTCAGGGAACTCGTGGAACGGTTCGGATCGGGGGCTGCGGTCCTTCGGGCCAGGGGCCAGCAGCTCTCGATTCTGGAGGACTCAGCTGGCGAACCGGCTCTTCGGGATTGGTTCGAAGAGGGAATCGGGGTCCTTCCCATGACCTCGGACCGGTATCCCGAAGTCCTCCACGAGCTGGTCGATCCTCCGCCTCTCCTCTTCTTCAGGGGTAGGCTGGATCTCCCTTTGGAACCGTCAGTGGCTATCGTCGGCTCCCGGAAAGCCACGGAGGCCGGGCGCAGAACGGCCAGCATCCTGGCCCGGAACCTGTCCGCCGCCGGCATCACGGTAATCAGTGGCATGGCCCTGGGGATCGATGGCGCTGCCCATGAGGGAGCCCTGAAGGCCGGAGGAGACACCGTGGCGGTCCTCGGTTCCGGCCTGCGGGTGGTCTATCCAGGATCTCACCGCCCCCTCTTCCGGAAACTAGCGTCCCAGGGTCTTCTCCTTTCGGAGTTTCTCCCCGACGAGGGAGCCTTGCCGCACCATTTCCCCAGGCGAAACCGGATCATCGCTGCGCTGTCCCAAGCCGTAATTGTCGTAGAGGCAGGAAGCCGGAGCGGCGCTCTCATTACCGTCGACCACGGGTTGGACCTGGGTCGGGATGTCCTGGCCGTCCCTGGCTCAGTCCACAACCCCCAGGCCGCCGGGAGCAATCGCCTTCTCAGGGAGGGGGCCCGAGTCATCACGGACCCTGAGGCCATTGTTGAAGATCTCGAGGCCCTGGGGCTCTCGATTCCGAGTCCGGGCTCGTCCTCTCTCTCTCCCGAGCCCGATGCCCTGGGGATTCCCCCTGAACTGACCGCGCTTTGGGGTACTCTTTCCGGGAAACCCCTGCCCGTGGAGGAAGTGGCGGCCGGCGCGGCCGTATCCTTTTCCCAGGCGCTTGCGGGGCTTTCCGCTTTGGAGCTGGGGGGGTGGGCGGAACAGTGTGCCGGGATGCGTTTCCGACGCCGATGAAGCCATGACCATGCCCTGGTCCGAGGCTCCAGAGCCCAGCCCGATTCGACACCTTTACCTCCACGCGCCTTTCTGTCCCCGGCGGTGTTCTTACTGTGATTTCCCGGTGACAACAGCGGAACGAGCTCCCACGGGTGCTTGGCTGTCTGCTCTTTCGGCGGAGGTTGCGCTGCTGGAAGCGGAGGGGAGGTTCTTTCTCGACCAACAACTGGATACCCTTTACGTCGGAGGGGGCACTCCTTCCTTCTTGGGCCCAGATGCCATGGGGAGCATACCCCGACTCCTGGGCCAGGAACGCCTGACAGCGCCCAGGCTCGAATGGACCGTTGAGGCGAATCCGGAGTCCTTCACCAGGGCCCTCGCTCTGAGCTGGGCACAGGCAGGAGTGAACAGGGTAAGCCTTGGAGTTCAGAGCTTTCAGCCCCCGGTCCTTCGGTGGCTGAACCGAAGCCACGGGCCCGAGGAGGCCCATGGGGCCATCCAGGCTGCGCGACGAGGAGGAATCGAGAATATCAGTCTGGATTTGATGTTCGGTTTGCCAGGAGCGGTGAAGCGTGACTGGACCAGAGACCTGGATCGAGCCCTGGCTGCGGAAGTTCCACACCTCAGCCTCTACGGGCTCTCGGTGGAGAAGGGGACTCCGCTGGCCCTGGATATGGAATTGGGAAAATTGCCGCGACCTGACGAGGAGGAGTACCGGGAGGAGTTCCTGGAGGCCAGCGAGAGACTGGTCTCAGAAGGATACAGGCACTACGAGGTCTCGAACTTCGCACTCCCGGGCTACGAATCCAGGCACAATCTGGCCTACTGGGAAAGACGACCCTACCTGGGCCTGGGCAACGGAGCCCATTCTTACCAGCCACCGCGGAGGAGTTGGAATCTCAGGGGGTGGACTGAGTACCAGCGAGCCTGCGAAGCAGGGGATTCGCCCAGAGAAGGGGAGGAAGAGCTGACAACGAAGGATGTCCGACTGGAAGGGCTCTGGCTCGGGCTGAGGACGGACCGGGGAATGAATACGCGGGATTGGAGGGGAAAGGCCGTAGATCTCGTGACCTCATGGGTGTCGGAGGGGTATGCAAGGCACGAGAAGGGTACCGTGCGTCTGACCCCTTCGGGGTGGTTACTCCTCGATCACCTGGTTGTGAAGCTGGATCAAACCTTGGGTTGAATCAGGCCATGGGTTGACGCTCCCTCACAGCCTTTTCGATCTTTCGGAATCATGAAGGAACCGACCCAGACCATAAAGACCGTGGGACAGGATCTGACGGAACGCGAGATTCGCGTGCTGGAGGCGGTGGTCCGGGCCTACGTGGAAACGGCGGAACCAGCTGGAAGCCGGTCGGTGGCCCGGCGAAGCGGCTTGGGCGTATCACCGGCGACCATCCGCAACACCATGAGTGACCTGGAGGAGAAGGGGTATCTTACCCATCCCCATACGTCTGCCGGGCGAGTTCCCACCGACCTCGCCTACCGATTCCATGTGGACCAGCTGATTCGCCTCCCGAACTTGAGTGAAGAAGATCAGAGCACCCTGGTTCGAGAGCTCTCCTCCGGTGGGCCCACAGCCGTTGAACGTCTTATTCGAAGAGCGGCCCGGGCCCTGAGCCTGCTCTCGCTGGAATTGGGTGTGGCCCTGGCCCCCCGCCTGGAGAAGGCAGTCCTGCAGAGGCTGGAGCTTCTCAAGGTCGCCTCCAACAAAGTCCTCCTTGTGGCTACCATCAGGAGCGGCCTGGCCCGGACGCTCTACGTGGATTTTGAGGGTGAA
The DNA here is from genome assembly GCA_050049805.1 of Gemmatimonadota bacterium. Lineage (GTDB taxonomy): Bacteria > Gemmatimonadota > Gemmatimonadetes > Longimicrobiales > Gaopeijiaceae > JABDNZ01. The sequence continues at coordinate 18,266 of JASFVN010000005.1, forward strand.
ATTCCCGAGGATACCCTGGCCACCTTGGCCATGGTTCTGAACGAGCGGTTGGCCGGTCTAAGCCTTCGGGAGATTCGGGAGACGCTCCCGGAAAGGCTCCGTGACTCCCGGCCCGACAACTCGGCCGCCGCCGATGAACTCCTGAACATCTTCATCGAGTCGGGTTCCAACCTGTTCAATTGGTCCGACCTGGAGGAGGGTGAGATACTCCTGGGCAAGGCCAGTCTCCTGGCGGCCCAGCCGGAGTTCACCTCGGGAGAGAGGCTCAAGGGTTTGATCGAGCTCACGGAAAGGCGGGACGTACTCCTCGACGCCCTTTCGGGCCGCAATCACCAGGCCGGGCTCCAGATCACCATCGGATCGGAGAACGAGCAGGAAGAGCTGACAGACTTTACCCTGGTGACGTCCGAGTATCACATCGGTGGCCTCAAGGGTGTCATTGGGGTCATTGGACCCACGCGCATGCCCTATGAAAAGGTCATTGCTATCGTGGATTCGACCTCGTCTCTCGTGAATCGGATCCTCGGGTCCTGATCCAAGCGGGACAAAACATCAAGAAAGGGTTTCTCAGGGGCCCACCCATCCGAGCAGAGTCTGGGAGCGGACGGCCCCAAGGCATATAGGGAATGGCAGACTATTACGAACGCCTGGGCGTTGGCCGGGATGCTTCCACGGAAGAAGTGAAGAAGGCCTATCGGAAACTGGCACTCAAGTACCATCCGGACCGAAATGAGGGTTCCAAGGAAGCCGAGGCCAGATTCAAAGAGGTCACAGAGGCCTATGAGGTCCTGAGAGATCCCGAAAAGAGATCCACCTACGATCGTTTCGGGGAGCAGGGCCTGCGAGGGGGGCCCGGCGGACCGGGATTCGGCGGCTTCGACTTTGCAGACGCCATCGAAGTTTTCATGAGGGACTTCGGCGGGTTTGCCGGTTTTGAAGACATCTTCGGTGGCCGTCGCGGAGGAGGTGGAAGGAGGGATACCGGGAAGGGCCAAACCCTGCGTGTGCGATTGCCCCTCACTTTGCGGGACGTCTCGAAAGGGGTGAAGAAGAAGCTCAGGGTATCGATTCTGGATGTGTGCCGGACCTGCGACGGCTCCGGATCGGCTCCTGGAAAAGATCCGGTTCCGTGCCGGAATTGTGGAGGTTCCGGAGAAGAACGCCAGGTTCAGCGCTCCGTGTTCGGTCAGTTCGTCTCCGTCGCACCCTGCCGGGTATGTCATGGAGAGGGTCGGATCATCGAAACGCCCTGTGACACCTGCCGCGGCGACGGAAGAATCAGGGAGGAGAAAGAGCTGGATGTGGAGGTGCCTCCGGGCGTCAGCTCGGAAAACTTCCTCACCCTCCGGGGTCAGGGAAATGCCGGCCCTCGCGGGGGACCCAAAGGAGACATCATCGTCCTCCTAGAGGTCCAGGAGGATCCCCGCTTCAAAAGGGATGGAGAGAACCTCCTCTTCGAGCTCCCCATTACCTTCAGCCAAGCCGCCTTGGGTGACCAGGTAGAGGTCCCCACCGTGGAAAGTTCGGTACGCCTGACCGTTCCTCCAGGAGTCCAGTCCGGGGAGGTCCTTCGCATGCGCGGCCAGGGATTGCCCGGGCTCCACGGAAGGGGCCGAGGCGACCAACTGGTGCGGATCAGGGTTTGGACCCCCCAGAAGCTCTCCAAGGACCAGGAGCGCCTCCTTCAGGAGCTGAGGGAGTCGGAGGACTCCCCGCCGGAGGACGCCTTATCCGGCGAGGAGCGTGGGTTCTGGTCCAGGGTGAAAGAAGCTTTCTCCTGACCTGCCTGGAATCATGCCCCCGGAACGATGGCTGGAGCTGACGGTTCGAGGTCCTGACGAGGCTGGGGTTGTTTGCGAGCTGTTTATGGAGTTGGGTGGGGGAGCCGTGGAAGAAAGGGACGGCGGCCTGGTCACCTACCTCCCCCCTCCTCGAGACGTCCAGAGCCTCCTGGACGCCGTCCAAGCCCGCCTGCACGACCTGTGGGGCGACCAGGAGATGGAGCTCACCTGGCGTTGGCAGCCCCACGAGGACTGGGAGGATCTTTGGCGCCGAGGATTGGGCCTTCGCCGGATCACACCCCGTCTCCTGGTTGCACCCTCTTGGGAAAAGGTGGAACCGGCGGAGGGTGAGCTGCTTCTCAGGATAGACCCGGGCCTGGCTTTCGGCACGGCCGAACACGCCACCACCCGGGGCTGCCTGGGAATGTTGGATCGAACAATCCATCCGGGTGATCGCGTCGCCGACGTAGGCGCGGGCTCAGGAATCCTCGCCATTGCCGCGGCCCGGTTGGGGGCCGAGGAGGTCCGGGCATTCGAGATGGATGCCATGGCTTGTGAAACGGCCAGGGAAAATGTGAAAAGGAACGCTGTCGAGGGCCGGGTGGTGGTGGAAGAACTTCAGGTGGGTGAGCGCGGACCACTTCCCGGGGCACCTTTCCACGGACTGGTTGGTAATCTTCAGACGCATCTGATTCTTCCCCTCCTGCCCGGCTTCCGGTCCAGCCTTGCCCAGGGGGGGTGGGCCGTCTTGAGCGGGATCTTCATGGACGAAGAGGAAACGCTCGTACCTGCCGCTGCCGCCCAGGGGTTCTTCCTTCAACAATGGGAAAAGGAAGAGGGTTGGTGGACGGGTCTCTTCAACGTCCCCTGATCTCGGGTCCGAAGAGGCTGAGCATCACTTCCTCCGCTTCGCAGTTCGCATCGATCCACCGGGCTATGGCCCCCTGGGATCTCGTGTCCAGCTCCTGGCCCCACGCCCGTAGGCTCTCCTGGACCTGAATTACCATCAATTCCTCGGAACCCGAGGCCGGCCGAGGAGGGGTCCTGGCGAGAACCCAGGGGTCACCTTTCCCTTCTCCATTTGGGCGGGGAGCCCGCACCCGGCTTGGCTGAACCGCCTCAGCCCAGGGCCCGATGGGGTCCGGGACCACCAGGAAGCGTGTGGGTTCCTCGTTCATCCGGTTCAGGATCTGCTCCGGGTCCCCGACTGGTCCAGGACTCTGAGCCCTCACGGCTTTCATCAATCGAGAGAAGGACATAGCCCTGGTTGGCGCTGCGTCCAGAATTTCCTCGATTCGCTTCTCCCAGGGTAGCAACGCTCTCCACTCCTTTCGGAAAAACCCGATCTGTTGGTCTGTTCCCCCGATGAACATCCCCTGGAGAGGGGGGCTTGCCCATGGCGGAAAGGGACGTGAGCCGGGCGCTTCAAGGGTCCCCCTCGGGGTTGTCGGATTGAGGCATTGCGAAGGTCCATGCCGTCGGCCATGATGGCATGGATCGACGGTTCCCACAGCAGCTCCAGAATCGAGGGGGTTTCTTGTCCAGTCCCGACTGTCTCTTCTGCAGGATCGCCCAGGGAGAAATCCCTGCCGATGTGGTCCGCTCCGATCCGGATATCCTGGCGTTCCGAGACATCAACCCTCAGGCTCCCACCCATATCCTCATCATTCCTCGGAAACACATCGCTTCCGTGACCGATTTGGAGTCGGAAGACACCGAGTTGATGGGGCGACTCTTCTTGACGGCCCGGGAACTCGCCGAAGACGAAGGCGTTGCCGAAGAAGGATACCGGATGGTGGTCAACGCCGGGGCCGGGGCCGGCCAAACGGTATTCCATATCCATCTGCACCTTCTGGGTGGCCGAGGCATGGGGTGGCCGCCCGGATAGGCCCAGACCGGGAGAGTCGACACGGTTCGGTGCGTTGACCGCTTTTCCCCCTCCCGGTAGCTTCCTCATAACCAGGACGGAGGATTTACGGTTTGACCAGCCCATTGAAAACACGGCTGCAGGACGACCTGAAGGACGCCAGAAAAAGCCGGGACAAACTGCGCACCCTGGTCCTCTCCACGACACTCTCCGAGTTGCGAAACCACGAGATCGACCTAGGTGCGGAGGCCGAGGACCCGGAGGTATTGGTCGTGATCTCCAAGGCGGTAAAACGCCGGAAGGACGCGGCGGAACAGATGCGAGCCGGCGGCCGGGATGAATTGGCCCAGAAGGAGGAGACCGAGGCCGAGATGCTTGCAGCCTATCTGCCCGAGGGGATGACGGAAGGGGAGGTTCGGGAGATCGTGAAGGAGATCATCGGCGAGGGGGTGACGGAGCTAGGACCCGTTATGGGGAAGCTCATGCCTCGTCTCAAGGGTCGTTTCGATGGGAAAGAGGCCAATCGAATCGTCCGGGAGGTGCTGGCTGGGTGATGGTTGTTCTCACCCTCCCCTCAGCAGATCCGGAAACGGGCGCTGGCCACCTGGCCGGCGCCCGTCCTCCGTTTGGGGAGGAATCCCCCATCAGCTTCGGGCCGAGGCGGGAGAGTTCGCGTTGAACCAGCATGCGTTGGAGGTGCTGGAATTCCCCCGGGTCCTGGAAAGGATCGGTGGCAGGGCCTTGAGCGAGCTGGGGAGAGCCCGGGTTCTTCAGCTGGCGCCGGAAACAGGCTCCGATTGGATTCGGGCCGAACTGGATCGTGTGGAGGAGCTGGCCCGGTTCCTGGGGCGTCACCCGGACTGGTCGGCGCCGACCATCCCCGACGCCAGGAAGGGCTTGGAGCGCCTCGCCCTGGGAGGGAGTGTCCTGGAACCCAGGGAGCTCTTTGCCCTTGGATCATTGCTGGGGTCCAGCCGAACCTTGAAGGTGAGCCTGTCGAAGCTCGCGTCTGAGCTACCGGCCCTGTCCTCCTTCCTGTCGGAGAGACTCCACAAGGACCTGGCCACCGAGAGGACCATCGGCAAGGTGGTGGATCGGGACGGTGAGATTCTGGATACGGCCAGTAAGGATCTGAGCCGAATCCGAGCCCGGTTACGGCAGGCCCACGGCAAGATCGTACGGGCCCTGGAAAAACTCCTCGGGACCCTGCCTGACCGAATCGTGGTGTCCGACGCGTCCGTGACCATTCGAGAAGGGCGTTATGTGATCCCGATCCGCCGGGAGGGAAGGGGAGAGGTGGGGGGATCTGTCCTGGACGAGTCTGCGACGGGTGGCACCCTTTTCGTCGAGCCGCCGGTAGCCTCGGGCTTGATGAGCGAGCTTCGTGGTCTTCAACGTGAGGAACAACGGGAAATCCTCAGGATCCTCCGGCAACATACCGAGGTGCTGCGCCCATCCCACGTATCTCTGGAAGCCTCCCAGGAAGCCCTGGTATGCTTCGACAGTATCTTCGCCCGGGCGCAGGTCGCACGGGCTTGGGATGGTTCGGCTCCCTCTCTCTTGGCCCCGGGTACCCAGGAGCTGGAGATCGTGCACGGGCGGCATCCCCTCCTCCTGGCCAGGGATCCCAAGGGCGTGGTTCCGTTCCATCTGAGGCTCGATCCAGGCGAGAGGGCCCTGATCGTCTCGGGGCCCAATACAGGTGGAAAGAGCGTCTTTCTGAAGGCTGTTGGGCTGATCTCCATGCTCTGTCAGAGCGGAATCGTACCCCCGGTCGGCCCCGGAACTCGGATTCCGGTTTTCGCCAGCGTCTTCGCAGACATCGGTGACGAACAGTCCATTGTAGAGAGTCTTTCCACCTTCTCGGCTCACCTCGGTAATCTGAAGGAGATCGTGGAGCAAGCCGACCACGAATCCCTGGTGCTCATCGACGAGATGGGCACCGGCACCGATCCGCAGGAGGGAGCGGCTCTAGCCAAAGCCGTTCTGCAGGAGCTTGTGAAGAGGGGGACTCTCACCGTAGCCACGTCTCATCTGGGAGCCCTGAAGCGTCTGGATTCACCGGGTAGCGGTGTCGTGAACGCGTCTCTCCAATTCGATCCCGACCGGATCGAACCGACGTACCAGCTCCTGAAGGGGCGGCCCGGTAGGAGCTACGGACTTGCTATCGCCCGGCGTCTTGGATTCCCAGGGGATGTCCTGGACAGGGCAGAGGGACACCTGCCCAGGGATGAGGCCAGGATGGAGGAGCTTCTCGCTACCCTCGAGCGGAAGGAGAAGGAAGCGGCCGGCCTGGTGGAATCCCTGGCTACGGAAAGGGCAGAGGCCGAGCGGCTCAAGGAGGGCCTCATGGAACGGGAGGCGGCCCTGAAGAACCGGGAGCGGTCGGCTCGGGCTCGGGCTCAGGAGGATGCCCGGCGCCTGCTGATGGAAGCCCGCAAGGAAGTCGAGGATGCTATCCAGGAGGTTCGGGCCGCCTGGGAGGGGAGTCGTGGTGAAGGAGAGGCTCTGGACAGAGCTCAGCGCCAGGCACGGCGGAGAGTGGAGGAGGCGGCAGGGCAGCTTCGGTCCCGGGAGGCAGAATCTGTGAGACCCACGGGAGGCGGAGATGCCAGTCCCGGGGACAGGGTCCGAGTCGGTGGGACCGGATCCAAGGGGATCGTGATGGAGGTCAGGGACGGTCGAGCAGTGGTGGAGACGTCCGGTCTTCGGATGCAGGTGCCGGTGGAGGAGCTCGATATCCTGGAGCGAGGAGGGAAGGGTGGAGATGCAGGGGGATCTGAGGTGCCGGCCTCCGCATCCTCCTGGCAGGGCCCGGAGCCTGAGGCCGAACCCGAGATCGACCTGAGGGGGCTTCGGGTGGCGGACCTGGGGGTAGAAGTGGACCGAGCCATCGATCAGGCGGTTCTCGCTGGCCTGGGCGAGCTGCGGATCATCCACGGGAAGGGAACGGGGGCTTTGCGCACGGCAGTATCCGAGCTTCTGGCCACAGACGGCCGGGTGAGTGAGTTCAGGATGGGTGGGCCCGCCGAAGGTGGAGCCGGAGTGACGATCGTGAGGCTACGATGATCCCCGACGAAGTCGTCGACGAGGTCCGAGCCCGGGCCGACATCGTCGAAATCATCGGCGAGTACGTGGCTTTGAAGCGGGCAGGAAAAGACTTCAAGGCCCGTTGTCCTTTTCATGAGGAGAAGACGCCGAGCTTCTATGTCGTTCCCTCGAAGGGGTTCTACAAGTGCTTTGGATGCAACGAATCCGGGGATGTCTTCACTTTTCTGATGAAGAGGCTGGGGTTGAGCTTCGTCGATGCCGTGAAGGCTGTGGCAGCCCGTTCCGGGGTGGAGGTCAGGGAGGTGTCCCGGAGAGGCGAGGAGGATCCCTTCCGGCCGCTCCATGAGGCCAACGCCTTCGCCCAGGAATTCTTCCAGAAGAACCTCTGGGGGCGACGGTCCGGGAAGAAAGCCCGAGCTTACCTGAAGGAGCGGGGCATCGGGAAGGAGGTTGCGGAGCGTTTCGGGCTGGGGTACGCCCCCGATGAATGGCGGGCGCTGAAGGAAGCTGCGGCGGTCCATGGGATTGGCGACGCGGTGCTCCTGGAGGTTGGGCTCCTGATTCAAAGGGAGGACGGGAAAGACCCATACGACCGGTTCCGAAACCGGATCATCTTTCCCATCGAATCCACGTCCGGGAGGGTCCTGGCCTTCGGTGGCCGGATCCTGGGTCCCAGTGGGAAAGGAGCGCCGAAGTACCTGAACTCCCCGGAAACCCCCGTCTACCACAAAGGCCAGGTCCTCTATGGCTTGTCATGGGGCAAGAATGCTATTCGAAGGGAGGAATGTGGTCTGGTTGTGGAGGGGTATATGGACGCTCTTTCTCTTTCGGCCCGGGGGATCGAGAACGTAGTGGCGCCCCTCGGCACGTCCTTGACCGAGGACCAGGCCAGGCTGCTGGCCAGGTACTGCAGCCGGGGCTACCTCCTTTTCGACAGTGACCCTGCGGGCCTGAAGGCCAGCTTCCGAGCCGGGGACGTTCTCCTCGCAGCAAGGGTGCACCCATCGGTGGTCACGCTTCCCCCGGGAGAGGACCCTGACACCGTGGTCCAGAAAGAGGGCCCGGAGGGCATCCGGGAATACCTGAGCCAGGCTGTGGACGTCCTGGACCGTAAACTTCAGATCCTCGAGGAACGGGACTACTTCTCCACCATCGAACGTACTCGAGGGGCGGTGGATCGCCTTCTGCCAACCCTCCGGGCAGCGAAGGATCCGGCCCTTCGAGACATCTATGTGGCGAAGGTGGCGGAACGGACCGGGGTCCGAAGGGAAACCCTGGAAGCCGAGCTGTCAAAGAGAGGGGAGGGCCACCAGATCCGGCCCAGGCCCAGGCCCTCTTCCGGTCCCGAACCCCTTCGGCGGCCTGTCTCCATGGGGGCCGAGAGAAAGCTCCTCCTTCTTCTGGTTCAGTTCAGGGATTACGTGGACCTCGCCGCCGAGCGCTTGGGGGCGGAGGAGTTTTCGGACCCCGCTTCTCGAGCGGTTTTCCAGGCTCTGGTCGAAGATCCCGAACTGACCCATGCGCCTGCGAGTATGGAACCGTCGGTGGCGGCGAAGCTCGACGAGCTCATGGCGAGCCAGGAAAGGATCTCCGAGGCTTCCCGGGTGTTCGAGGATTCCATCGGTCAGATCAAGGAGAGCCAGCTTGCGGCTCGTGCCGAAGATCTGCGGGCCGCCATGACCCGAGAGAAGGATCCTGACAAGCAACACTCCCTTATGCGTGAGTTGGACGAAATATCCCGACTCCGAAGAGAACTGAAGATCGACTGGCGGACCGCCATTCGGCGGCGCCAGGACCCAACGGAGCAAACCTCATAGCAGAGAGTCACATGACGGAACAGAAACCCGGGTCCCTGAAGAACCTGCAGGACATGGACCTCAAGCTCGAAACGATGAAGGAACGAGTGGCTGAGTTCGATCCGCTCCTGGAAGAGGTGGAGGAGCCGGCCCTGGCCCTTGAACAGGAAGTCTCCTCTCTCAAGAGCCGCCTTCAGGAGATGAAAGTGGAGGAGAGACGGCTGGAGCACTCGGCAGACGATCGAAGGGCCCGCTGGAAAAAACTGGAGGAGCGACTGAAATCGGTCCGAAACCTCCGGGAGGAAGCCGCCGTCCGGGCCGAGATGGATTTGCTGAGAATGGCCTTGGAGGGGGATGAACAGGAAGCTCTGACCCTCCTGGATCAGATCAGGAGAATGGAGGATCGGCTGACGGAGGCGGAGGAGGCCCTGGATCAGGCACGGAGTGAGGTGGAGCCCAGGAGGCTTCAGCTTCTCGAGGAGAAAGAGGCGGCCATCCAGGAGTATTCTCTCCTCAAAGAGAAGCGGGAGACCTACGCAGCCATGGTTCCTTCCCGGGAGAGGGAGAACTATGAGCGGATTCGGGGTGGAGGGCGAGCCGTGGCGGTTGCGGCTCTGACACCGGACGGCGCCTGTGGCAACTGCTACGGGATGATCCCTCTGCAGGTCCAGAATGAGGTCAGGAAGGGTGCGGTCGGACTTTCCTGCGAGTACTGTGGAGTTCTTCTCAGCGCCGGGGAAGAGTCGGACTGAGGGTGGAAACGGGTTTGGGCAACGGATCGACTCCACCTCGGGGCGGAGGAGACGGGATGTCGGCGCCTTCGCCACGATGGGACCTGGCCTCCCCGCCGGATCCGGGGGTGGTGACCAGCCTCCAGGGGGCCCTCAGGCTCCCCAGGCCCCTTTGTACACTCCTGGCGGTAAGGAAGCTCTCCGACCCAGAGGCCGCAAAAAGTTTCCTCCGCCCCAAGCTTTCCGATCTCCACCGTCCCGAAGAGCTCCCCGACTTCCGTCCCGCTGTCCGGCGAATCCTTGCGGCCCTGGACGCTGAGGAAACCATCCTGGTCCACGGGGATTATGATGTCGATGGCATGGCGGGCGTGGCCCTCCTGACTCGCTTCCTCCTCGGGGCGGGAGGGCGACCCGTTCCTTTCGTTCCTCACCGGCTGAGGGACGGTTACGACCTGGGACCCGCCGGTCTCCAGGCTGCCGAAGCGGCCGGTGCGTCTCTCCTGATCTCGGTGGACTGTGGGATTCTGGCCCATGAGTGGGTGGAAAGGGCCCGGAACAGGGGGATCGATGTGGTGGTGACCGACCACCACGCTCCAGGAGACACCCTTCCTCCGGCGGCGGCGGTCATCAACCCGGCCCGAAAGGACAGCTCCTATCCGAATCCGCACCTCTGTGGCACCGGAGTGGCCTTCAAGCTGTGCCAGGGGCTGGCCGGGGCTCTCGGGGCGAATGAGGCGGAGCTGCACCCCTTCCTCGGTTTCGTGGGCTTGGCCACGGTAGCGGATCTGGTGCCTCTGCAGGGGGAGAACCGCGTCCTGGCAAGATACGGGCTCAAGGCCCTAGGAGAGACAAATACTCCGGGCTTGAGGGCCCTGATGCGGGAGGCGGGAATCCCCACGGAACGGATTACCGCCGGGAGAGTCGGGTTCGGCCTGGCGCCGCGTCTCAACGCTCTGGGAAGGCTGGGGGAGCCGGCAGACGGGCTCCGCCTTCTCCTGACCGACGACGAGGCGGAGGCCCGGGAGCTGGCCCGCCGGGCCGAAAGGATCAACTTCGACCGTCAGGACCAGGACCGGCGGACCCTGGCCGATGCCCTGGTTCTTCTGGACCTGGAGTATTCCCCGGAAAGGGATTTCGGCATCGTCCTCGATTCGGACGCATGGCATCCGGGGGTCGTGGGCATCGTGGCCTCCAGGGTCGTGGAGAGAGTTCACCGGCCGGCGGTGTTGATTGCCATGGACGGTGAGAGGGGGAGGGGGAGCGCCCGATCCATTCCCGAATACCATCTTCTGAACGGAATCCGAGCCTGTGGCCACCTTCTGGAACGCTTTGGTGGGCACCGGATGGCGGCTGGGATGGAGATCCGGCGTGAACGAATCTCCGAATTCCGTGAGGCGTTCAACCTGGAAGCCCGGAGGGTACTTGAAGGCAAGGACCTCAGGCCGTCTTTGTCTGTGGACGTGGAAGTCACTTTGGACGAAATGTCGCCCGAACTCCACAACTACCTCCGGCACCTGGGACCCCACGGGATCGGAAACCCTGGCCCGACCTTCCTTGCCCGTCGGGTGTCGATTCCCCAGGCCCCGAGAGTGGTGGGAAAAGACCATCTCAAACTCCTTCTTCGCCAGGGAAACGCCGATCTGGACGCCATAGGGTTCCATCTGGCCGGGAGGATCGCGCCCAGGTCTCTGGGCTCGGGGCCTGTCGACGTGGTATTCCAGCTGAGGGAGAACGAGTACAGGGGGGTCCGGCGTCTGCAGGCTCACATCAAGGATATCCGGTCGACCGAGCCGGCGTCGGTTTTGGATGCTGCCGCTGACGGTCATGGGGTGGGTGGGCCCGCGGCTGAAGGTCCGTCTGCCGACGGTACGCCGGGATGAGGATCATCGCGGGAAGGTGGCGGGGCCACCGCCTGAAGACGGTCAAGGGCCGCACCGTTCGCCCTACCACCGACAGGGTTCGGGAAGCGTGGATGTCTGCCATGGGCCCGAGGCTGCCGGGGGCCAGGGTACTGGATCTATACGCAGGCTCGGGAGCTCTGGGGTTGGAGGCTCTGAGTCGAGGGGCCAGTGCCGTAGTGTTTGTCGAGCGATCCAGAAAAGCTCTCGGTGTCCTCAGGGCCAACGTGGGGACACTGGGTGCTGAAAGGCAGTGCCGGATCGTGGGCGGGGATGCCATGGGTTATTTCCGGAAGCTCGAGGCCGAGGACTTCGATTTGATACTTGCCGACCCCCCCTACGGGCTGGGCGTTGCTGAAACACTCCTTGTGCTCTTCTCCGAGAAAGGGTTTGCCCGTGAGCTCTGGGTTGAGCATCGTTCATCGGAGGCCATTCCTCCTTTGCCCGGCCTTCGTCAAAGACGATATGGGGACACGACAATTTCTACACTGACGAGAGACGAATGAGCTCTTCTACCGGAGATGTCCTTGCTATCTACCCAGGCTCCTTCGATCCCGTAACACTGGGCCACGAAGACGTCGCCCGCCGGACCCTGAGGCTGGCGGACCGCCTGTTGATAGCCGTTGCGGAAACAGCTACGCATTCGAAAAAGCACCTTTTTTCGGTCGAGGAGCGAGTCGCCCTGATCAAGGAGGTGTACCGGGAGGAGGAGCGGGTCGAATGTGCCAGCTTCTCCGGTCTTCTCATGGATTTCGCCAGAGAAAGGGAGGCCCACTGCATCATACGGGGCCTTCGCGCCGTTTCGGATTTCGAGTACGAGATGCAGATGGCGCAGATGAACCGGGAGCTGTGGCCGGAGGTGGAAACCGTGTTCCTGACTCCCGATGCACCCCTCTCATTCCTGTCGGCGTCCCTGGTTCGGGAGGTGGCCGAGTTGGGAGGGGACGTGTCGTCCTTCGTATCCCCCACGATCATGCAGGCCATGAAGGAGAGATTGGCCCAAAGATGAGTTATGTTTAATGTTCGGGCGGCGGGTTTCTCTTGATCCCCCACCCCTCGGTCGTTTATGATCCGGTAGCTCTGGTTTTGGCTATGGCCGTCCCGGCACAACGGGACAATCTTCCCCCGGAGGGCGAATGGGTTTCCAGGTCGAGAAAGTCGGTGACGTACTCATAGTGGACGTGGAAGGCCAGCTTATCGTAGGAAACCGGCAGGAGTTGAAGCAGAAGGTTCTCGAAGAGCTGGACGGCGGGGAACGGAAGTTCGTCGTGGATTTCGAGAAAACCGGCTACATCGACTCTTCCGGGTTGGGTGTTCTGGTCAGTCTCTCGAAGAAGGTCAGGGAGCAGGGGGGAGAGCTTCGGCTTGCCAACCTGAATGAGGATCTCAAGACCCTCTTCGAGCTCACCAAACTCGACACCCTGTTCCACATTGCGGATTCCCGCGAGGCGGCACTCAAGGATCTCTGATCCTTATTCTGTTCCACTTCGCTTAGAGGGCTCTCCTTTTTTATGGCACCGGACCTGGTCCTGGACATCCCCAACGACCTGGCCTCCATCGAGGAGGCCGTGGACTTCGTCATGGCACGGTGTCCGACCTGCGAAGAAGATCCCCGAAAACTCCGGTTGAACCTCCGGGTAGGCCTCGCTGAGGCGCTGGCGAACGCCATGCTTTATGGCAACGCGAGGGATCCGTCCAAGCGGGTCAAGGTGGAAGTGGCTTTTCAGGGCTCCACCATCACAGCCCGGGTCACCGACGAGGGTAGCGGTTTCGACCCCTATTGTATTCCGGATCCCACCACTCCGGGGAACCTTCTCAAGGCAGAGGGGCGAGGAATCTTCCTCATGCGGAAGCTTCTGGACGAGGTGTATTTCAACGACCGTGGCAACAGCGTTACTCTGGTCCTCCGTCTACCGCCCGACGGGGATGGCGGGGGGGTGGACGGCGGGGCCAGGGCATGACCCCTGAGGTTCCACCCCTTCGCGCTCTTCCCGACCCCGTTCAACAGACACTCAGAGACTTCGAGAAAGCCCTCTCCATCACCTTCAGGCTCTTCCAGGTCCACGACTCTGCCGGGGATCAGCTCGTGTACATCTCACCCCTCCCTGACGATGGCGGCGTCGGAGGAGAGGGGACGTTCACCGACGGTGTGACGCGGGAGTTGAACCCCCGGGAGGGCCCGCGGCTGCGCCTGGAACTCTTCGGCTGCCCGGACCAGAGAGGGGAGGTCATCGGAGACCTGGTGACGAAGCTGGTCGTGCGGGCGTTCGAGTTCTCCCAGGAAGTACGCTTCTTCACCTACGAACTCAGCGAGCGGTACGAGGAGATCAACCTTCTCTACTCCATCAGCGAAACCCTGGGGTCTATTCTGGGGCTCGAGGAAGCTGCCCGCGTGATCCTGGGGGAAGTCTGTGACGTCCTGGGCGCGAATCGTGGTTCCCTATGGGTTTTCGAGGCGGAGAACGATCTCCTTCGGCTCGTTGCTGCGGTGGGGGAGGACGGCTTGACGGGCCCTCTTTCGGTTTCCAACCCCCGCTCCTTGACTGCCGAAGTGTTCAGGGAGGGGCGTCCCCTCATCATTGGTCCGTCGGGTCCGACGGTGGGTGGTCAGCTTCATGCTGTGGATACCACCGAGTCACGCCTATGCGTTCCCATCCGGTACACTCCGCCTGCCGGCGAGCCGAGAACCGTCGGAGTGATCAATCTCATCGGGCAGCGACCGGGTGGACGTTTTACGGCCAGCGACCAGAAGCTCCTGGCGGCCATTGCGAGTCAGGTAGGCTCCGCATTGGAGAACCACAGACTCATTCGGGAGAGTCTGGCCCAGGAGCGGATCACCCGGGAGATGGAGCTGGCCCACAATCTTCAGATGAAGCTCCTTCCCGTGGCCAAACACTTCGAGGGGGCTGAAGTGGGCGCCAGGGTGCAACCAGCCGAACAGGTGGGCGGGGACTTCTTCCATCTCCTCCACCTCCCCAAGGGCAGGATCGGGGTGATGATCGGCGACGTTTCCACCCACGGATTCCCGGCGGCTCTCATCATGGCCCTTTCCATGAGTGCGGCATCTATCTACGCCCTGGAAAGAGGGCGCCCATCGGGGGTGCTACGCCAGCTCGACGATGCTCTCCGAGAGGAACTGGAGACCACCGAAATGTACCTTTCCCTCTTTTACGGGATCATCGACCCGAAGAAGGGGACCCTGACCTACGCAAATGCCGGGCATCCCCATGCTTTCGCGATCCACTCCGATGGCACCGCAGACCGGATGGAGGCCACCGATCCACCGGTGGGGATTGCGGGGCCGAGCTCTTACGGGGAAAAGACTCTGCCCTGGGCCACGGGAGAGGACCTCCTTCTCCTTTTCACCGACGGGCTGTCGGACACCTTGGCTACGGAGGTGAGGGGTAGCGGAGAGGCTGCTGTTCTCGAGGCTGCCATCGAGGGGCGAAGCGGTGATCCCGGGGCGCTCGTGGACGAGTTGTTCCGGAGGGCATCCGTGGCCGATCCCACGGTCCCCGCCGACGACATCACGGCCCTGGCATTGCGGGTCTGAGACCTGTCCTCGTGTACCACCGGCCGAAAAGGTCCTTGGGCCAGAACTTCCTGATCGATCCAAACCTGCAACGGAAGATCGTCGCCGCCCTTTCCCTGCGATCCGAGGACGAGGTGCTGGAAATCGGGCCGGGACGTGGCGCTTTGACCGCCCACATCGCAGGAAAGTGTCGATCCTTGATTCTGGTGGAGCTGGACCGGGAATTGGCCACGGAGCTGGAGGGGGCCTACGGGTCTCTCCCGGGGGTCCGGGTCATTCAGGGCGATATCCTGGAGCACCACCCGGCCTCCCTTACCTCCAATGTGTCCGACCTCAAGGTTCTGGGGAATATACCCTACAACATCACCTCCCCCATCCTCTTCTTCCTTCTTCGCCGCCCGAGACCACGGGACATTCTCCTGATGGTCCAGAGAGAGGTGGGAGATCGGATCCTGGCCTCTCCGGGCACTTCGGCCTACGGCGCTCTCACCGTGGGTGTACGGTCGGTGGCCCACGTGGATCGAGTGCTGAGGGCGCCTGCTGGCGCTTTCCGGCCCAGACCGGCGGTGGAGTCGGTGGTGGTCCGTATCACTCCCGAGCGGCCCGCCCCCCTCGAAGTACCTGAAGAGAGAGCCTTGAGGCTCCTCACCCGCCTGGCCTTCCAGCAACGGAGGAAGCAGTTTCAGACGATCCTCAGGAATCACCCCGAGACGTCCCTTTCCGCCGAGCAGGTGAGGGAAGTAGAGACCGCCACCGGTTTTGATCTTCGGAGGCGCCCGGAGACGTTTTCCCCATGGGATTTCGTGCTGATCTCTCGAGTCCTGACAGGGATGGGTAGACTTTGAGAATCCGTTGTGGGCAGGCCCCGCCTGCGGGCCGGTTCACGGCCCCTGATCCCCGTTGCCCCTGCCCCCGGGTCCCTCTAGCTTTCTCCCTTCTTTGACTCCCGACCTCCACCGGATCTCGTGAACCCGCCTCCCACCTCTTCGAAAACCGAGTTTCAAAGCGTGAGAGACGAACCATCCCTGATCAGAAGGGCGGTGACCCTTCTCCAACAAGGCGAAATCCACACTCTGGATCTGGCCCGGGAAGTCCTGGGCCTCACCGGGAACGCAGGGGCCGCCTCGGCGGCGGTCTTTTCTCTTCTGGGCCCGGATCCCCGTTTTAAGGTGGATGGCCGGGGGTGCTGGTCCCTGACGGGGGATCTCCCGGTTCCGGAAGAGGAATTGGAGGCCCTCGCCTATGCCGTGGTTGACATCGAGACGACAGGCGGGTCTCCCGACCGGGGTCACCGAATCACGGAGATCGCTGTGGTGGAGATCCGGGACGGAGTCATCGTCGAGGACTTCCAGACCCTGGTCAATCCGGGTCGGAGGATTCCCCCTCGGATCTCGGAGTTGACGGGAATCACCGACGAGATGGTCGTGGCGGCGCCCTTCTTCGAGGAGGTGGCGGAGGACCTCTTCCACTGGTTGGATGAGAGAGTGTTCGTGGCACACAACGCGTCCTTCGACTGGCGCTTTGTGAGCGCCCAGCTGGGTGATGCCATAGGGTTCGTGCCCCAGACACCTCGACTCTGCACGGTTCAGCTGGCGCGGCGCCTGGCTCCCGAGCTTTCCCGGAGAAACCTGGACTCTCTTGCCGGACATTTTGACATCCCCATTCATTCTCGTCATCGGGCTTACGGAGACGCCCTGGCCACCGCCCGGGTATTCCTCCGCCTCCTTGATGAGGCCCGGGCCCGGGGGATCAGGGACCTGACGGCTCTCCACCTTCTTCTCCACAAGAAAGGAAGATCGCGATCGTGAGTACGACCTTCACCGCTGACCAACTTCCTCTGGCCAGGAGGTTAGAGGTGGGTTCCATGCAGGTTCACGTGCTGGAGGCGGGGCTCCAGTGGCTGGACGGCGGAGCGATGTTCGGGGTGGTACCGCGACCCCTGTGGGAGCGGAAGATCGCTCCCGACCACCGCCATCGGATTCCGTTGGCCCTCAGATGCCTCCTGGTCGAAGCACCGAACGCCCTCGTCCTCGTGGACTCAGGTGTCGGCACCAAGGAGTCGGAGAAGTTCAAGGACATCTACGGGGTCGATAACGCCGGAGACCCGTCACGCCTGGAGGATGCCATCCGGTCGGCGGGCTTTCGGGTAGAGGACGTGGACCTGGTGGTCAGCACGCACCTGCACTTCGACCATGCCGGCGGGAATGTGGCCTTGGCGGAAGATGGGGCTCTGATCCCTGCGTTCCCTCGAGCCCGCTATGTGATGCAACAAGGCGAGGTGGAATTCGCCGCCTCCCCGAGTGAACGCGTGCGAGCTTCCTACATGACCAAGAATTTCACTCCGCTGGTGGAGGCGGGCTTGGTGGACGCGGTGCGAGGGCCTACCGACTTGCTGGAGGGTGTGCGACTCCTCCCCACCCCTGGCCATACCCCCTTTCATCAATCGGTCGTTCTGGAAAACCAGGGGGAAACGGCCATTTTTCTGGCCGACTTGTGCCCGACCGTGGCTCATCTTCCCCTCCCCTGGATCATGGGATACGACCTCGAGCCATTGGTGACCCTGGAGACCAAGCGGGCTGTTCTGGGCCGTGCCCGGGAAGAGGGTTGGACAATCCTTTTTCAACACGATCCGAAGGTGCCTTGGGGCCGACTGGCTTCTGACAGCGAAAAACCAGAACTGGATCCGGGAAAAACCCCCATCGACCCAACCTGATTCTGGGCGTGCCTGGAATGCAAAAAGGGCGTATGTTTACCGCCCCTCCGGCGCGGGAGGTGCCGGTGGGCGGTCAAAAAAACCTGGGATGGAGAGAGTGGACTCATGACGGATAAGGAGAGAACGCCGGTCATCCTTTCGGGTGTTCGGACCCCCATTGGTCGTTTCCTCGGAGGTCTTTCTGCCCTTTCAGCAACGGAGTTGGGCGCTCTTACGGTCCAGGAGGCCGTCAAGAGAGCAGGAATCGATCCCGGGGCTGTCGAGGATGTGATCCTGGGGAATGTGGTCTCTGCCGGCGGAGGTCAGGCTCCAGCACGTCAGGCAGCCATCCGGGGCGGAATTCCCGCCACGATTCCTGCCATGACCATCAACAAGGTCTGCGGTTCCGGGCTCAAGGCCGTGATGCTGGCTGCTCAGGCCATCAAGGCCGGGGACTACCAGGTTGCCGTGGCAGGCGGGTTCGAGTCCATGTCCAACGTTCCCTTTTATCTCAGGAACTATCGAGGAGGGGTGAAGTTCGGAGATCAGACCGTTCAAGACGGCCTCATCTATGACGGACTATGGTGCTCTTTCGGGAATTGCCACATGGGCGGGCACGCCGAATACACCGCCGACAAAGCCGGGGTAACCAGGGAAGATGCCGACGAGTTCGCCTACCACTCCCACATGAAGGCCGTGGCGGCCATCGAGGGTGGGAAGTTCACGGATGAGATTCTTCCGGTGGAGGTCAAACATCGGAAGGGCGTAAATGTCGTGGATACCGACGAAAGCCCTCGAAAAGACACGAACCTGGAGACTCTGGCCAAGCTCCGTCCGGCCTTCCCCAAAGATGCGCCGGAGGGTATCGAGAACCTGGTGGTCACAGCTGGGAATGCACCAGGGCTGAACGACGGTGCAGCGTCCTTGGTGGTGACGTCCCAGGCGTTTGCCGAAGCCCACGGTCTCGCCATTCAGGCCTTCATCAAGAACTACGCAGTGGGCTCCACCGAACCCAAAGATCTGTTTTTTGCTCCTATCGATGCCGTTCAGAAGCTCATGGCCAAGGACGGAAAGACGGTGGGCGACTACGGCCTGTTCGAGCTCAACGAAGCTTTTGCGGTGCAGGCCGTCGCCGATATTCGCGCCCTGGACATGAACCCGGAGTTGGTGAACGTGAACGGCGGCGCCGTGGCCCTTGGTCACCCCATCGGAGCATCGGGGGCGAGAGTGTTGGTCACTCTCCTCTATGCCATGAGGGATCGAGGTGTGGCTTCGGGGGTGGCCGGCCTCTGCCTGGGCGGCGGAAACGCCGTGGCCATGTCGGTGGATTTGGCCTAGCGAAACCTCGGACGCTTCGGGCGTCCGAGGTTTTTTTTTCAGGGTCTTGGGTTTCCTCTGGACGGATAAGGGCCGGCTCCGGCTGGGTTGGAGGCTCCTCCTGTTCCTGGCCCTGGCGGCCGTCGGGACTCTGGCGGTCTCGTTGGTGGTACCGCCCCAGCTGCCCTACGGGGCAGTGCCCCTCCTGGCGGGGTGTTTGGTTGGAGGGTGGGCTCTCCTGAATCTGGATGATCGTAGGCCCGGGGCCCTCGGCTTCTATCTCGACCGGGCCGTTGGGAAGGAAATCGTACTCGGTATCGGTTTGGGTGTCCTGGTCGCCGGGAGCGTGGTGTCGGGAATGATTGGGTTGGGCACCCTTCGCTGGGCGCCAGATTCGGGAACGATGGCAGAGTATCTGGTCGAGGGAGGCGAAGCCCTTTGGCTGTTCGCACTCCCCGCGGCGGCGGAGGAGGCCGCCATGAGGGGCTACCTCCTGCAGGCGTTGGCCGAGGCCTGGGGAGGTGGATGGGCCCTCTGGCTTACATCCGGTCTGTTCGGCGCCCTACATATGGGAAATCCGAACACGACCTGGATCGGCCTGGCGAACGTCGTCGTGGCCGGGCTCTTTCTTGGGGTCGTGTACCTCAAGACCGCCAGCTTGTGGTGGGCATCGGGCGTTCACCTGGGCTGGAATTGGGCCCACGGGTTCCTTTTCGACCTGCCGGTGAGCGGGTTGGACCTGGTGGACGCTCCGATCCTGGAGCCCTCGACGAGTGGGGCCCGCTGGCTGAGTGGAGGCCCCTTCGGGCCTGAAGGGTCGGTGGTGGCCACGGTGGTTTTGATGGTAGCGACACTGGTGCTATGGAAGACTTCCTGGCTCAGGCCGGGGCAACGAGCGACAGAAGTGGGACCTCTCTTCCTTGCCGAGGAGACGTGGCTCTCGGGAGTGGAGAGAGGAATGCAATTGGGAGAACGGTGACCTGGAGAAGACCATGACTATCGAGCGAATCACTGTCCTGGGTGGAGGTACCATGGGGA
The DNA here is from genome assembly GCA_050049805.1 of Gemmatimonadota bacterium. Lineage (GTDB taxonomy): Bacteria > Gemmatimonadota > Gemmatimonadetes > Longimicrobiales > Gaopeijiaceae > JABDNZ01. Next base: position 37,969 of record JASFVN010000005.1, read on the forward strand.
ATGGCATCGCCCATGTCTGCGCCCAGGCGGGACGTAGCGTGACCCTGGTGGATATGAACCAGGACCTCCTCGAGCGGGCCTTGGGGACCATCTTCAAGAACATGGATCGGCAGGTGAAGAAGGAGATCATCAGCGCCGGGGAGAAGGAGGAAGCCATGGAGCGTATCTCTACGGCCACCTCCCTGGAAGATGCCGTTTCCGAAGCCCAACTGGTGGTGGAGGCCGTACCGGAGACACTGGAATTGAAGGAGAAGATCTTCAGGGAACTGGACGAAGAGGCCCCTGCGGATGCCATTCTGGCCACCAATACTTCGTCCATTTCCATCACGGAGATCGCGGCCTTCACCCAGCGTCCTGAGAAGGTCATCGGCATGCACTTCATGAACCCCGTGCCCATGATGAAGCTGGTGGAAGTGATCCGGGGTCTGGCCACCGACGACGAGACGACCCAAACGGTCATGGAGCTTTCACAGGAGTTGGGCAAAACTCCTGTGGAGGTAAACGACTTCCCGGGCTTCGTGTCCAACCGGGTCCTCATGCCCATGATCAACGAGGCCATCTTCGCTCTCATGGAGGGTGTTGCCCAAGCCGAAGCCATCGACACGGTGATGAAGTTGGGCATGGCACACCCCATGGGGCCCCTGGCCTTGGCGGACCTCATCGGTCTGGATGTCTGTTTGAGCATTCTGGAGGTCCTCCACAGAGACATCGGTGATGACCGCTACCGTCCCTGTCCGCTCCTTCGGAAGTACGTGTCCGCCGGGTGGCTTGGTCGGAAGTCGGGGCGGGGTTTTTACTCGTACGCGAAATGAGACACGGTTCGATGAAGGTTTATTCGATGAAGGATGAAAGGTGACCCTACGCCTGACAGAGGAGCAGCTGGAAATCCGGGCCCTGGCCCGAGAGTTCGCCGCTGGGGAAATTCGGCCTTACGCGGCTGAGTGGGATGCCCGTCGTGAGCTTGACCCTGAGGCCTTTTCAAAGCTCGGCGAACTGGGCTTCATGGGGATGCGGGCACCGGAGGCCCACGGTGGTTTGGACCTCGACCTGGCCACGTACCTCCTGGCAATCGAGGAGCTCGCCTGGGGCGATGCCAGCGTCTCTCTCGGGGTCGCTATCCACTCCGGTCCGGTAACGGGCCTTGTCCGGAGATACGGGACCGACGCTCAGATGGACCGGTACCTCCCCCGTTTGGCTTCCGGTGAGATCATTGGCGCCTTCGCGCTTTCGGAGGCCGGCGCCGGGAGTGATGCCCAGAGCCTGAAGGCATCGTTCCAGCGGGAGGGCGACGGTTTCGTTCTCTCAGGTACCAAGAAATGGGTTACAAACGGAGGGAGAGGAGGACTCCTCGTCCTTTTCGCTCGGGACAGCGAGAGCGGCAGGATCAGCGCCTTCTTGCTGGATCCGGAGTTGCACGAGTATGAAGTGGGGAAGAGAGAGATCACCATGGGATTGGCCGCCTCCGAGACCGTGGAGGTCGAGTTGAACGGGGCTGTCCTGGGGAAGGACGCTCTTCTCGGTGAAGAGGGAGAGGGGTTCGTTTACGCCATGGAGGCAATGGAGGTGGGCCGCTTGGGGATCGCAGCCCAGGCCACGGGCATTGCCCGGGCTGCCTTCGAGCACGCAAGGGAGTATGCCGCGGAACGGGTCCAATTCCGTCGCAAGCTCCTGGACTTCCAGGCCACGCAGTTCAAGGTGGCCGAGATGGCCGTCAAGATTTCTGCTGCCCGGGCATTGACCTTTCAGGGAGCCGAAGCCATGGAGGGCCCCGTGGACCCCGAGGCGCCGTCCTCAGGAACGCTGGCTGCCATGGCCAAGCTCACGGCATCCGAGGCAGCGGTCTGGACCGCGGACGAAGCGGTGCAGATCTTTGGTGGCTACGGATATATGCGCCATTATCCGGTGGAGCGCCTTTTGCGAGACGCGAAAGGGACTGAGATTTACGAGGGAACAAACGAGATCATGAGGCTGGTCATCGCCCGGGAAGCGGCCGGGCCGGCCAAGGCCTGACGGTTTTTTTTTACGCAAGAGATAATCTCGAGACCGGGAGGAAGGTGGTATGGAGATCTTTGAGAGAATGAGCCTGCGGGAGCACGAACAGCTGATGTTCTGGAGTGAGCCCCGAATCGGATACAAGGGGATCATCGCGATCCACAACACCTCGCTGGGTCCGGCCTTGGGCGGCACACGTTTCTGGAACTACGCCACGGATGCCGAAGCGATCGAGGACGCCCTCAGGCTTGCCCGGGGCATGACGTACAAGTCGGCTCTCGCGGGCTTGAATCTGGGTGGAGGAAAATCGGTGATCATCGGCGACCCCAACGCCAGGGATCGGGAGATGATCTTCCGGGCCCATGGCCGCGCCGTGGAATCATTGGCCGGCCGATACATCACTGCCGAGGACGTGGGGACCTCACCGGCAGACATGGATTTCGTCCACATGGAGACGAACCACGTCGTGGGGTTGATGGGGAAATCCGGCGACCCCTCTCCCGTTACCGCCTATGGGGTTTATCAGGGGATGAAAGCCGCGGCCCTCCACAAGTACGGAGATGATTCCCTCGCAGGGAAGCACGTGACCGTGCAAGGCTGCGGCCACGTGGGATATTTCCTCTGCCAGGATCTGGCTGAAGAGGGTGCCCAACTAACGGTTTCGGACATCGATCAGGACAAGGTGGACGTGGTGGTGAATGAGTTCGGTGCCAAGGCTGTGGCCCCTGCCGAGATCTATGCCGTAGATGCCGACATCTTCGCACCGTGTGCCCTCGGGGCCATCCTCAACGACGACACACTGAGGGTACTGAAGGTGGACATCGTGGTGGGTGGGGCCAACAACCAGCTGGCCGAGGCTCGACACGCCAAAGAGATCGAAGAGAAGGGGATCCTCTACGGCCCCGACTACCTGGTGAACGCCGGTGGCCTCATCAATGTCTACGCCGAGATCGAAGGTTGGCCTGCCGAGCGCAGCTTGAGGAAAGCTGGAGAGATCTACAACACCCTTCTCAGGATCCTGGAGCTTGCCGAGGCTGAGGGAATCACCACGGCCGAAGCTTCGGACAAGGTGGCGGAGCAGCGCATGGAGGAGGTGCGCTACCTGCGCCGAACGGAGTTGGGGGCCCTGGAGTTCTAATCGAGGCCAAAGACAACTTCCCCGCCGCGAGAGCCCGGCTGCCGGGATCCCTCCAGGGTCCTGGCAGCCGGCCGGCGCGAACAGCAGAAGTGGAAAAGACCAATGCTGGAGCATCTCAGGGGTACTGACCCGGCCGTCTACGAGGCAGTGAAGGCAGAGGCACACCGCCAGGCCTCCCAGCTGGAGCTAATCGCCAGTGAGAACTTCGTCTCGCCGGCGGTCCTGGAGGCGATGGGTACGGTCCTCACCAATAAGTACGCGGAGGGACTCCCCGGCAAACGATACTACGGGGGGTGCGAACACGTGGATGTGGTGGAGGATCTGGCCCGCCAGAGGGCCATGACCCTCTTCGGTGCCGCTCACGCCAACGTGCAGCCCCACGCTGGAGCCCAGGCCAACATGGCGGCCTTTCTGGCTTTCCTGAGTGCGGGAGACCGGATTCTGGGCATGAGCCTTAGCCACGGGGGACACCTCACCCACGGTTCCCCCGTGAATTTCAGTGGCACCATGTTCGAGGTCGGGGCTTACGGGGTTCGGGATTCCGACGGCAGGATCGATTACGATGCTCTTCGGGCCCAGGCCCTTGAAGAGAAGCCCAAGCTCATCATCGCCGGAGCCAGCGCCTACCCCAGAATCATCGACTTCGAGGTCTTCGCCGGCATCGCCAAAGAGGTGGGCGCGATACTCCTGGTGGACATGGCTCATATCGCCGGTCTTGTGGCGACCGGCGTTCATCCCAGCCCGGTTCCCCATGCAGACGTGGTCACCACGACCACGCATAAGACCCTCCGCGGTCCCCGGGGTGGCCTGATCCTCTGTAAGGAGAAGCACGCGAAGGCCATCGACAAAGCGGTGTTTCCGGGCACTCAAGGCGGTCCCCTCATGCATGTCATCGCCGCAAAGGCCGTAGCTTTCCAGGAGGCACTGGATCCGAGCTTTACCGAGTATTCCAAGCAGGTGGTGGCCAACGCCAAAGCCCTCGCCGAAGGTCTCATGGGCCGTGGGCTCAAGCTGGTGAGCGATGGCACGGACAATCACCTTCTTCTGGTGGACCTCCGACCCAGCCATGCCGACCTTTCGGGCAAAGATGCGGAAAGGCGATTGGAAGAGGCGGGGATCACCGTGAACAAGAACACGGTGCCTGGGGAGACTCGCTCACCCTTTGTGACGTCAGGCCTCAGGATAGGGACTGCCGCCCTCACCACCAGGGGGATGAAAGAAGAGGACATGTCCAGGATTGCGACCTGGATCGGTCGAGTTCTGGACGCCCCCGAGGACGAATCCCTGGTCGGAAAGGTGCGTGGAGAGGTTCAGGACCTATGTGATGCTTTTCCTCTCTACGAGGAATTCGGGTCCCTGGCCTGAGAGGCTGGCGTGGCGTGGGCAACCGGGTAATTTTCCAAGCATGACCGACCTGCAACTTGCCGAGGGCATTCTGGCGAAGCTCCAGGATCGCAATCCCAGGTTCCATGGGAAGGCGTATCTGTTCCTGTTGTCCGCCCTCCATTCGGTCCTGGCGGGCCTGGATGAGCCTCGACATATATCCGGCGAGGAACTGGCCGACGGGGTGAAGAAGCTTGCCTTGAGCCAATACGGTCCTATGGCCCGGACCGTCCTTGCGCACTGGGGCATCCACGAGACCGAAGACCTCGGAGAGATCGTTTTTGCCATGGTGGAGTGCGGGGTTCTGATCAAACAGGACGATGATTCGAGAGATGACTTCCAGGGCCTCTTCGACTTTGAAGAGGCCTTTGAACGAGATTACCCCTGGGGAGGAAGGTTCTGAGCTGGGGGTGATGGAAGGGGATCCGCGATTTGCGGGTTCAGTGACCTGTCTGCTGTTGGGAAGGGTTGATCATGGTGGAAGTGAACGGGTATCCAAAGTGCAAGAAGTGTGAAGACGGGATCCTCATCCCCCTCTCGGACTATGGACGGGACGGGGCCCCCATCCGCTATAAGGCCTGGGTGTGCTCGAACCCCGAGTGCGGGTTCAACATCCGCATCGACAACGGGGAAATCACGTTTGGCCGGACCATCGGCCAAAGCTACAAGTAGCTTCCTTTTGGGTCCCGGGGGCTCGTGGGGAGTCCCATGGGCCCGCTCAGAATCGGCAAACCCACCCTCCCTCCACCCCGGGGGAATCCGATGAATGCGTCTACCGAACGTGAAATTCGTCCTTTTGGACGGGCCCTGGTCGGGGCTCCAACTGGGACGGAAAGTGCAGACTTTGACCGGTTCGCCATCCAGAAGCTTGGTGTGCCGCAGCCGGTTCTCATGGAGAACGCGGGTCGGTCCGCGGCCATGGTTCTGCAGCGACTCTATCCCGTGGGGCAGGTCACGGCCCTGGTGGGTACCGGTAACAACGGGGGGGATGCCCTGGTTCTGCTTCGGAACCTGGCGGCCTGGGGCCGGCCCGTCACGGCCATCCTGGTCGGGGGGCGGGAGGAGGATGAAGGTCTCCTGCACGGCTGGGGAATTCGTACGCTGAAGGATACCGATTTCCAGGGAGAGACGTCCCGCCTCGACGGCGAGTTGGCCGGGGCGGAAGTGGTCGTGGACGGAGTCCTGGGAACGGGGATTTCGGGACCACCCAGGGAGCGTCAGGCCTTCGTTATCCGGGGGGTGAACCGGGCAGATTGTCCCGTGGTTGCTCTGGATATCCCATCCGGCGTGGACGCCGATTCGGGAGCGGTTCCCGGAGATGCCGTGGCAGCCAGGGTGACCATCGCTTTCGGAGGAGCAAAGCTCGGGGGCCTCTTGCATCCCGGCCGGCGGCTGGTGGGACGCCTGGTCGTGGTGGAGATCGGGTTTCCACCGGTTGAGGAAGATACCTTCCGGGGTACCCTGATCACTCCGGGTTGGGTGACTCGAAGGCTGCCCAGGAGGGACCCGGATACCCACAAGAACGCCGTGGGGGCACTGCTCCTGGTGGCGGGGAGGGCTGGTATGGCGGGGGCGGCCATTCTCGCGGCCCGGGCCGCCCTTCGAACCGGAGTGGGCTTTCTGAGGATCGCCTCCCCTCCGGAGAACCGGGCGATTCTTCAGGAGGCTGTCCCGGATGCGGTCTATGTGGATGCCTCGGATGTGGATGGGGTGGCAGAGGCAGTGGCTGCTTCCCGAGCCCTGGCGGTGGGACCGGGTCTGGGAACGGAAGAACGCTCCCAGCAGCTTCTTTCCGGGGCTCTCGAGCCCGCGGAGGGCATGCCCGTTCTTCTGGACGCCGACGCCCTGAACCTGATCTCCTCCGGGAGCGGCCCCTCCCTGGAGGCCCTGGGCGACAAGATGGACGTGGTGTTGACCCCCCATCCGGGGGAGATGGCCCGTCTCACGGGTTCCGATCCGAAGACGGTGAGCCATCGACGCCCTGAGGCGGCACTTTCCCTGGCCGGGAGCACGGGTTGCACGGTGCTCCTGAAAGGGATGCCGTCCCTGGTGGCCACACCCCGGTCCCGGCTCTTCGTAGACACAGTGGGAAACTCCGACCTGGCTGCGGCCGGGATGGGGGACGTTCTGTCGGGGGTGATCGGAGCCTTCCTGGCCCAAGGGTCACTCCCGCCGGAGGCGGCGTGCCTGGGTCTCCATACGTCGGGGAGGGCCGCCGCCAGGACCGAGCTGGGGGTGAGCCTGACGCCGGAGGACGTGGTGGAGGCCATGCCCGGCGCCCTTCGGGAGGAGGGGGAAGGGGATTCGGATTTGAACCTTCCCTTCCTACTCTTTGATCAGGATCCCGCCCGATGAAGCTGCCGTGGATTCGGGAGCGTAGTCGCGGGGGGCTTCATACCTTGCGTTGTGACGGGGCTCAAGCCGGGCTTCGCGGCGGCTTCGTCCTTGGTGCCGTTTGGGGCTTCATCCCTGGCTTCCCCCGATGAGAGGAGCCGATCAGGTCATGCATTCCGGCGAGGGGCGGAAAGGGCGGATCCCCATGGGCCAGGGAGGCGAGTTCGACCTGATCCGCAGGTTGATGGGGCCTGATTCGGGGCTTCCCCCCGAAGTGCTTCTCGGCCCCGGGGATGATTGTGCCGTCTTTGAGGGTGGTTGGGTGTTGAGTACTGATCTCTTCGTGGAGGGAGTCCACTTCAAGAGGAATTGGATAACTCTTGAGGAAGCGGGTTTCCGAGCCACTGCGGCGGCCCTGAGCGACCTGGCTGCCATGGCTGCCCGCCCGGTTGGGGTACTCCTCTCCCTGGCCCTGGACCCCACCGAGTTCGCCGCGGATGGGGTTCTCCTCCAACGCGGGGCTGGAGAGATCTGTGAGCTGGTGGGCACCCAGATCCTCGGCGGTGATCTCTCCAGATCTCCGGGTCCCGTCTTCGTGAATGTGGTGGCGTTGGGACGGACCGAATCCCCCGTCTCCAGAGCGGGAACCGGGGCGGGGGACGAGCTTTGGGTGACAGGTCGGCTGGGTGGGAGCGCCGGTGCCCTGGCCTTCTGGAATCGAGGAGAGGAACCGCCTGGCGTGCTTCGGGAATGCTTCGCCAGACCCCAGCCCCGCATCAGGGAGGCCCAATGGTTGGCGGATCGGGTCGAGCTCCACGGGCTGATCGACCTTTCCGACGGCCTGGCCGGCGACGCGGGGCACCTGGCCGCTGCGTCGGGTCTCGCTATCACCCTGGAGAGCCTGGCGATCCCGGGCCACCCATCACTGGGGGAAGTGATGGGTTCTTCCCTCAGGATGGATTCGGCTGGGGGAGGGGCCCTGGCGGTGCCGGATGAACCAGCCCGAGCCTCCGAGGCCCCCCAGGAAGGGGAGGCGCCGGTTCCGGATGAAGCCCTCCAGGAGTATCTGCGCCTTGTCCTGGCGGGGGGGGAGGACTTCGAATTGGCGTTCACGGTTCCTTCCGGGGCCCTTGATGATTGGGTCGACTCTTTTCAGGATACTTTTGGTATTCCGGTCACCAGGGTCGGCCGAGCGGAACCTGGCGATGGGGTCCGGATTCGGGGGCTCCAGGGAAAGACGACACTTCTCAACGAAAAGGGATTCAGCCACTTCCCTTCGGAGGAGGATCTGTGATCCGCACCCTCTGGGTGTATTTTGTAGGCTTCTTCGCCACGGGCTACTACGCGGGGCAGACCGTCCTGCGGGTGCATTTTTGGCGTCGGAACCTCCATTGTGCCTGTGATCGGGCTGCTCGGCAGTGGGCGAAGGCTCTTCTTTGGGCCGCCGGGGTGCGAGTGACCCTGGAGGGAGTGGAGAACCTCCAAACCGAAGAGCCCCAGATCATCGTTTCGAACCATCAATCCTGGTTCGACGTGTTCGCCCTGGCTGCCCATCTGCCTGTGAGGTACAGGTTCGTGGCGAAGAAGGAGCTGGAGGACATCCCGGTCTTCGGAAAAGCCTGGAAATCTTGCGGCCATGTCTCGGTGGACCGGGGCAACCGGGAGGCTGCCATCGAGGCCCTCGATCAGGCCTGGCGGGAGGTCCACGAGGAGAAGCTCACCATGGTCCTCTTCCCGGAAGGTACTCGCTCTCCCGATGGCCTCCTGAAGTCGTTCAAGAAGGGCGCCTTCGTTCTGGCCGTCCAGGGGCAGGTTCCATTGGTTCCCGTGGCAGTAGTCGGAAGCCGAGCCGTCATGCCGAAGGGGAGCATGAAGATTCGGAGTGGTACCATCACCCTTCGAATCGGGCCGGCGATTCCCACCGAAGGAACCACCATTCGCGACCGGAACCGGCTTTTGAGAGCTTCCTGGGACGCCATCGCGCAGCTGAAAGGCGATGGCGAGACGAGGGGCCCGCCCCCCAGGGATGATTCCCGGAGGAAGGCTGCAGCATCGGGAGAGGGTGATTCCAAGAAAATCGCCGAGTCATCGGGAGAGGGTGATCCCAAGAAGATCGCCGAGTCCTCGGGAGAGTTCCGTTCCCCGGAAGCCGTAGAAGGGTGAGTCCGGTCTCGGATCGGATTAAGACATTTACACTGGAGAGGAAACAAACGTGTCAGCTATCGTAGATATCCGTGGACGTGAGGTCCTGGACTCCCGGGGGAACCCCACCGTGGAGGCGGAAGTCATCCTGGAGACTGGAGCCATGGGCCGGGCTGCGGTCCCCAGTGGGGCATCCACCGGAGAGCACGAGGCGGTGGAGCTCCGAGACAAAGACCCAGGTCGTTTTCTGGGCAAGGGCGTTCTCAAGGCCGTGCAGTATGTCAACGGAGAGATTCTGGACACCATCCGCGGATTCGAGGCCCGGGAGCAACTGGACGTCGATCGCACCCTTATCGATCTGGATGGCACTCCAAACAAGGGGCGCCTTGGCGCCAACGCCATCCTCGCCGTCTCCATGGCTGTGGCCCGGGCGGCAGCGGCGGAAAACAAGATGCCCCTCTACAAGTATCTCGGGGGTCCGGAAGCCGCCCTCCTTCCCGTTCCCATGATGAACATCCTGAATGGAGGGT